>CAKOLN010000006.1 GCA_934096075.1 uncultured Bacilli bacterium
CGTACCAAGTTTGGTACTTAACTCAAAGAGAATTAGTTCTTTCATAGTTTCGTTTGCTCCTTTATTTTTTACATTTTAATTTTATCAAATCATTAGTTGTTATTCAAGGGGTTTGATGATTATTTACATAAATAAATCTAAAGTTAATTGACTACTTTCTGGAAGTTCATCCAATGCTCCAAGTCCTCTTAATCTATCAATTAATGCTTGACTAACTTTACCTCTTACTTGTAAATCTTCTATACTTACATAAGGTCTATCTTTTCTTTCTTCAACAATTTTTAAAGCAGCTACATCCCCCATTCCATCTAAAGTTGTAAATGGAGGTATTAATCCTTTACCGTCTGGAGTAACCTTAAACATTGTAGCTTCACTTTCTTTTATACTAATATTGGTAAAATAGAAACCTCTTTCTACCATTTCGTTACATATTGTTAAACTTGAAAGAGTACTATCTTCTTTATTGCTTCTATCAAAACCTTTAGCTTCCAAATTTTGTATTGCTTGTTTAATAGCTGTTTTACCTTTAATCATTGAATCTAAATCGAAATCACTTTGTCTAATACTTAAATAAACTCTGTAATAATTAATTGGATGATATAGTTTAAACCAAGCAACTCTTATACCATTAATAACATATGCAGCAGCATGGGCCTTAGGAAACATGTATTTTATTTTTTCGCATGACTTTATATACCAATCAGGTACATCATGTTCTGTAAGTATTTGTTTAAATTCAACCCATTTTTCTGGATCTTTACCAACTTTGCCTTTACGAATAAATTCACTCATCTTGAATGCTTGTCCATTAGGTATTCCGGCTTTTATTAAGTAAAGCATTATGTCATCACGACATCCTATAACTTTATCAAATTCACAAGTTCCATCAAGTATTAAATCTCTTGCATTGCCGTTCCAAACATCCGTACCATGAGATAATCCAGATATTTTAATTAAATCTGCAAACTTTTGTGGTTTTATTTCTTCAAGCATATTGATTACAAAATTTGTACCAAATTCAGGTATTCCAAGAGTTCCAGAATAACAATTTATTTGTTCACGAGTTACACCTAAAGCTTCAGGACTATTAAATAAGCTTATTACTCCCCTATCATCTAGTGGTATATCATTTATATCTATTTTAACATCATCACTTAAATATTTTAATACTGTTGGATCATCGTGACCTAGTATATCTAGTTTAAGTACATTTTCTTCTATATCATGGAATTCAAAGTGTGTTGTATACCAAGCAGCCTCCGTATTTTCAGCTGGGTATTGATAAGGTGTAAAGTCAAAAACATCTTTATAATCAGGTATAACTATAATTCCACCTGGATGTTGTCCACTAGTTCTTTTAATACCAGTAATACCCTGTGCAAGTCTTTCTATTTCAGGCCTACGCATTGTTATACCTTTATCTTCTGCATATATTTTAACAAAACCATATGCTGTTTTTTCAGCAATAGTAGAAACAGTACCTGCACGATAAACATTCTTTTCTCCAAATAATACTTTAGTATAATTATGTGCTTCCGCTTGATATTCTCCACTAAAGTTCAAATCTATATCTGGTGTTTTATCGGCATTAAATCCAAGGAATGTTTCAAATGGAATATCTTGTCCTTGTCTTTTCATTAAAGCCCCACATTCACAATGTCTTTCTGGCATATCAAATCCACTACCATATGTCAAGTTAAGTGGTTTTCCATCTAATTCAAATATACTCTTTTTGCATTCTGGACATACATAATGAGGGGGCAACGGATTAACTTCAGTTATACCACAGAAGGTTGCAACCAAACTTGAACCAACACTACCACGGCTACCAACAATATAACCATGAGCATTAGAATTTTCTACAAGTCTTTGTGCAATCAAATAAATAACATCATAGCCACCATTTATAATACCTGACAATTCTTTATCCAGTCTTGTAGCAATTATCTCTGGTAATTCTTCACCGTAAATTCTATGTGCATTACCATAAACAGTATCTTTTATTATTTGTACAGAATTTTCCATTCTAGGAGGATTTAATCCAGGTTTAACTATTTCTACAGTATCAAACATATCGGCAACTTTATTTGAATTAGTTACAACTATTTCATAAGCTTTTTCTTCACCTAAAAATTCAAATTCTTTAAGCATTTCCTCAGTTGTCATCAAATATGCATTAGGTATTGTTTTAATATTAGGCTTAAATAAAGGATGGAATCCACCACCAGGTTGTTTCTGTGCAACCAAAATCTCTCTATATATATTATCTTCAGGATCTAATGTATGAACATCTCCTGTAGCAACCACCATTTTATCTACTTTTTCTGCACTTCTAATTATTTTATTTATTATATTATAAATATCAGCTTTACTAGTTACTTCTCCACTTTCAACTAAATAATCCATTATACTTGGTGGATTAATCTCTATAAAATCATAATATTTCATTAAATTCATTAATTCTTCTTCAGTATTTCTTTTTGCAGCTTCAAATATTTCACCATTAACACATCCACTTCCTATTATTAAACCTTCTCTATGCTTAGTCAATAAACTTTTAGGAGTTCTAGGAGTTTTATAAAAATACTTAGTTGTTGCATAACTAATAATTTGAAACATATTTCTAAGACCAACATTATTAACAGCATAAACCGTCACATGATAAGGTCTATTCATTTTATATGCTAAATCAGGATTAACTAATTTTTTTAAATCACTTATTGTTTCATAACCACTACTTAATGCTTTCAACATTTTATAAAAAACAAGTGCTGTTCCTTCAGCATCATAGTCAGCACGATGGTGCTTATCTTCTTCAAAGTGTACTCCGTATCTCTTAACTAATGCACTTAAACTATGTTTAGTAGCTTCTGGATTTTGTGCTTTACTTATTTCCATTGTATCAAGTACTACATTATCAAATGTTCCTAAATTATATTTTTGATATGCACTTTCCATAAAAGATATATCAAATCTTGCATTTTGTGCAACCATTGGAGCATCTCCAATCCACTCTTTAAATCTTTTTACTACAGTTTCTTCATCATCTTTATCTTCTAACATTTCATCTGTAATATTTGTAAATGTTGTAGTCCATTCTTTTAGTTTAAATCCAGGATTAATCAACTCATCAAATCTATCAGTAATAGTACCATTTTTTATTTTTACAGCACCAATTTCTATCATTTGATCTCCTGCAGTTGCATTAAATCCTGTTGTTTCTGTATCAAACACAACATATTCGCTATTCATCAAACTTTTATCAGAATCTTTATTTATTATTAATACTTCGTCATCTACAACAAATAGTTCTACTCCAAAATATACCTCTAAATCTTCTTTGCCTTTATATACTTTAGGAAAACATTGAATACCATTTTTGTCAGTAATTCCAACACCACGCATACCAAAACTTTTGACTTTTTTAAGTAACTTTTTAGGTTCTATTAAACCATCCATTTGACTCATAGTTGTATGACAATGTAATTCAACTCTTTTGACAGGAGCATTATCATGTCTTTTACTAACTTCTCTATTAAATGTTTCTATATCTCTTATATTAAACACTAAATCATTTAAATAAGTATCATGCTTAACATAACCTTTCATTCTATACCAAGAACCCTCTTGAACCCTTTTACCTAACATTTTAGTTATATCTTTATCTTTAGTAAATATTTTAGCATATATACTATCAGTATAATCACTTATTTTATATGTAATTATATTAAATCCACTAGCAGTTTCTTTTAGTTCACTACCGAACACAAAAACTTCTACTGTAACATCATTCATTTCTGCAATTATATTTTTAATAGGTGTAGCATTACTTTTAATAGTATTTCCCATAATAAGAGGAGACTCTTGCTTTTCAACAACTTCTACTATGTCTTTTTGTTTAATCATTTCCTGTATTTCATTATTCTTACTTTCACTTATGCAAACATTAATTTTAATCCCTAAAAATCCCATATTTAATAAAAATTCTCTCATTTTAGGAATAACTTCATTAATCTTGTTTAACTCGGCATTACTAGATACTTCGAAGCTAATATTTAAGCCATCAATATTAATATCATCTTCTTTAATACTTTTAAGTGTAGGACATTTTTCTTGATAATTATTAAATATATACAATACATAATCCTTTAATTTGTCTATATCATCATGTTTCCATACAAAATAAACTTTACTAACTAATGGTAATTTACTAGATTTAATACACAACAAATTAAACAAACTTGCATCTATCATTTTATCTATCATTATATAAAGAGTCCAAGTACTATTATAATTATCTACTAAAACATTTTCTAATCTAGCACCTTCAAAAAATTTATAATACTCATTTTCTAAATTTATTTTATCAAAAAAACGCAACAACTTATTGTCCATATTAACACCTTCCAAACATAATTAATTATAGCAATTAAAAAAAGAATAAACAAGCAAACAAAAAAGAAAAATTAACTTTATATTGTTAATTTTCTTGTACTACAAAGTATTTCATCCTTGATAATGCTTAACCTTGATTTTCTATCAAATAATATTTCACTATAAACTAACTTATCATTGTAATATGTAGGTTTATTTATATCATAACTTTTAGAGTCATTAATTATTACTGGAATGTTTGTAACAATTAAATTATTAGGTCTTTTATAACAAACTACAGTCAAATTACTTACTCCATTAGAATCAATAGTTAATAATACGCCTTCTACTTCCTTTAAACTTGCCAAATATTTTACAATTCCTTTTATATTTTTATTATTTACTGCTTTCATACTACTTTCCTACCTCTAAATAAATTTTAATATATTTTTATTTAATATGCAACATTTTTATTTAACATGCTGACATTGTTTTATCTTTTGAATCAACAATATCATCAATCTTTATATCGCTTTTTTTAATCCCATTTATATTTTCAACTATTATGTAATACTTTTTATTCATGATTTCCATTCTAATCACTTCACCATCCGTGTTAACATCTATATTATAATAGATATCTTGTTTATCGCTCATATCCAGTAAGTTCGTATTACTATCAGATTTACAAAATTTAGTTCTATAATCTCCATCACTTGATCTAGATATGTAAGTTGGACTTACAGTTTTATATATATTTAGCACCTCATCATAAAAAGTTGTTTTCCTTCCCTGATTTAAGTATTCAATTACATTAGGAACAACCAGTAACATTATAACCGATATTAGTGCAATAACAGCTAATATCTCAACTAAAGAATATCCATTTTTATTTTTCATTTAAACCTCCTAATTTTACTATTGTTTCTCCATCATTAAAATTATCCAATTTATACGATACTACCCTTTTATCATTTTTTAAATATTCATGGACACTTTTCCTAAGGATACCTGTTCCCTTTCCATGAATAATTATCAAATCATAATTCTTTAATTTAATATTATCATCTATAAATTCTTTAACTTTAAATATTGCTGTATCTTTATCCAAGCCATGCAAATCAATCACACTATACAAAGCATAAAAAGGATTATTTATTTTTCTCATATATATCATGAACCTTTAAAACACTAGGGATACTACTGGATGATCCTATTTTTTTAACACTTAGTCCGGCAGCTATATTAGCTATTTTTAGACATTTTTCAAGTGGTAATTTTTTTGACAATCCATATACAAAAGCTCCATGAAATATATCACCAGCTGAAGTTGTATCAATTGCATGAACCTTAATACCACTCATTAATTTAATTTTATCATCGATTTTATACAAACATCCTTTATTCTCTAAGGTAATTATAATCTTACCATTATACATATTTTCTAATTTATCTAATATTTCTTTAAATGTATTTGGGTTATTATAGTCAATTCTAACCATCGTAACCAATTCAGCAAATTCTTTTGAACAAACTATATAATCACACATACTACATAATTTTGTAACTTTTTCATTAACTTTACCAGCATCTATAACTTTAATTGATTCTGGATATTTTTCAAATGCGTTAATTGACAAAAAGTAATTTTCTCCATCAACAAGTATTATATCAGGGTTAATATCATAATCAATTTGTTCCTTCTCATCTTCCATATATGTATTAAAAATTGTTCTCGATGCATTAAATTTATTAACTAATATAAATGTTTTTGTAGTTTCAACATTATCCTTTTGTATTAAATATTTATAGTTAACATTAGTTTCATCTAAATATTTTTGTATTTGCATACCATAATAATCGTTACCAATTATACCACTAAAATATGTATCTACTCCCCATGTAGATAATAAAATGCTAGCAGTCAATGCGGGTCCGCCCGGACATTCGCATTTATCTTTTAATCTGTACTTGCTATTTTCCTTAGGAAACCCCTCAGTAAACATACTTATATCATAACTAGCGTGACCTATACATAAAACCTTCATAATACCCTTCCTATTCTAAAATAATTTTAACATATTTTTTTTATTTTGAATAGACAATTTTTAACTTTTTTGCTACAATATCTCTCACGGTGAATAATTATGTATAAATTTGGAACATATGTAAATTTTGATAAATTAATTATTATAAATAATAAGCTTTTTGACTATACTATTAACAACAATATAAGAGATTTTAGTATAATAGAATCCGTTGAGGCAAAATTAGCATCTCTTAATAAAGAAAAAAAACTAAATGAAGAACTACTATTAAATGTAGTCGCAAGTATACTATGCATGCAACCATTTTTCGATGGTAATTCAAGAACATTAAAAATATATATGCATATTTATCTGGAACAATTTAATAAACATTTAGAAACAAAAGAAAACATTATACCTATTTTTTTCAGTCCAGATGAAAAATGTTCAAAAAAAGATATAAATGAATTTAGAAAAAAATTTTAACAGTTTAATTTAAACTGTTTTATTATACCTAATAGTCCTTTTATAGTTAATTAGCAATTTATCAATCTTTAACTTTTCATATCCATAATCAAGTTTAAATTTATTGTTTAAATTCATCTCTAATCACCTATTTATAGTGTTTACAAATTTTTAATTTTTATTCTTTTCTTTTCTTTAATTTTAACTTATAATTATTATAGGTGAGTTTATGAAAAAAAAATATATTTATAGAACTATTTTTTGGGGGCTAATTTTATTAATTATACTGGGATTAGGAATATATGGAATGATTGAAAATGATAAAAAATTTGATACTAATAGAGAAGAAGCACAATCAATCGTAGATATTTTTAACAATAACGAAACTATTAAACAATATAAAACCGTAGGAAGTAATGTTGACGCTAAAGTTAAAAAAAGAAATATAGTTGTTTCTTTCAACGAAAATAATTATGCTTTTAAAATAAAAGATAATTATTTAGAAACAACTATATCAAAAAATGATAGTATAGGAAAAATTATTACTATGATAATGGCAGATAGTATTGCCGTTAAATTAGGTTCTGTAGAAAAAAGCACATATGAATTTTTTAATCAAGACACAGTCTATAATATGACACTAGAGCAGGGAATATTATACACTAGTATTGGTACTGATTATAATATAAAACTAAATTTAAAAACTTATATAAAATAGGAATAACAATTTTGTTATTCCTATTAAATTTAATCTATAAAAGTAGTTATATTTCTTTTTTTAACTAATGTTTTTGCTTTTTTTATTCTAAGGTATTTTATCATTTCGTTATCATATTCTTTTAATTTTTCCATATCAAATGGATACTTTTCTTTGATATCTACTAAATCACTTTTAGAAATCGATGTTAAATTTTTCTCATTTATACCAATTCCTTCTATTTCATTTCTTAATAAAACAGAATATAAAGTTCTTGTACCATAATGATATCTAGTAAAATGTCTAGTCAAAACATCTGGATGATGAAAAAATACTTCATCTAATAAACCATATTTATACATTAATGCTAATCTATATCTAAAATCAACATAATCAGAATTAAACACAGCTTTGTTACTAACCATAAAATTAGTTACTTCTTCTTCACTATAACCATAACTTATTAAAATTTCATGAATTAAATTTCCAATTTTAATTAAATTATCTTCTTTAAATGCTTGGCTATAACATTCATAGTTTTTAAATGATGATAAAACATCTCGACTTAAATTATAGTTTTTCATCATAACTCGAAATTCTTCTCGTAGTTTATCAATTCTAGCAGAATTAACCATTTTATGATTAGTTAAAAATCCTGCCACATATATTCCACTTTTATATTTTTCCATTTTTTACCTCCTAAACCTCATTTATTATAATAAGGTAAGTCAAAGATCAATTTTAATTATTCATGTCATAATAATATTTTATTTTTTTGTATATTTATTTTCTTTTTTAGCAAGAATATCATAGAATCTCAAATCTTTGTCTAAAGAATCATTTAATAAACTATTAATAGTAGAATTTAATTCATAAGTACTTACTAATTCATCAATTTTTGATACAGGTAAACTTGAATTAATAACAGCTTTAAAATCTATACTTTGATTTCTTGCTTTTGCATAACATATTAATGCATATAAGCGCTCTGTCTTAAGATTGCTTAATTTCAATAACACTTCTGGCTCAGTTTTTAAAACTTGCTCTAATATTCCAGCTTTATTTAATATAGCAAATTTTAAATGTAAATAATCTTTATCTTCTAATATAAATCTATAATGATTTACTATAAAAGAAATAGCTTCTTCAGGACTAAAATTTGCAAGCATCAATACCCTTATAATAAAATTAATATTTTTAATTAAACTTCCTGGATAATTAGTTTTTTTATTATAAAATAACATTGCTAACTTGTTAACTTTAAAATCATGACCGAACTTAGCAAAATGATTATTAATTTTTTCAACTTCCTCTTCAATTAAATTATTTCTAACTATATCAGAGTTTCCATCTAAAGTAACCATATTACATTTCCTTCTTTCTAGCTAATGTTTGTAATTTTTTTATTCCAAGATATTTTATCATTTCTTTATCATATTTTTTTAATTTTTCCATATCAAATGGATACTTTTCTTTGATATCTACTAAATCACTTTTAGAAATCGAAGTTAAGATTTGTTCATTTGTTTGAATTTTTTCAACAACATTTCGTGATAAAACAGAATATAAAGTTCTTGTGCTATAATAATTTTCAGTAAAAAATTTTGTTAAGACAGTTGGATGATAAAAAAATACATCATCAAATAAACCTATATTATGCATTAATGCTAATCTGTATCTAAAATCCACATAATTAGAATCAAACAAAATTCTATTTTTAATCATATAAGCAGTTATTTCTTCCTCACTGTAACCATAACTTATCAAAATTTCGTGAATTAAATTTGCGATTTTAACTAAATTGTTTTCACTAAATGATTGGCCATTAGTTGCATAATTTATAAGTGAGTAAAGTGTAGTACGATTTAATTTATATTTTTCTTTTAAAACTTGCATTTCATCTTGTATTTTTTTCATCCTATCTGAAGAAATAATTACATTATCATTAAAATTTATTTTTCCGAAATATCTTTTTAATCTTTCACCTTTTTTCATTATTAATCTCCCCCTAAAACGTATTTATTGTATCACATAAAGTACTATTTGTCAATAATATTGTATTTTATTTTGTTCATCACAACTTTAAATTCTATCAAATGTTATTCCTTTAATTCTTTCACTTTTTATCTCATTAATAATCATATTATTTAATCTATCATAATTTGGTTCACCATCCACAAAAGGAATACCTTTAAACTTAGAAATTGTAGAATATGTTTCTTCCAATTCATTATCATTGATATCATCAACACCAAAATTAGATTTTAATTTATCTGGATAATATAAGCTTAATGATTTTAATATAAATATTGCCACCTCATCAATTGGTAATACTTCTTCTTTTATAATAGTCATACTAGCCAAATTAAATGCAATATTTATATCATCAAACTTAGGCCATAAAATTCCTGGTGTATCAATTAAATCAATATCCTTATTAATTTTAATCATATTAATATTCTTAGTAACTCCAGGTTTATTTCCAACCTCAGTTGCTTTTTTGTTAACTAATTGATTAATCAAAGTACTTTTTCCTACATTAGACACTCCTACTATCATCACTTTAGCCTTTTTAGGTAAAAGACCATTTTTCTTTCTTTTTTCATTAACTGACTTCATAACTAAATTAATCATATTAACTAAATCTTTTTTTATAGTATCTTTTTTAACTAGAACTTTATATCCTTGACTTTCATAATATTTTACCCATTTATCTGTGATAATAGTATCACATAAATCATATTTACTCATAAGAATTATTTTCTCTTTGTTTTTAGTAAATTCATCTATATCTTTTATAAATGAACTTTTTGGTATTCTAGCATCTACAACATGTATTACTACATCTACCAAATCTATTTTTTCTTTTATTTCTCTTTTGGTCTTAGCCATATGGCCTGGATACCAGTTAATATTTGTTTTATTATCCATAGGAATCACTCCATTTCTATTCAATTATAGCATAAAAAAGACGAAATTTGGTATAATTCCGTCAATTTTTGATTCATTTCTATGGTTACCATAAAATGGTATCAAATATTAACTATAATCCCCAGGATATATGGCAAATCATAATATTTTAATTTTACAAGTTGTTTAAAATTTTTCCAATGACTTTCTTAAAGCATTATATCTATAAGTATTATAAAGTTCTTCACCCTTTAATTCATTAAAAGCTACATTTGTACCTTCCAATACGAATACTGAATAAAAGTATGGTTTCTTTAATTCTCCAATTATTTCTTTTGCTATAGTCCCATTACTTTCACCAATTTCTTGTTTATAATCTCCATTAGGCATCATGCATGTTACACAACATCTGTATTTTGCATTTCTATTCACTTTATTATTAAGATTTCTAAGTAATTTAATAACACACTGATGTCTAGGTAAATCCGGATTCAAAGCAAGTTCATCATCTGCATATCTAGCAGTATATATACCAGGTTCTCCATTCAATGCATCTACAAATAATCCAGCATCGTCTGTCATTATTGGATAATTTATATTATGATTTTTACAAAAAGTAAATATAGCTTTTGCTTTAATTAACGAGTTTTCTTCTATTGTAAAACCATTTTCTTCAATTTCTCCTCTATCCCAACCTATATCATCCATACTAACAACTTGAATGTCTAAATTCATTTCATTAATTATGTTTTGTAAATCTTCTACCTTTCTTTTACTAGTAGTTCCAAAAATTAGATACATATTATATCTCCTTACATATTCAATTATACCACATGTTTTTCCAATTTAATTACATCGTAATATTACTATTTTTAGATTGATTATAAAATCATTATTTTTCTTTTCTTGTCTCATTTTTCTTTTTTGGTACATATCCATTTAAATCACTTTCTTATTCATTACCATTATTTTCATTTAAATATTTATTGTAAAATTCATCCATTGAAGAAATATATTTTTGATCTTGTATAACTCTAAATTTTTCATATTCTTTTTCTGCTTTTTCTACTGCTTCTTTATGAGATATACTGCCACTATTATTTAACACTTCTTTTCTTCTAAACTTTAATAAATCATCAGTTGCATTTATCCAATCCTTCATTGTCATAACATGCCTTTGTTTTGCTTCATCTTCAGCAAATACTAAAAACATATTTGTTAAATCTTTTAAATTATTCATTTCTTCTTCGCTTAAATAATTTTTTGCAATAACTACATCATATTTATATATTAAACCATCAGGAGAATTTTTCCAATTAGTTAGTCCCATATGTTCTTTATCTGAGTTTGCTCTACTATATATTAATTCAGCAGCAGTATGTCCACTTATAGCAAAATGTAACTTATTTTGAACTATTTTAAAGAAAGTATACGCTTCTTCTGACTTAGGATTATAATCAGTTGCTGTTGCAATAAATAAATCAGTGATTTTTTGGTATGCCATTCTTTCACTAACTCTAATTGTTTTGATACGTTCTAATAGTTCATCAAAATATTTCGTATCATATTTATTTCCATTTATAAAACGTTCATCATTTAAAGCAAAACCTTTAGTCATATATTCTTTTAGTATTTTTGTTGCCCATATTCTAAATTCTGTTGCTTTTTTCGAATTTACTCTGTATCCTACTGCAATTATAGCATCTAAACTATAAATAGTTGTGTTATAGTTTTTTCCATCATCAGCAGGTAACGAGCATTTCTCGGTAACTGATTTTTTATCTAACTCATTATCTTCAAATATATGTTTCAAGTGTAGGCTTATATTATCTGTAGAACATTCAAAAACTTTTGACATACCTTTTTGTGATAGCCATAAAGTTTCATCTTTATAAATAGCATCTACTATAATATTACCTTCACTATTTTTATATATAATTAATTTATTATCTTCCATAAATAATTTCCTTTCCTTTAGTTTTTCATAATTCATACACTTATCAATTTATATTTGTTTTTATTTTCATTAAACATTCTTCTAAGTTATTTATTTGGATTTTATTATATTTTTCTTGATATAGCCAATCTAAATATCTTATTTTTTTCTTTTACTTAGTAAAAAATCATCGTAACTTTTTTTCATTATCCACATCTATTACACTAAACTTTATATTTTTTTGATTATTTCTGATTGCCTCTACTTCAAAATCTATCATATCTTCAGGTAACTTATTTATATCACACCAAACTAGTTCTTTACATTTATTAGGTTCATTTATTTTTATATTACCTTTATAATTTGATATTTCAAAATAAACATCATAATATGGTGATAATGATTTGTTACGTCTATTTACAACAAAGGTATCAACTATATCGTTTATCGATACTTCTATCCCTAATTCCTCTTTTGCTTCTCTAACAACTGCATCATAAGCATTCTCATACTCATCTATGTGACCTGCAGGTAGAGCTAAAAATCCAGGCCATAACTTGGTACCTTGTCTTCTTTGTAATAAAATCATATTTTCTTTATTTTTAATAATTAAATAAACTGATGATAAAAATTTTTCTTTGTCCATATATTCCTCCATTGTTAATAAAAAATCAACCTATATACACTTTAACATAAGTACATACGTTTGTCAATAAAATTATTAAACAAAAAATAAAATATAGAACTTTTAAATTCTATATTATTAATCTTTCAAACAAGTACCACTATTTAATTTAAAAATCAATTCCAAGTATGCCAAAATTCTATTGACTTTGAATTAATCATACAAATTTATGTTCATTCATAATACTCACCTGTTTTATATAATTTTTCCAAATCTCTTAAAAGGAAATAACACTAAATCAACTTTACCCTTAATCTGTTCTTTTTTTATTGGTCCTATATACCTAGAATCTTTAGAAATCATTCTATTATCACCTAAAACTATATATTCATCTTTTCCACTTATAAGTTCAAAATCATTTGTTTCTTGAAATTCAATTGGTGTATCAACTAATTTATCATTTATATATAATTTATTATTCTTATAGGTTACTTTTTCATTAGGTAGACCTATAACTCTTTTAATTATAGTAGTATCTTCAGTTTTAACTACTACTATATCATATCTATTTACACCTTTCTTTAAAGCAATTTTATTAACTATAACTAAATCTTTATCATGAAGTGTACTTAACATAGAATCTCCATTAACAAGTCCTGGAGTAACTAAAAATGTTCTAACTAAAACTACTACAACTATTATAATGATATAACTCAAATACTCTTTAACAATTTTTTTCATTTCATCACCAATCTTTAAATAATTTATACAACATAAATAAATTATATTATAAGCACATATGTTTTTCAACACGTTTTCGTTATTTTAATTAAAAAGAAATCAGGTTTAATCCTAATTTCTTTCTTTAATCTTGAATGTTCCTTTAAGTCCTGATAAGAAGTTAAGTTTAGCTCTTCTAACTTTACCTTTTTTAATTACAGTAATTTTATCAATTAATGGACTATTTACTGGGAATACTCTGTTGATTCCAACATTACCAGATTTCTTTCTAACTGTAAATGTTTCTGAAACACTTCCACCTTTTCTAGATGTAACAACACCTTCATAAGATTGAATTCTTTCTCTTTTACCTTCAACAATCTTAACATCAACTCTAACAGTATCTCCTACTCTAAATTCAGGTACATTAGGATTGATTTGTTTCTTGTTAATCTTATCAATTAGATTCATAATATCTCTCCTTTACATTGCTTTATTTAATCATACATAATATAATGCATCGGATTAAGCAAATATAATATAGCACAAACTAAGGAAATAAGCAAGAAAAATCAACTAAAATCTTCTCCGAAAGCGTTTGTTAGTTCCTTCTTTAACAATTTGCTTTCATTTAATATAATTGCATACAATAAATAATCTTCCCAAATAATTATTTCTCTTAGGCTCTTATCATCAAAATTGCCAAAATCTCTAATAAATTTCTTTAAACCATTTAACTTCATATAAATTTCTTTACCATCTTCTGTTTTAATATAGACAACTTTATCATTAATATAAACTGAAAGCATTAATAACATCGTAGTAATAAGCATCATACCAAAACAAAAAGCAATATAACTAGATGCATTAGTACTCCATATATATTTAAGGTAAACAAACCAATAAATCAAGTTAAAAAAGAAAACAATAATGTTTATTATATTAAGTGATTTGCTGAAAAATTTATATGTTTTAATAAGATTTTTTTCTTTTAAAGATGATTCAATTGATTCTATATATAATTTATTAAAGTACTTAGTTCCAATAAACTTATAACTTTCAATTATGAACTTTTCACTTTTTCTTAAATTAGTATCATCTATAATATTAATATTTTTATTTACTATTTCTATCTTTTTATTTAATTTTAAATATTCTATCTCTGCCATGACAATTGAATTAATATTTTTCTTTTCATTAAAAATATAACCTAGTTCTCCTATAGAACATTCCTTAATAATATCCCTAAAATATACAAATTTTTCTTTATCATCTCTAGTTATTTTATAATACTTTCTTGAATCAAAATATCTTCTAATGCAAAATATTAAAAACTTTAGAAGGTATGAAATAAAAATTAATATTTGTAGACTAAAAAATAAATACACATATTCTTTCTTTATAAAAATCACATCCTTTATCATATAAATTATAACATTTTAAAATGATTCTATAAAGAAAAAATTGAATAAATTTACTTATTCAACTTTTCAAACTTTCTAAATGCTTCATTGTCATCTAATTCAGTATTAGCTAATTCTTTAAATAAGTCTTTTTGTGTTCTATTAAGCTTATTAGGTAATACTAATTTAAGTGTTATATATAAGTCACCTATTTTACCAGTATGTACATCAGCAATTCCTTTTCCTCTTACACGTAAGATTTCTCCAGGTTGACTACCATCACTTATCTTAAGTTCAATAGGACCATATAAAGTATTAATTTCTTTATTAGCACCTAATACTAAATCAGTAATAGTAACAGGTAATTCCATATATAAATCACTTGATTTTCTAGTATATAAAGGATGTGGACTAACTACAAACTCAATATATAAGTCTCCATTCTCTCCACCATTAACACCAGCTTCACCTTTTCCACTTAATCTAATTTGTTCACCAGTATTAATTCCTTTAGGAACTTCAATTTCATAAGTTTTTCTTTGTTTAATTTTACCTTTACCACGGCAATCAGAACATGTTTTATCATAAATCACTCCAGATCCACCACATTCTTTACATGTAACTTTAGTTTGAATTCTACCTAATATAGTAGCTACTTCTCCAATTATACTACCTCTTCCATTACATGTAGGACAAGTTTTTTCACCAAGTCCACCTTTACCATGACAGGTTTCACAATTACTTACTACATCTATAGAAACAGTCTTTTTAGCACCAAATACTGCATCCATAAAATCTATTTTTAAAGTATATACTAAGTCATTACCCCTTTTAGTACGATTCTTTTTGCTTCCAAATCCACCACTAAATGAAGAATATTCATCTCTTCCGAAGAATCTATCAAAAATACTTTCCATATCTTCTTCACTAAAGTTTCCTTGAAATCCAGAGAATCCACCAAAGCCATTACTAAATCCAGAAAATCCTCCAGCACCACCACCAGCACCATTAGAAAATGCAGCATGGCCAAATCTATCATATTTTGCTCTTTCTTCTTTATTACTCAAAACAGAATATGCTTCTTGTGCTTCCTTAAACTTTTCTGGTCCATCAGGATCTTTACATATATCAGGATGATATTTCTTAGCTAAACGTCTAAAAGCACTTTTTATTTCGTCTTCACTAGCATCTTTAGATACACCTAATACCTCATAATAATCTCTTTTGTCTTTCATACATCCTCCTAAAGAGTATAAAAGGCGAATTAACGCCTTTTATTATTTTTCTTCATAATTAGCTTCTTTTACTCCATCATTAGATGATTCAGTATTTTCACTATTATTATTTGCTTGTTGAGCTTGACTAGCTTTAGCTGCTTCTTCGTAAACTCTAGCACTTAAAGCCATTGCTTTTTCACTAAGTTTATCTTTAGATGCTTTTATTGCTTCAATGTCACTACCTTCCATTGCTTTCTTAGCATTATCTATTAATTCGTTAATTTCTTTCTTTTCATCTTCAGTTACTTTGTCACCTAAATCTTTAATGGCTTTTTCACTTGTGAAAATCATTTGCTCAGTTTCATTTTTAACTTCTGCTTCTTCTTTTCTCTTAGCATCTGCTTCTTTATTAGCTTCTGCTTCTTTCATCATTTTATCTATTTCAGCATCAGTAAGGTTAGTACTAGATGTAATAGTTATCTTTTGTTCTTTATTAGTACCTAAATCTTTAGCTTTAACATTAACTATACCATTAGCATCTATATCAAATGATACTTCAATTTGTGGTACTCCTCTTGGTGCTGGTGGAATATCTGAAAGTTGGAATCTTCCAAGAGTTTTATTATCAGCAGCCATTGGTCTTTCACCTTGTAAGATATGAATATCTACAGCTGGTTGATTATCTACAGCAGTACTAAATACTTGACTCTTAGTTGTAGGAATTGTAGTATTTCTTGGAATTAATACTGTCATAACATTACCTAATGTTTCAATACCTAAACTTAATGGTGTAACATCAAGAAGTACTAAATCATCAACTTCACCAGTAAGTACTCCACCTTGAATAGCAGCACCCATAGCAACTACTTCATCAGGGTTAACTTCTTTACTTGGTTCTTTACCAGTTTCACGTTTAACAAGTTCTTGAACACATGGAATACGAGTAGATCCACCTACAAGTAATACTTTATCTAAATCACTTGCATTTAAATTTGCTTCTTTTAATGCATCTTTAACTTGTTTAGTAGTACTTTCTACTAAATCACTAATTAATTCTTCAAATTTAGCTCTTGTAATAGATTTTTCTAAGTGTAATGGACCATTACTTCCTTGAGTTATGAATGGTAAACTAATATTAGTTGTAACTGCACTTGATAAATCTTTTTTAGCTTTTTCAGCAGCATCTTTTAATCTTTGAAGTGCAAGTTTATCTTGACTTAAATCAATACCATTCTCTTTCTTAAATTCACTTACTAAGTAATCTATTAATCTTTGATCGAAATCATCTCCACCTAGTTTATTATTACCTGCTGTAGCAAGTACTTCATATACTCCATCACCTATTTCTAGAACAGATACATCGAATGTACCACCACCTAAGTCATAAACTAAGATTTTTTGATTCTTATCTTGTTTATCAATACCATATGCAATAGCGGCTGCAGTAGGTTCATTTATAATTCTTTCTACTTCTAGTCCAGCTACTTTACCAGCATCTTTAGTTGCTTGTCTTTGTGCATCATTAAAATATGCTGGAACTGTTATAACTGCTTTAGTTACTTTATCATTTAAGTATGCCTCTGCATCTTTCTTTAATTTCATTAATATTTGTGCACTTACTTCTACTGAAGTAACATCTTTTCCATTTACATGGAATTTATGATCAGTACCTATATATCTTTTATTACTTCTAACTACATCACTACTTGTAATAGCTTCGTTTTTAGCAACTGTACCAACCTTAATTTCACCATTTTTATAACTAACAACACTTGGAGTAGTACGTTCTCCTTCAGCATTAGTTATAACACTTGGTTTACCTCCTTCTAATACTGCGACACAACTATTTGTTGTACCTAAGTCTATACCTATTATTTTACTCATATTTATCACCTTTCCTTATTTATTATTTATTTACTTTAACCATTGCTGGTCTAATTAATTTTCCTTTATAAGTATAACCTTTCTTTAGTACTTCAAGTACTACATTTTCAGGTTTACTATCATCATGCTCAGTTAAAACTGCTTCTGAAGTAGTTGGATCAAATTCTTTTCCTTCAATATCTAACACTTTAACATCCATCTCATCAAGCATTCCAAGAAGTCTAGTATAAATCATTTTGAAACCTTTTAAAAACAAACTAACTTCATCAGATAAATCATTATCATCCATAAGTATTGCTCTTTCAAAGTCATCTGTTACATCAAGTATTTTCTTAATTATACCTTCTCCTTCATATTTAATAAGTTCTGATTTTTCATTATCAGTTCTTGTTCTATAATTAATGAATTCAGCTTGTAATCTTTTATTCTTATCTTCTAAAAGACCAATCTTTTCATTTAATTCTTCAATTAATTTTTCATTCTTATTTTCTTTTTTCGGTTTTTTAGTTTCTTTAACTTCTGATTCTTTATTCATCATTACCGCCTTTCTTATTAATCTCGCCTTTAATGTACTCTAGCATATTGAGTACTCTTTCATAATCCATTCTTTTAGGACCAATAATGGCGATTGTACCAACTTTGCCACCTGCTTCATACTTAGTTTTAATAACTGTTACATTATCATCAAGCTCACTTTCTACACCAATATATACTTTAACCTCATCATCAGTTTCTTCAATTTTACTCACTAATTCTTTACTTTCAAATTTACTTATAATGTTTTTAACACTATCAACTGTATTGAATTCTGGTTGTTTTAATATATTAGCTTTTCCTTCAAAATGAACATCTCTATTATTTTGAAATGAACTTAATGCCTCATAGAAAGCATTATATAAAACTTCATAATCTTTAACATAGTTTCCAATTATAGGTTTTATCTCAAATTCAAGTTTACTAGGTACTTCATTAATAGGAGTATGTCTTAGCATTTTATTTAATAGTTCAGCTGTTTTAGACACTTCTTTCATATCAATAGTATTAGGTATATTAATACTTTTATTTTCTACGTGTCCTTTATCAGTAACGACTATTGCTACTACATTTCCATCACTAATTGGTATAATTTCTACCTTTTCAAGTAAGTTCTCATTAGAAGTACTACCTAATATTACAGATGTATAATTAGTAATATCACTTACTATTTCCAAACTTTTTAAAATTGCATCATTTAGATTTAATTCATTATTTGAAAATATAGTTTGTAACTTAAGCATATCTTCTCCACTTATCTTTTTAGGTTCCATTAAATTATCTACATAATATCTGTACCCTAAACTTGACGGTACTCTTCCAGAAGATATATGTTGTTTTTCCAAGTATCCAAGTTCTTCTAACAAACTCATATCATTTCTTATAGTTGCACTTGAAACTTTGAACTTTTTACATAAGTGTTTACTTCCGACTGGACGTGCTGTACTTATGTATTCTTCAACAATAGCTTTCATAAGTTCTTTTTGTCTTGTTCCTAACATATTTCCTCCAATTAGCACTCTCATACCCAAGTGCTAAATACATTATAGTACTACTTATTAGCAAAGTCAATAGATGAGTGCTAACTTTTTTACAAAATTTAAGTACAAAATTATTATAAAACTTTGTACTTAAACTACACTTATATTCTATTCATTTTAACAGTTAATATGTATTCATCAACTATATCTTTACTAAATTCATAAGAATCGACTTCATCAAACTTAGCAAGTAATTCACTAGAAATAATATCTTTATTACTATTTAACATATTAAGTAATTCTGTATTATCACTTTCAAATTTAATATTGATTCTATCTTCAACATTAAATCCAGCTTCTTTTCTAAATAATTGACATTGTCTAATAATATCTCTTAATATTCCTTCATTTCTTAATTCTTCAGTAATATTGACATCTAATATAACAAAGTTAGCTCCATCACTCTTTGCATCATATCCTTCTTTTTGAACTATTCTTATATCTAACATATCATTAGTTAAAGTATATTCTACTCCATCACTATTAAACTTAATATTCACTAAATTATTTAAATCAGAATCACTTAATTCACTTACAAACTTAGTAAATTCACCAATATTTTTACCAAATAGTTTACCTACTTCTTTAAAATTAGGTTTAACTTGATAAGATAAATACTTACTCTTATCAGTTATATACTCTACTTCTTTAACATTTAATTCTTCTTTAATAAGATCAACTAAATCTTTAGTAATACTCTCTATATTTTTATCTAGATAAACTTTACTTAATGGTTGTCTTATCTTAACATTAGCTTCTTCTCTAGCATTTCTACCTAAGCTAATTAAATCTCTTACTAAATCCATCTTAGTTTCTATAGTTTCATCTATTAAAGATTCATCACATTTAGGAAAATCGCTCAAATGAACACTTTCTTCATTAGTTAAATTTCTATATATTTCTTCTGACATATATGGACTTACTGGTGCGATTAATTTAGATACTCCAACAAGTACATCATAAGTAACTTTATATACACTTAGTTTAGATGAATCTAATTCACCTTTCCAGAATCTTCTTCTATTTCTTCTTATATACCAGTTAGATAAATCTTCATTTAAGAATTGTGTTATTGGTTTAACAACTCTATTTAGATCATATTCATCATATGCAAGTGT
This sequence comes from uncultured Bacilli bacterium, assembly GCA_934096075.1. Lineage (GTDB taxonomy): Bacteria > Bacillota_I > Bacilli_A > RF39 > UBA660 > CAKOLN01. The sequence goes on from CAKOLN010000006.1 coordinate 20,951, forward strand.
TACTTCTTTAACTAATTTATTATATTTAGAAAGTAACCATCTATCTATTTCTTCATAATCTGTATTATTTATAAAATCCTTAGTATCTAACTTATCAGCATTAGCGTACATTGCAAAGAAATTATAAGTATTTTTAAGAGTACTAAATACTTTACTATTTACTTCTTTTACTCCTTCTACATCAAACTTAAGTGGTGTCCATACAGGAGATGCACTTAACATATAGTATCTTACTGGATCTGCTCCATATTGAGTCATTATTTCTTCTGGATTAATTATATTTCCAGTACTTTTACTCATCTTTTTACCTTTAGCATCAAGCATCATATCATTAACTACTACATTTTTAAAGCTTGATACACCACTTACTATAGTAGATATACAAATTAATGAATTAAACCATCCACGAGTTTGATCTACTCCTTCAGCTATGAAATCTGCTGGAAAATGACTTTCAAATAATTCTTTATTTTCAAATGGATAATGCCACTGTGCATAAGGCATTGCACCAGAGTCAAACCATACATCCATTACATCTGGTACTCTATTCATAGTTTTACCACATTTAGGACATTTAATATGTAAGTCATCTACATATGGTCTATGAAGTTCTATATCAAATACATTAACATCTTCTATTAACTTATCTTGTAATTCTTGTCTACTACCTATACATTCAACATGACCACAATCACAAGTCCATAAAGGCATTGGACATCCCCAGTATCTATTTCTTGAAATACCCCAGTCTATCATATTTTCTAACCAGTTATTAAATCTCTTTTCACCTACAAACTCAGGATACCAATTAACACTTCTATTAGCTTCTAATATTTTATCTTTATATTCAGTAGTTCTAATATACCAAGCTGGTTTAGCATAATAAATTAGTGAACTTTTACATCTCCAACAATGAGGATAATCATGTGTTAATTTTATTTTCTTAAATAATTTATCATTTTCTTTTAAATATTTAATAATTTCTATCTCTAAATCTTTATCAGTAACTAAAGTGCCTTTCCAAGGTCCAGTTGTATAGCATCCATCTTTACCAACACTTTGTACAAATCCAATATTATTTTCTCTACATACACGGTTATCATCTTCTCCATATGCAGGCGCTATATGGACGATACCTGTTCCATCAGCATCAGTTACATAATTATCAGCAAGTATTTGGAAAGAGTTACCTTTAACAGTCACAAATGGCATAAGTTGTTCATACTTCTTACCTACTAATTCACTACCTTTATATGTTTCTAGTACTTCATATTCATCACCCAATACTTTATTGGCAAGTGATTCACCAACTATAAACTTATATCCCATAGATTTAACTAAAAGATACTTATAATCAGGATTAACGCATAATGCAACATTATCCATTAAAGTCCAAGGAGTAGTAGTCCAAACTAATACATATACATCTTCATTTACTAATTTAAAAGGTACTATTACTGTATTAACAGAATCTTCTTGATATCCTTGACTAACTTCATTTTGAGATAGTTCTGTACCACATCTAGGACAATAAGGCAAAACTTTATTACCATGATATATTAATCCTTTATCAAAAATATTCTTAATTAACCACCATTCAGACTCTATATAATCATTACTACAAGTAATATAAGGATTATCACAATCAATTAATTGTCCCATCATATCAGTAACTTTATTTACTTCATCTATATTAGTAGCAGTCTCTTTATTACATTCTTTACAAAAATTCTCAATACCAAAATTTTCTATATCAGCTTTAGTCTTAAACCCTAATTTCTTTTCAACATTTACTTCAATTGGAAGTCCATGAGTATCTAGTCCTATCTTTCTAAGTACTCTTTTACCTTGCATAGTTTGATACTTACAGAATGCATCTTTAATAGTCTTAGCAAATACATGATGTATTCCAGGTTTAGCATTAGCATATATTGGTCCATCATAGAACACATACTCTTCTTTACCATTTCTGTTCTCTATAGTCTTCTTAAGTAAATCCATCTCTTTCCAACTATTAAGAATTTCACTTTCTCTTTCATGATTACTTTTACTTATTTCTTTATACATAAAAAACTCCTTCCATAAAACAAAAAAGCCATACATAGGAGCAGCTAACGTTACCATCCTAAATATAGCCTATCTTAATTCATTTAACGCATATAAGCGGCTTTAACTTATCCTTAAAGCACATCCAGAGTGATACTCATATATATTCATTATTAGTTTACACCAACCACTAACTCTCTATAAACTCCTATATACAACATCTCTTTCATTTGTTTTACTCCTAAAGAATACCACAAATCACTTTTTTTGTCTAGTATATTTTAGCATGTACTAGCACTTTCATTAACTTGATAAGGATCATCAGCAGTACCACGACCAGTCACCTTAACACATGATGATAGAGAAATGGCAGGGCGCACCCCAATAATGCTATGCTGAGTGTTGTAACTATTCAAAACGCCTTCATCACCTACATGCCACACATAAGAATAACTACTCCAGTAGATAGGAGACAATAACCGCCACCATGTACTTTTCGTTATCGAAATGCCTTCACTATTTGTATAATACCATGTATATGGACTATGTAAAGCATACCATTCTCTGCCACCGGCAAACGCAACTTCATCTGCAGTCATTAAGGCTATCGGATATGTGAGTTGTCCGTTTCCGCCATCATCTGTACTTGCACTAAACTTATCTGCTACAGCCTGTGTACTTTCAAACAATCCATCACTTATGCTTGCTCCACATTTAAAAGATGGTGCTTTACTTGCATTTAATCTTGTATGTGGTCCATAATAAAAAGTACTATTTGAATCAGTTGTATACTCACCACTACCAACACTTCTATCATTACAATATATAGCTGTCTTACTTATATATTTGTCATAATTAGTTAATAAAGTGTTTTTATACCAAGTATCAATTACCGTTTTTATTGTACTATCATTTGTGTTAGTTCTATTGTTAGCTAAAGAACCACTTGTTCCATACATATATCCTACATACATTGGATCATCATGAGAACTATTATATGCTGAGGTTCCTATATAAGCTGAAGTTGTATCATGACTTGTTCCTGAATATAGTAACCTGATACTTTTATCTTCATTTGTTCTTATTATTCTCCAGTAGAATCCTCCAAACTTTACCCAGTTGTTTGATGTATTTCCTGAATAATAGTATACTGTACTTCCATCTTCTGTTTTATTTGTTTGATATATTGTTCCTGTTGTATTTGAAGTGTTTGTGACACTAAAGTCTGTTCTGTCTGGTAATACTTTATTGTCTTCTAGCATTGCTTCTGCTAGAGTTTTTGATTTACATTCTCCTGTTGTTCCTGTTATGTGTAATTTTCCTTCAAATGTTCTTGATGCTTCATCACCTTCAAGTATGTATCCTTGATCATCTGATTCACTATATTGTAACCAAAGCTTTAATGTATAGTTTTTTGATGGTGAAGATGAAGTTAATGATTCATTTCTAACCATTATTATTTTTGTTCCACTTGCTACTCCATCAAAATTACCTGTGTATATATTTGTTCCATCACTTAATTCATACTTTAAAAATCTATTTTGCAAGTTAGTTCCTATATTATCTACATCTAGATAAATATTATAACAAGCTTTTGATACTCCTGTATTAGATAAGTTTATACTAAATTCATTTTTACTTGCTTTTGTATCTTTCTGATTTTCATATATAGGTGCTACATTAGTTAAATTTATTTTGTTTTCATTTATTACTAAATTTAACTTTCCTCCTGTAATACTTATAGTCGATCCATCACCCTTTATTCTTGTTTTAAAGTATGCATAACTTGTTGAAGTTAATATTACTATTATACATAGTATTCCTACTAATAATGTAATTTTATAATTATTTCTATTATCTCTATTCATAATATTATCACTCCTAGTTTACATTTAAATTGTATCAAAATAATCTATAAATTACAATTAGTAAAAGAAAAAAAGTTCAATTTAATGAACTTTTCTTAAATTTTTAATCCAATTGTTTTCTACATGATTGAAAACGTCATTTTCTTTGTAAGAAATATCAGTTAACTTATCTTCTCTTTTTATGTAACTCTTATATTTTTTTACTAATTCATCATGTCCTAAAGCTCTAAGGGTTTTAATTCTAGCTTTTAATATATCATTCGCACTTTTATAAACTGCATTATAAGCTTTTCTTATATCAATAGCGCATGCATCATTACCACTAACATGCCAAGAATTATATCTTTGTGCTCTTATTCTATCAGCAAGTCTTAACATATCATTTACATATCTTTCAATTAATTTTATACAAACTTGACAACTTATTAAATTATTTTCTACTGCTTGATTAAGTTTATTTATAGCATCTATAGTAACATCAAAAGCATAATAATCTTTTGTTCCTTTATTTTCCCATCCATAATCTTCACCATAAGTTTTTAAACTCAAATAATTTTCTAGATAATTTATTATTGTATTAAATGATTTAATATAAACATAGTTATCATTAGCATCTTTAATTAAATTCTTTTCTAATGCTCCTTGACGTGCACTTTTTTCAAGCCTTTTAATAGTATATTCATCATATGGCCTCATACCATATTTATCAGTGAAATTAGTTTCCATTATATCCCCCATATTTTACTTATTCAGTAATTATTTCAATAGCTTTTCTTACTTCTAAATCATATTTTAAGAAATCTTTTCCACCAATTTGTTCTAATAAATCTTTTTCTTCAACTTGATACTTTTCAGCCATATCTTTAGAATATTTATTTAATTCTTCATCTTCAACTTTAATATTTTCTTCTTTAACTATTTGTTCTAAGCATAATCTAAATCTAACTCTTTTAGTTGCTTCTTCTTTAAAGTTTTCTTTAAATTTATCTAAATCCATATTTAACATTTTTAAGTAAGTATCTAAATTCATTCCTTGCATTTGTAATCTGTGTGAAAAATCATCAGTTATTCTATCAACTTCATCTAATATCATTTCTTCAGGTACATCAATTTTTGCGTTTTCACTTACTTTAGTTAAACATTCATCAAAGTATTTATCTTCTATATCTTTTTCTTTATGAGCTTTTATGTGATTTTTTAATTCACTAACTAAAGTTTCATAAGAATCTACTCCAGGCATATTTAAATCTTTAAAGAAATCTTCATCATATTCAGGTAATATTCTTTCTTTAATTTCTTTAACTTTAACTTTAAATGTTACTTTTTGTCCTTTTAAATCTTCTACATGATAGTTTTCTGGAAAAGTTAATTCTAAATCCTTTTCTTCATTGACACTCATTCCAATTAATCCTTCTTCAAATCCAGGAATAAATGAATGACTACCAATTACTAATGGATAATTTTCTCCTTTACCACCATCAAAAGCTTTACCATCTTTAAATCCTTCAAAGTCTATAGTTACTTCATCACCTTCAGCAACTTTACCTTCTTTAGTTTTCATTTCTACAAATTCTTCTCTTAAATGAGATAATTCATGTTCTACTTCTTCATCAGTTACTTTAGCTTCTTCTTTTTTAATTCCTAAACCTTTATATTTACCAAGTTTAACTTCTGGTTTAGTAGTTATACTAAATGTAATTTCTACATGATCTTTATCAATACTTTTAACATCAACATTAGGTCTACACGCAATTTCTAAATCTTTATTTTCTTCAATTAATCTATCATAAAGTGTTGGAATAGCGTGATCTACTGCATCCATATAAAGTGATTCAATACCAAACTTTTTAATGTACATTTCTTTTGGTACTTGTCCTTTTCTAAAACCATCCATTTGAACATCTTTTTTCTTATGTTCCCAAACATGATCTAATAGTTCTTCCCATTCTTTTCCTTTTAATTCCATTACTATTTCTTTTTTCATTAAATTTTCCTCCTTAATATTAAATCATTATCTTCTATAATATTTTCTATAGTATCAATTTCTTTATTACTATATTTATCTTTAAGATATGCTCTTAATTTTCCTTTTTGATAATATTTAATATATCTTTTTATATTATAAGCAAGTTCTCTTGAAATTTCAAGTTTTCTTTTTAATTCCATTATTTTTTCTTTATCATTTACTTGATAAACTTTTTCATATTTAGCAGTCTTTAATATAGAAGCTCTTTTTAATTTATCTAGTTTTATTTTATTTTTATTAAGTTCATTCTTTAATGTTTGAGTTTCTTGATTATTTGCATATAATGTTTCTTTAGTAAAGTATAGTGATATTTTATCTTTAACATATATAAATACTATAGATGGTATTACAACTAAAGAACTTATTTTAAGTACTAAAGGATATAAATAAATATTTCCTTCTATTAAAGTTATTAATAATGGTAATATCATACCAATTAATAGTAATATCATAGGCATTAAGTATAATTTACTATTTTTATTTTTTATTATTTTTAATAAATATTCTTTTTTATCATTAAGTTTTACTAGTTCTTTATTTATTTCTTCTATTACATTTTCAGTCACTAAAACTTCATCTATATTAGCTGTATAATTTATATCACGAAATTCTCCATTGCTATTTCTAACATGTACTTTACTTTCATCAACATAATATTCTTTATTCATTTTTATCCCCCTTTATAAAGAAAAACATAACAAAAAATGTTATGCTACTTTTACTATTTTTACAGTATATACTCCATCAGGACTACTTACTTCTACAGTACTTCCTACTTTTTTATTAAGTATAGCTGCGGCGATTGGACTTTCATTAGATATTTTGTTATTAAATGGATCAGCCTCTTGACTACCCACTATTCTATATTCTTCAACATCATCTTCATCATCGCCATATTGTAAACTAACAGTACTACCAATTGAAACAACACCATCATCAGTAGTATCTTCAATAATAGTTGCATGTTCTAATATATATTCAACCTCTTTAATACGAGCTTCTAATTTGCCTTGTTCTTCACGAGCAGAGTCGTATTCAGCATTTTCGCTTAAATCCCCTAAGCTTCTTGCTTCTTTTAAAGAATTTAATACTTCTTTTCTTTTGTCTGTTTTTAAGTAATTTAATTCTGTTTCAAGTTCTAGATATCCTTCACTTGTAAGAAAAAATTCTTTTTGTTTCATTTTTTATCTCTCCTTCGTACAGTTTAAAATAATACCAAATTATTCATCATTTGTCAATATAAATCAGTCTATAGGTATTCTTATAATATCATTTTTTTGTACTATAAATGGTACTTTAATTTTTAATATTTCTTGAGGATGTTTTGCAACATCAACTTGTTCATTTTTATCATTTATTAGTTCTTCTACTATAAATTTAGTAGGTTCTAAATTAGGTCCAAATACTTCTACAGTACTGCCTACTTTAAAATTATTTCTTTGTTCAATAAGAGCATATCCATCTTTATAATCAAGTACTAATGCTAAAAAATCTTGATTAGATAATTCTACTCTTCCAGTATAATATTGATTATCTACACTAGCTTCTTTATCATAAAAATGTACTGTATTTTCTCTATTAGAAACTCTATTTAAGACTTTCCTATAATATTCTATTGTTTCTTTAGTTAAAGTATTACTTAAACATTTATTTACAATCATTTTATATGCATTTACTACAGTAGCTATGTAGTATAAACTTCTCATTCTACCTTCTATTTTTAATGAAGATATTCCAATATTAACTAATTCAGGTATGTAATCTATCATACATAAATCTTTAGACGCAATTTGAAAGTTTTCCATATCATTATTTTCAAAACAAAATCTACATACTTGACTACAACCACCACGATTAGAATCTCTTTTAGTTACATAGTTTGAAAGAACACATCTTCCACTATAACTAGTACACATTGCCCCATGTATAAATACTTCTAATTCAATATCTATATTATTTTTAATATCTAATATATCTTCTTTAGAACATTCTCTACCTAAAACTACCCTAGTAGCACCCATATTTTTCCAAAACAAAGCTGTTTCTTTATTTAAAGTAGATTCTTGAGTACTAATATGTATTTCTGGCTTTAAATTAAGTTCTTTAATTCTTCTAATAACTGCCAAATCACTTACTATAAAAGCATCTACTCCTATATCACTAAGCGTGATTAAATAGTCATCTAAATCTTTTAAATCTTCATCTCTAAATAGTATATTAACTGTAACATATATCTTTTTATTTAAAGAATGTGCAAGAGTAACTGCTTCCTTTATATCATCAACACTAAAGTTATTTGCATTAGCTCTTAGGCTATAATTATATCCACCAATATATACAGCATCTGCTCCATACATAAGTGCCCATTTAAGTCTTTCCAAGTCTCCTGCTGGACTTAATATTTCAGTCATTCTTTCACCCCCAGTTTATATATTATTTTATTATCTAAGAAATAATGATCAGTACTAACATAATCATTAAGATTAATATCTTTATAATGACTCAAAATAATAGATGTTTCACTATCACTCATATTACTTAAATTAACTATAAAATTATAACCAACTAATAGATCTAAATATAAATTACCACTAAATATATTATTATCAAATATACAAGTATTTTTATTTTCTTCTTTAATAATTAACTCTTTCTTATTACTAACTTCTTTAATTATAGTATTCATATTTCTATTAGATATACTCTTATAATCATAATAACTATTTAATAATGGTCTTTTAGAATACATAAGAGTATTTCTATTTATTAAAAAATAAAATAAATTACTATTAGTATTATTTCTTATTTCTATTAATTCTTCTTTAGTTAGTTCATTATTTACTACTACATTAGATAATCCAAGTTCATTAAAATAATTTATACTGCTATAATTATTTATTATATGACTACCCATTAATACAACTTTATTTTTATCTAATATATTACTTAATCCAAAATCTTCTATAAAATAATATTCTATATTATTAAGTTTATCTTTAATAAGTTTAAATTCCTCCAATAAATCTTTATGAAATAATTTATTTATCATTACACTTACTTTTCTTTTACTAGATAACTCATTTATTTCTTCAACATTAAAATAAACATCAAACCCTATACTAAAGCCATCTAATGGTAATATCAATTCTTCATTTATATTATTTACATCTTTATTATTAGGTATTATATAAAATTTATTCATCTTTACACCTTCTTAGTATTATTAATCCATCTCCAACATTAATTTTAGATACTTCATATTCATTTTGATTATCTAAGTAATTTAAAAACCTTTCTATTTTTCTTACTAAGGCTCTTAAATTCCTAGATTTTATTTCATTACTTTTACCAACTAGTCCATGAAAATCTACATTATCTATTATAAATGTTCCACCTTTATTAAGATTATCTTTATATTTATTAATAAATTCTAGATTCTTTCCTTTCGCAGCATCCACAAATATCAAATCATATTTATCATTTATAGTAACATCTAATGCATCTCCTAGTATTAAGTTAATATTGTCTAATTTAGATAATTTAACATTTTCTAAAGCAATTTTATATCTTTCTTCATCTCTTTCTATACTTGTTATATAAGCACCAGTATTTCTAATTTTAATTGTACTATACCCTATCGCAGTTCCTATTTCTAATACTTTCTTTATATTATTTTCTTTAATATAGTTAGTTAAATAATTTATTCCATCATTTAACATAATAGGAACATTATTCTCTTTAGCATAATGTTCCATGTTACTTAATAATTCATTAATATTCATACCATTTACCTTCTCTTTGAAGTCTATTAATTGTACTTAAGTGTTCACTATAATTCTTACTGAAATAAGTATTATTATCTTTATCTGATACAAAGTAATAATAATCATTTTGAGTAGGATTTAAACTAGCTTCTATACTTTCTATACCAGGATTACAAATAGGTCCGATAGGAAGTCCTATTAAACTATTACATCTAGTATTATATTTATTAGTACAATCATCTATTTCTGCTTGATATAAGTCTCTTTCACCCATTAAAACTTTAGAACCATAATAAGTTGTAACACAACTACCTAAGTTCCATCCATTATTTAGTCTATTAGTAAATACTCCTGCGATTCCTTTTCTATCACTTCCTAGTGAGCCTTCTTGTTCAACTATACTAGCCAAAGTAAGTAACTCATGAACAGAATATCTACTACTTTCTATAGAACTTTTTAATGGAGTTAATTTATTATCCATCTCGTCTAACATTTTATATACTACTTCTTTAAAAGTACCATCTTTAAATATCATATATGTATTAGGATAAAGATATCCTTCTAAAGGATAATATATATCTTGAGACTTAATTTCATCAGTTAAAAACCAATATTTACTAATTAATTCATCAATAAAATCACTATCTTTTAATGTATTATATATCTCTTCTTCTGTAATATTATCAGTAACATTAGTCAAATCACTTACAAGTTGTCTAATATTTCTACCTTCTTTAAATGTAAATTTAACTTCTTCTCTATTACTAGTACTATCTCCATTAAGTACTTTTACTAATTCAGGTACACTCATACTAGCACTTATGTTGTACGAACCAGCACTTATGTTAACTCCACCAATAAGTTTACTATATAATTTCATAAAATTACTATTTCTAATAATACCAGTACTTTCTAAATCTTCAAATACCATATATCCAGTCATACCAGACTTAACTTCATAACTAATCATATCTGCCTTTTTATCCTTAGGACTAATCATATAAAAAGCAAATCCCCCGATTATTAAACATATTATTAAAATTAATACTAATATAAATAATATTAATTTCTTCTTATTAAGCTTTCTTTGTACCATTTTTATTCTCCTTCTCAAAACTATTTATTATATCTCTTATAAGTAACCATTCTTTATCTTCTTTAATAGAAGTAACTTTATCTTTATTTAATACGCCTACTTGAAGTATTGTTTCACCATTTTCATTTTTTTCATTATCAGTATAAACTATATAAGATTTATTATCTTTTTCTATTTTAAGAAGTATTTTACATTTTACTTCTTCTTCATTAATCATTAGTATTAATTCATTATCTTTTACTTTCATTTTATTTATCACCATTAATTCTATCTAAGTATCCTTGAAGTATTATAGAAGAGGCTAATTTATCTACTACTTTTTTTCTATTGTTTCTTCTTTCATTATTCATTATAAGCATGTTATTAGCTATTATTGTCGTTAATCTTTCATCTTCAAGTATTACCTCTACTTTATATTTATCTTCTAGTTTTTCTTTAAATATAAATGTTTCTTCACTTCTTTTACTTATAGACCCATCTAAATTTATAGGATTGCCTAATACTATTTTTTCTATTTTATATTCATTAAAATACTTATCTATTTTATTAAATAGTTCCTCTTCACTAGTATATCTTATAGTTTCTATAGGACTTGCGATTAGATGAGTTTCATCGCTTAAACTAATACCTAGTGTTCGAGATCCATAATCCATTCCAAGTATTCTCACTTTGTAAACTCCCTTAACATATATTCTACTAAATCTCTTCTATTTATTTTTTCTATTCTATTTCTAGCTTCTTTATAAGAACTAATATATCCTACTTCTCCAGTAAGTAAATATTCTGTAACCTGTTTATATGCATTATAACCAGCATTTTCTAAATCACTTATTATAGATTTAATTATTTCTTTGGAATTTTTAACATCTATTTCATCAGTGTTAACTACGATAGTCTCATCCATTTTTACACCTCACGATTACATTTTATCAAAATTTTAATATTTTTACAATAAACCACTTGCAAATAAAAATAAAAATGTGCTATAATTTGTCATGTGATGGTTCCTTAGCTCAGCTGGTAGAGCAACTGACTCTTAATCAGTGGGTCTAGGGTTCGAATCCCTAAGGAACCACCATATAAATTTTATCAAAACCCTAAGAGGGTAAGATCCTCAACAATTGCCCTCTTAACTTTATTAAAGTAAATTTAAAATACTCATTATTTATATAATGAGTATTTTTATTTATATAAGAATTTTCTTAAATTTTCATTTCTATTTTTTATATAAAATTCTCTATCAGTTAACATATTCCATATTTCTTTTTTTGACTTTAGATTTTTTCTGTCAAGTTTAGCATAAGTAGTCTTTTTTAAAGCATTCTTAGAATAATCACATATAGTTACTAATTGTATTCCAACAATTATGCCAATTAATATATAAGTAACACTATATTCAGTTATTTCTAAATATCTAAATAATTTTTGAGATATAATATTTTCAAAAGCCCATCTAGCACGATATAAATAAAGTATTGTTATATTTATATCAAGTATTGTTGTTTTAAATTTACCAAGTTTACTAGATTGTACATTTTTATTATCTTTAAAAGCAAGAGTATTTATTATAAATATAACTATTTCTAATAAAAGTACTATTAGAATAATTGGTATTTCATATGATAAAATAGAAATCATTATTAATGCAAATAACTTATCACTAACTGAATCTAATAAGCTACCCAAAAAGCTTTCAACTTTCCAATATCTAGATAATTTACCATCAATCATATCCGTTAAAAACAATATACCTACTAATATACCCATATATTTAATTCCTTTAGTGAAGTAATATATAGGTAACAGTATTGAACCTATTACTCTAGTAAAAGTAATTAAATTTACTATTATAAATTTTGTCTTATTTTTCATTCTACCACCTTTAAACTTCTATATGTTTCTCCTTTTTCTAAAATTATATTATTAATACTTGCTAATTCACTAACAGTAGTTATTTTATATCCTAAACTTACTAAATAAGGAACTACTTTTTTCACTGCTTCAACTGTTTCTGGGTATACATCATGCATTAATATAATATCACCATCTTCTATATTATTAATAATATGATTATATATGTATTCACTATCTCTATAAAGCCAATCATTAGTATCTATATTCCATGAAATAATAGGCATATTTACTCTAGATCTTACAAGTGTATTAGCATTTCCATAAGGTGTTCTTATTAATTTGATATCATTTAAAGTAATTTCATTAAATAATATATTTGTAGAATTAATTTCTTCATCTATTTCTTTAATATCTAATTTGTTAAGATTTTTATGAGCATATGTATGACTACCAATTTCCATTCCATTTTCTATTACTTCTTTTACTATTTCTTGATTGTATTTCATCCTATTACCTAATTCAAAAAATGTTGCTTTAGAATTATTTAATACTAAAGTTTTAACTATTTCCATAGTATATTGACTAGGTCCATCATCAAAAGTAAAGGCTACTACTTTATTATAAGATTCACTAAATACTTCAGATGTATTTTCATTAGGTATAAAAATATATACTTTATAAATTAAACCATTAAATAAAATATCATTAAAATAAAAATATATTCCATCATCATTTATTTTATAAGAAGCATTTTTAAAATTATCTTGAACAACTATATTAAATATATCACTATTATATTTAATTTTTATTTTATCTAATATTATATCTTTAAATAAGTTATAATCTATTCTATTAAAAACTTTATCATTAGAAATATCATAATCTATGTTTTTATAAAATGTTTCATTATTTTTAACTATATTAAAGAAAACATTCATATATGTTTCATTTATATATACACTATATTTAATAATAGTGTTTTTGTCTTCTTTATAATTATTAACAAGTTTATTTACTTCTTTGTCTATTACTTTTATATTAAATTTTGGATATGCTATATTATTTATTTTTTCTTCACTATAATTATTTAAAGTATTTATAATTGTGGTAATATTATTACTTTTATATTTATCATAAATAAGAACACAAAATAATATACTTAATAAAAGTAAAGTTAAACATAATATGTAACCAAAGTATCCTTTTATATATTTCATATCTTCTCCATCTATATTAATATATTTTATATATTCTATTTTAATTCTTGAATTTTCTTTACACAAAAAGATTACTAATTGTAATCTTATTTGTTGTCTTTTAGTAAATCTCTAATTTCTTCTAATAATATTACTTGTTCAGTTTTGCATGCCTTTGGTTCTTCTTTAATTTGTTCTTTCTTTTCTAATTTTTTATGTAATTTGTTTATAGTTTTTATAACTAAAAATAAACAAAAAGCTACAATTAGAAAATTAACTATGTTTTGAATTAATAAACCGTATTTTATCTCTGCATTACCTACTTTTAAAATTAAATTAGAAAAATCATGTCCACCAATAATAATACCTATTATAGGCATCATTAAATCACTTACAACGCTATTAACTATTTTAGAGAATGCATCACCAATTATTACACCTACTGCCATATCTAGAACATTACCTTTAGAAATAAATTCTTTAAATTCTCCAAAAAACTTTTTCATTAACATTCACTTCCAATTTCACATAAGTCACTATTATTTATTTCTTTAATTATTTCTACAAATGAATTATAAGATTCTTCAATCATTTCACCACTTAATTCCATATATGGATCAGTTTGTAATTTACTTATACCTAAAGTAAGTTTAGTACCTTTACCTTTAACTATAGAAACAACACTAGGTGCATATATTCTTTTTTCTCCAGTTTTAATTTCTTCTTCTCCGTTCGTTAAAGTATATTCTTCTAATAAATTATCTAATTTATTTAGGATTTCTTTATAATCTTTAGTTCCTTCTCTTTCAGTAATAATTTCTCCATCTTCTAATTTTAGAATATCTCTAATCTCATATAGATCAATATAATATATTTTACTAACATCATTATCTTTAGAAGCACTAATTAAGGGTCCTATAACACTTCTACACCAAGGACAACTTGTATATCCAAAATATACTAAAAATGTTTCTTGATTATCTATTTTCTCTAATAATTCCTTAGTTGATAAATATACAAAAGGATTATCTTCACTTATTTCTAACTTTCTATATTCTTTTCCACTAGAAGTTGTTTTGCCATTTAAACTTTCATACTCTTCTTTAAACTTAACTGCATCACTTTTAGTACATCCACTTATTAATACTCCTAAAATTAACACAAATAATACTTTTACTACTTTCTTCACTTTTCTCACCATAACAATTTTATCACATACATGATAAATATTTCAACTATTAGTGCATATAAAAAAACTACCAAATTAATGGTAGTCTTTATTTAACCACATATACATTCTACATAAGTATCATTTAAACATCTTAATGAGCATATGCAATTAACATTCATAGTAAATATTGAATCAGTTGCAACATATGGATAAGGACTGCTTGAATCAGTGTTAGCAGCAAGTACTCTGAATGTACAACAGCATCCATCACATTTTTCTACTCTAAATACACTAGAACATCCAGTAGCATCTTCACTATTACAATCAGTTGTAGTTCTAGTAGTAGGCATACTCCATGGTGTACCATTTCCACAGCAAGTATAAAGCATTATAGGTCTTGTATTACATACAACACAGTTGCCTCCTCCACCTAATGCTGGTCTATCACATGAATTTAAGCAATTGTCAGGACAAGCATTGTTTTGAAGAACATTAATTACTTGTAGTATTTCTTGTATGCAATTATTTTGGCAATCATCGTTATTTGAATTTCTACATCCACATGAATTTAAATTATTATTCATAAATCCACCCCTTCTTTATTATTCACTAATAATTTATGTGATTAAATTTAATTTGTGTACACTATAAATATTATATTTATTTTTTTATTTTTTTATAGTATAATTTTATTAGGTGATTATAATGAATTTAAGTTATGAATATTTAATAATAGTAGGAATATTAATTCTAATAAGTTTTATAATAATTAAAATCAATAAGAAAGACTTTAAAATAGAAATTAATAAATTAATACAATATTTAGGTGGTAAAGAAAATATAATAAGTGCTGACTATCATATGTCAAGACTTAAAGTTAGAGTTAAAGACACCAGTATTGTAGACAAAGACGCTATTCAAAGACTTGGTGCTAAAGGTATAGTTGAAGTTGATGATGAGCTTAAAATAATATTAGATTCTAATTCTAAAAATATTAAAAAGTATATTAGTGACTTAAAATAGTCATTTTTTTCTTATCTTCGACATAATTCGACAAATTTCGACATTTTTATTTGGTATTATATATATGAGGTGTGTGGTGTTTCATGAACAATATTGAAAATTTTATACTTAATTCTATACTTATATTATTTCCAATGCTTATATATGGATATTTTATAGCTTATAGACAAAATCTAAAAAAAGAAAAGATTGATGTGCTTCAAAGTGCTTTCTTATATATATCATTTTATTTAGCAATATATTATGAAAAATATTCATCTTTAGAATATCAATACTTATCAATAATAATTCCTGTAATAATAGCCTATTTATATAATAATAAAAAAGACGCTTTATTTATGAGTACTATTGTGGCATTATACTCATTTTTTATTTTAAAGTATCCTCTTCATGTAATATTACCATTTTTATTAACTTTATTTTTATTTTATAAATATTATAGTAAAAGAAATAAATCTAAGTTATTCTTTACTATTGGTAGTTCTATTATAGTAATAGTTTCAACTTTAATTAATGCATTACACACATATAATTTAGATACTGTTATAGTTACTTGTTATGCTCTATTGATATATATTATATGTATAATAATTATATCTATAGGTATAGAAGAAGCTAATAATGTAATTAATTTACATAATAATTTAAAACATTTTGAGAAAGAAAAAGAATTAAGATTATCTATATTTAAAATTACTCATGAAATTAAGAATCCCCTTGCAGTTATAAAAGGTTATTTAGATATGTTTGATGTAGATGATAAAGATAAAAGCAATAGATACCTAGGTATTATGGGTAACGAATTAACTAGAACACTTAATTTATTAAATGATTTTTTAGAATTTACTAAGATTAAAATATATAAAAAAGAAACTGATATGAATATTTTAATGGATGAAATAAAAGATATTTTAATACCTTTATTTAATGCCAAAAAGATTGATTATTATTTTAAAGTTGAAGATAATTTAATAGTTAATATAGATGGTATTAGAATGAAACAAGTTATTTTAAATGTAATAAAAAATTCAATCGAAGCTTGTGAAAGTGAAACAGGTAAAGTTAAAACAACTATATTTGGTGATAAAGAAGAATTAATAATTTTAGTAAAAGATAATGGTGAAGGTATGACTAAAGAAACATTAGATCAAATTACTACGCCATTTCATACTACTAAAGAATATGGTACTGGATTAGGAGTTAGCTTAAGTAATGAAATAATAAAAGCACATGGAGGTACTTTAAGTTATTCAAGTGCATTAAAAAAAGGTACAACTTGTAAAATTGCCCTTCCCCTTAAAAATCAATAATAATATGGATATGGTCTTGGATAAACAGGATAATTAGGATATCCATAATTTGGTCTAGGTCTTGGTCCAACCGCAGCAACAGCTACCCCTCCAGTTAAAGCACCTAATAGAAAAGGTCCTGCAAAAGGAACAAACCTTGTATCCTTACTATAACTAATTTTTCTAGGCATGTAGTTTCCATACATAATATAAACACCTCTTACTTTAATATATGAGGTGTTTTATATTTAGTCTGTACTTTTTAATCTAAATACACTAAAAGATGGCATATTATTTAATCTTAAACCCAATTTATCAGTTCCTATACCATTAGAAATATATATATCTATATTATTCTTACTATATTTTTCTAAATAATATTTATTACTTCCTTTATATTTTATTAAATTATTATAAAAAGGTACATTAATCTCTCCACCCAAACTATTACCAGCGAGGATTATATTTGGCTTAAAATCTAAATTTAATATTTTATCAGTAACATCTGGCTCATGTGTAAATAGTATTGTATAATATCCATTACATTCATTTAATTTAGTTAAATCACTTTTACTTAAATTATAACTACCTACTCCATATATACATATAGGAGTATTATTTTCATTATAAATTAACTCACTTAAATTATTCATTAATTTATAGCCACTAGTCGTTAAAATCTCATCACTTATTTTATTATCTATATTAGAACTAACATAATATTTACCAAGATTACTATTTATATTGTTCAATTGTTTAATCAAATCTTTTTTATCTTTATCATTAATTTTATTTTCTTTACTTATAAGAGACCCTCCATATATAACAATATCTGGTTTCATTTCATTAATTCTAGTCACTAGTTTTTCTATATAATCTATATCTACACTCCCAAATAATATATCACTAAAATAGACTACATTAACTCCAGTAAAATTACTAGGGATATCTTTATCTCTTATTAAATATTCTCTTACTCTTATAAGATTAGTTTCTACATATTTTGAATATATAAATATTGAAATTATTACAACAATAATTATTATTAAAAAATTAGTTAACTTACTACTTTTTTTATTTTCACTATCATTAACTTCCTCTTTCATATTTCACCTATAAAGCCATTATAATTATTAAATATACCATACAATTATGTAAAGCATGCATACTTATATTAGTCAAGATATTATCAGTTTTATTATATAAGGCAGCAAATCCCCATCCTAAGGCTCCATAAGGAACAGTATATAAAAGTTGTAATACACTAGTAATACCAGTTAATGCATGAGGTAACCCAAACACTAAGCCACTAAGAATTGGAAATACAATTTTATTATCACTTACTTTTCTTATTCCATATCTAAATATCAACTCTTCTATCACAGGTGCCATAAAAACTATTTGAATAAACCCTATAACTTTATAAGATTCTAAAAATGCACGATTAACTTCTTCATTATTAGCTATTTGTCCAGGAAAAACAACATAATTTAAAAATAAATTAGTTGCAACCATAATAAGTAAGCCTATACCCCAATACTTAAAGCTTTCTCCTAAATAATTACCAAGGTGTTTTTTATAATCCTTAAATGCTTTTACAAACATTTCTCTATAGTAATATATAATTCCTAAAATATATATTAAATTTCCCAAGAATGAAGCAAGTGTTTCTTCAATTTTAAATACTTTATATATTAAAGCACCTATAAAAGATGGTACTAATGCATAACTTAAAAATAATAATAAAGTATATCCAATGCCTTTAATAGCTTTCTTAAATCCACTATCTTCATTTTTGTTACATTCACATTTATTAATTTCTTTACCACAATTACTACAATAATTTTCCATAAATAATTCTCCTATCTCCATTAATATTGTACCAAAATAACTAATAAATTTAAATATCTAATGTAAACTTTTACACTAAAATAAATATAATATATTAGGTGACAATCATGGCTAGTTTATTAAATGGATTAAATCTATCTAAAATTGTAAGTGGTGTTAGTAATACAGTTAGTATGGTAAATAAAGCTATACCAATCTATAAGCAAGTTACACCTATTGTTAAAAATGTTAAAAGTGCATTTAAAAGTGTAACAAGTATAAAAGAAGCAGCTAAAGAAGCAAATATTAAAGAAATAAAAGCTATGGAAAGACCAAAAACTAACTTTAAAAAAATCTATCATAATAATGATAGATCTGAATTTAATCTTGATACTTTAACATTCTTTCAATAATTATTATAATTTAATAGAATATTCAATGTATCTTTTATATCTTTAATATCTTTTTTACATAAAATTTCTTTATACTTAGAAATTAATATATCATTCTTTTCTTTTAATAATAACTTATTTTTATGATTAACTCCAATTATTAACTCTTCTTTAGAATATTCTTTAAAGCCTTTTACAAATACAATTAAATTGTAGTATTTGTTTTTTTCTTTTATTATTTCTTCTAGATCAACTTTATATCCATACTTTGTCATTTCTTTTCTTAAAATATTATGATTATTATTAGAGATTGTTATTATTTTTTTGAATTCTTTTTTACTATTAGAAATAATATCTAATATTGTATAAGTACCCATACCTGCAAGTACTAAAGTATATTCACTTTCATCTTCTATAGTTATTCCATCTCCTACTTTAAAAGTAATATACTTCTTTAGTTCTTCATTAGTTAAATTAATAGCTTCATCTATTATGTGCTTATGAATATCACTAGCAATGCTATAAATTCCTCTTCTTGCAAGTATTCTACTCAAATGAGCTTTATCACATCCTACATCTAATACTTTCTCTCCATCTTTAATATAAGATGAAATAATATCTAATCTAGTCAACTAGGAAATCCTTTAATTTTTTAGCACGACTAGGATGTCTTAATTTACGAAGAGCTTTAGCTTCTATTTGTCTAATTCTTTCTCTTGTTACTCCAAATTTCTTACCAACTTCTTCTAGAGTATGACAAGTTCCATCATAAAGACCAAATCTAAGTTCTAGTACTTCCTCCTCTCTTTTTGTAAGTGTTTCAAGTACTTTTTTAAGTTCTTCTTTAAGTGACTCATAAGTAGCAGCTTCTTCTGGACTCATAGTATCTTTATCTGCTAAGAAATCTCCTAAGTGTGAATCATCTTCTTCACCTATAGGTGTTTCTAAACTAACTGGATCTTGTCCTATTTTTCTTATTTCAACCACTTTATCTAAAGTTAATCCCATCTTTTTAGCTAGTTCTTCATTAGTTGGCTCACGATTTAAATCAAGTGCCATTTGTCTTTCAATTCTTGCCATTTTATTTATAGTTTCTACCATATGTACAGGAACCCTTATAGTTCTTGCTTGATCTGCTAATGCTCTTGTAATTGCTTGTCTTACCCACCATGTTGCATAAGTACTAAATTTAAATCCTTTTTCAAAGTCAAACTTATCTACAGCTTTCATAAGGCCAATATTACCTTCTTGTATTAGATCTAGAAATAATAAACCACGACCTACATATCTCTTAGCAATACTAACAACTAATCTTAAGTTAGATTCAGCAAGTATTTTCTTAGCTTCTTCATCACCATTAGCTATTCTATGACTCAACTCTTGTTCTTCTTCTAAACTAAGTAAGCTAATTTTACCAATGTCTTTTAAATACATTCTTACATTGTCATTTACTGACATATCTTTGCTTTCATTACTTATTGCCTCGATATTTAATTCTGGCTCATCTAATGCTAATGTATCATCTGTATCTTCTTCATCTTCACTTCTTACTTCAATGTGATTTTCACTTAAAGCAACATATAATTCATCTAATTCATTGCTATCCAAATCTAAACTACCAGTTTTCTTAGCAATTTGTTCATAAGTTAAAAAACCTTGTTTCTTTCCATCACTTACTAACTCATTTAATACATTTTCAAATTCCTCATTTACCATTTTAACACTTCCCTTTTAATATTTTCTATCTTACTTGCTAATTCTTTTTTTTCGTTAATATCGATTGTATTCTTCATCTTTTCTCTTAACAAATCTATTTGTTCATTTACTTTCTTTTGCTTTATAGTAATAATGTAATCATCTACTTCTTCCATAGTATAACTATCTATATTACTATATTCCATAACACTTTTAAAAACCTCATCAAGTTCTTTCACTTGCATAGTGTAACAAATAAAATCCCCTAAGTCAAATATTTTATTTTTATTTTTAAATTTTATTATTTCATTAGCAAACCTTTTTCTCTCTTTATCATTCATATAGCCTAAATTATTTTCATAATATTTGATAAGCTCAGGATTATTCATCATTAAATATAAAAGTCTAATTTCACTTATATCATATTTATTATATCTTATGTTTTTCTTAACAACTTTAGGTATCTCTTTTCTTTCTATAACTGTAGTATTAGTTATTTTACTTCTTATTATATCTTCATTTATACCATATTTATTAGATAACTCCTTAATTTTAAGTTCTCTTAATATATCATCATCAATTAAATCTATTGCATTTATACTATCTTTAATATATTTTGTTAAATCTTCTGCATTATTTAAATCTTTATTCTTCTTCAAATAATCTAATTTAAAATCTATAAAATTTACTCTTCTATTATATGCATTAACAAATGACTCTTTTCCTTCATTACTAATTAATTCATCAGCATCTTTATATTTACTGAAGATTATAACTGTTGGATCTATACCATTTTTTATAAGAGTATCACCTATCGCTATGGTAGCCGTTTTACCAGCGTCATCTTGATCTAAATTTAAAATAACTTTACATTTAAGATTTTTAATAATATTTAAATGTTCATTTGTAAAACTAGTTCCCATTAAGGCTACTGTATTATCTATACCAATAGTATGTAATCTTATTACTTCCATGAATCCTTCACTAATAATAATTTCTTTTTGTTTACGAATATAATCTTTTGAATTACAAAAGTTATATAAAATATTACCTTTTTTAAATATAACTGTTTCTTTACTGTTTATATATTTTGGTTCATCTATATCTGTATATTTTCTACCACTGAACGCTACTGTATTACCATTATTGTCTTTAATAGTAAACATTATCCTATTATGAAATAAATCTTTAATTTCACTATTACAAAGTCCTAATTGAACTAATTTGTTTTTATCATATTTATTAGATAATCCCTTACATAATCCACCATCTAATGAAAGTCCTATATCAAAATAATCAATTGTTTCTTTATTAAGTTTTCTATTATTTAAATATTCTCTAGCACTCTCTCCATCTTTAGAATTTAAATTGTTCTTGTAGTATTCTTTACTTATGTTATAAATGTCATAGAATTCTTTATATGGACTTATAATTTCTTTTTTATCTATATTTAAATTAATGCCCGCTCTTTTACCTAATATTTCTAATGCTTCTTTAAAATCTACTTTTTCATAATCTTTAACAAATGAAATTACATTACCACTTGCTCCACATACAAAGCATCTATAAATTTGCTTTTCTTCACTAATTGACATAGAAGGTGAATGGTCGTCATGAAATGGACAAACGGCAAAATAGTTTTTTCCTCGTTTAACTAAAGGTAAGTAATCACCTATAACATCTACTATGTTATTTTCTTTTCTAATTTTACTAATTGTTTCTTCATCAATAAATGCCATGTGTACCTCCTTTATTAAACCCTACATATATTATATACGACAAAAAAAGCCAAAACGCTTTTTTTATTTTACACTTTTTTGACTTTTTTATCTATATCCACCTAAAACCGACTTATTTTCACTTACAACTATAAATGCATGATCATCAATATCTGTAATTATTTTTTTTAGTTCTTCAATTCTTTTACTTGTAGTAGCCACAAATATCATATATTTATTACTTATCAAATCTTTGCCTTTTATTCTACTTACACTTACTGCAAAATTATGATTTATAAGTGCATCTACTACTTCTTTCTTTTGTTTAACAACTATATTTACTGAAACATTACTTACGATAAATTTATCAGTTATATACATTCCTACCATTACCCCACATGCATAACCTAAACTATATGCCATTGCAAGTAATAAAACATTATCAACTGATGTAAGTGCTTCTCTTACAATCATAAACCATACAAATACTTCAAAGAAAGCAAATATAAAGGCTAAAATTGTTCTATCTTTCACTACCATAACAGTTCTTATAGTAGCAAGTGATGTATCAATTATTCTTGCAAAAAAAACTGCTATACAAAGAAATACTATATTATCCATTTCTAAACCTTCTTTCTAATTAGTAGTTGCATTTTTATAACAAATAAGACTACTACCACTTCCACTATACTTACTCCATCCTGATGGACAAACATATGTGTCTGGACATTTACTACATTCAGTTGTAGTTCCATTGCAAGTCACAGTTCCATAAAAGCAATTTGGAGGCGTTCCAGGTGCACCTATCCAACATGCATCCAAGCAACTTTGTTTATTATCACCTGTAAATTGACTACACCACTGAGCACAAGACTGACAACCGCATACATAAGTATATGGTACTTGTCTACATGGCTCACAAGAGTAACTTCCAGTTTGCAAAATTCCATTTCTAGTACATATGAATCCTTTGCTTTCATCATTTACTAATGTACCTTCTGAACATACATAACTTACATTAGCTTTAATTGAACATACATTATCACTTGTTATGTTTTTAACTGTTAATGTATTTCCACTCAAACTACCAACTGCTCCATTATTACAACTTAATGAGCTTGTAATAAAGTCATATCCAGTATTAGGTAATAATGTTATTGTGGCATTACTTCCTCGATTGATTATTACACTACTTGGACTAGCTGTGCCATTTATAACATTAATAGTTAATTCATAAGTTGTAATTAACGTTTTTACTTTAGTTGTTGGATAGTCAGCTCTATTAAACCCTTCATCTACTACATAAATATCAATCAAATATTCTGTATCCTCTTCTAAATTAATAAATAAATACGTTTCACTTTCTTGACACTTATATTCACCTTTATTTATACTAAAACAATATTCTTTAATACTTGTTTCTTCATCTTTTGCATTTACTACTGCTTTAATATCATTTAAACCAGGAGTAAACTCTACATTTATTATTATAGGCTTA
This sequence comes from uncultured Bacilli bacterium, assembly GCA_934096075.1. Classification (GTDB taxonomy): domain Bacteria; phylum Bacillota_I; class Bacilli_A; order RF39; family UBA660; genus CAKOLN01. The sequence continues at coordinate 45,417 of CAKOLN010000006.1, forward strand.
GTGTTATCTCCTTCCCCTACAAATCTCCAAGGATCGATTCTTTTACCATTACCAGTAACTCTAGTACCTTTTTTCACATACACATTTGGTCTTAATCCAGAAACAGATTCACTAGTAGCATCTTTGATACTTTCAAATGATATTACTTTTGTAAGATTATTATCATTTGCATAAAATGTAGAAGGAATTGTTAAATAAGAACCATATCTGTTATATTCAAATACAGATATCACTCCTATATCATTGTAATTAGAATCAGTACACATAATACTACTACAATTAAACTTATTAGTACTTGTTAAGTAATATTGTTTTTTAACTAAAGTATTATTAATAATGTCTAAACTATCATTAATATTATCAACAGTTGTTTGATTATTAATTCTAGATATACTTTCTGCATTAATATTAAGAACTAGTAAAAACAAACTAATTATAAATAAATATATTTTTTTCATATGCACCACCTAATTAGCCTTTGTAGCATTTCTATAACATGTTAAACTAGTACCACTTCCACTGTAATTACTCCAACCACTTGGGCAATAATACTCATCAGGGTAATAACATGTATCATAACAAATTGTATCTGGTGTACTACATGATTTACATCCATAACACAATGTTCCACCAATTACTCCACCTTCTGTAATACAATTATTATAATCTGAAGAGGCATTTTTTCTGCACCATTCAGTCCAAGACACACAACCACATATATCACAATCTGTTATAGTTGTAGTAATATCTCTACAATCACAAGCATATGCATTTCCTTTTTTTAAGGAAGACGGCTTAACACATATATATCCTTTACTGCTATCATTTTTTAATGTACCTTCTGAACATACATAACTTACATTAGCTTTAATTGAACATACATTATCACTTGTTATGTTTTTAACTGTTAATGTATTTCCACTCAAACTACCAACTGCTCCATTATTACATACCAAACTACTTGTTGTAAAATTATAATTATTATTAGGTACTAATGATATTGTAGCATCAGTCCCTTTTTTAACCAAGGTATTACTTGGAGTAGCAGTACCATTAGTAACATTAATTTTTAAACTGTATGTTATATATAATGTTCTTACTTTAGTTGTTGGATAATCTGTTCTATTAAATCCTTCATCTAATACATAAATATCTATTAAATATTCTGTATCATCAGTAAGATTAGTAAATGTATATATATTACTCTTCTGACATACATAATCCCCTTTATCAATACTAAAACAATACTCTCTTATACCTGTTTCATTATCTTTTGCGTCAACATCAGCTGTTATTTTATATAATTCTGGTGTAAATTTAACATCTATTATTATAGGTTTATTATTATCATTTTCACCCACAAATATCCATGGATCAGACTTTCTTCCACTACCGGTTACTCTAGTACCTTTTTTTACATATACGTTTGGCCTTAATCCAGATACACTATTATTATCTACATTTTCTACTTTATTATAATTTATTATTTTAAAATCATTATCATCTATAATATAAAATGAAGTAGGCTTTTCTAAATAGTATCCATATCTATTATATTCAAATAAAGACATCAAACCTATATCACTAAAACTAGATTCAGTACACAACATACTATTACAATTAAACTTATTAGTACTCGTTAAATAATATTGTCTCTTAACTAAAGTATTATTTACAATAGTTAAACTACTATTTACTTCATTTCTTTTAGTAGTATTTACTAAACTAGATACTTTATCAGCAGACAAATTCAACATCAAAATAAATATACTTATCAAACATAATAATATTTTCTTCATACATATCTTACCCTACTTTCTATCTATAATAATTTTACTATATTAACAATTTTTATACAAGAAAAAATGATATTAAAAATTAACTATTTAATATCATTTGTAATAAACATTGCATCGCCAAACGAAAAGAATCTATATTTTTCTTCAGTCGCATGATTATATGCATTTATAATATTATCTCTTCCAGCCAAAGCTGAAACTAACATAACTAAAGTACTTTTAGGTAAATGAAAATTAGTTATAAGACAATCTATTCCCTTGAATTCATATCCAGGATATATAAATATATTGGTTGATTCACTACATTCTTTAAATTTACCATATTTAGAAACAATACTTTCTATAGTTCTGGTACTAGTAGTACCAACTGCAATAATTCTTCTTTTTTCTTCCTTAGCTTTATTTAAAATATCTGCTGTTTCTTTACTCATTATATATAGTTCACTATGCATATTGTGTTCTAATATGTTATGAGTATTAACTGGTCTAAAAGTTCCTAATCCTACATGTAGTGTAACATAAGTAATTATTACCCCTTTATTTTTTATTTCTTCTAATAATTCCTTAGTAAAATGTAAGCCCGCAGTTGGAGCAGCAGCACTTCCTAAATTTTTTGCATAAACAGTCTGATATCTATCTTGATCTTCTAGTTTTTCATGTATATATGGTGGAAGAGGCATAGTACCTAACTTATCAAGTATTTCATAAAGTATTCCTTCATAAATTAAATCTATTACAACAACCCCTTCATCTTTTTTAGTATTAACTACTGCTTTTAATTCACCATTTCCAAAAATAATTACATCTTTCTCATGTAACCTTTTACCAGGTCTTGCTAAACACTCCCATCTGTCTCCTTCTATATCCTTTAAAAGTAGTAATTCAATAACTGCACCGGTACTCTCTTTATAACCAATTATTCTCGCAGGAATTACCTTAGTATCATTTAATACTAAAACATCCCCTTCTTTTAAATAATTTATAATATTAGAAAACATTTCATCTTTATATTCTCCAGTATTCTTATCTAATAAAAGTAGCTTAGAACTAGATCTATTCTTTAAAGGCACCTGCGCTATTAAAGACTCATCTAAATGATAATCATAATAATCTAAATCATAAATGTCTTTCATTTAAATCACTCAACTTTCTTTTTAACCTTTCTTCACTCATCATCAAATCATCAAAACTAATAATCAAGTTAAAATCATATATATTTAGCTCTCTATATAATTTAATAATATTTCTTCTAAGTTCATCATTCTTACCAATAATATTTTCCACACTATTTAAGAATTCACTAAACACTTCATAATCACTTTCATACTCTTCTTTTCTCATATGAAGTTCTTTATCTAATATTTTAACCTTCTTGCCATTTCTATACAATAAATACAATGAAAGAATAACAAAAGAAATATTTTCTCCATAATTAACAGTATTAATAATTGATGCACTCACATCAGTATTCTTAAATACTTTAGGTATACTATTACTAACACCAAACAATATAGTAATACTTAATATTACTGATAACACTCTCTTTTTAAGACTTAACAAAGTACTCTTATACAACTTCTTCCTATACTTTATTACATCACTATTTCTTTCCATAGTATTTAAATATATTTCTACTTCTTTTAGGTTATATTTATATTTTTCTAACAAATATTTTAAATTATCCATTGAATTAAATTCACACATAATATCCCCCTTGGCTAAAAAATTATACCACTTTTTCTAAAATTATACAATCCATTAAGTAAATGTTATTTTAATCAAAAAAGGAGCATACCTGCTCCTAGAATAAACATCAATATTTTTAATTACAACTACCAGTATAATCTACTTCATATGGACTTTCAGGTGTTCCATTACCTGACTTAACCTTAACACATGATGACAATGAGATTACAGGACGAATTGTCGCTTCATATGTAACAGGAGCTTTACCACCTAGATCATTCATTCTTCTTTCCCCTATCTGAGCAAACATAAAACTTATACCATTATAATATTCTTTAGGAGTTAAAAGCCAAGAAGAATAATTACTTTTTCCAAAATTTGGTAAGCCATTACTGTTATTACAAGCCCAACCAACACAATAACTTGTGTAAGGAAATTCGCCTGCAAAAAGTAATTCATCTGCAGTCATAAGTGCTACTGGATATGTTAGTTGTCCATTTCCTCCACCAGATGTATTTGCACTAAATTTATCAGCTATTGCTTGTGTTGTTTCAAATAAGCCATCACTCACATTTGAGCCACATTTATATGAAGGTACTTTATTTGAAAATAATCTTATGTTTCCACTATAATAAAATTCTGTATTTCCTGTATTATATGTTCCACTTCCTACACTTCTATCATTACAATAAATTGTGCTTTTACTTATATATTTGTCATAGTTTGTCAATAAACTATTCTTATACCAAGTATCTATCGCTGTTTTAATTGTACTGTGATTTGTATTAGTTCTATTATTTTCAAGTGAACCTGTTGTTCCATACATATATCCTACGAACATAGGGTCATTAAAATTTTCATTATACTTAGATATTCCTACATAACCACTTGTTGTATCTGGACTCGTTCCTGAATATAATATTCTTATACTACCGTCTTCATTTGTTCTTATTATTTTCCAATACATATCATTTCCTATTTGCCATAAATTCAAGTCAGATGTATCATTTGTATTATATTTTCCAAATTTTACCCAATTGTTTGTCGTTTTTCCGGCATAATAGTAAACTGTATTTCCATCTTCTGTTTTATTTGTTTGAAATATTGTTCCTGTGGTGTCCTCATCAATTGAACCATAAAAATCATTTCCTGTTCTTTCACTTATTGTTGTATTATCTCTAAGCATAGCTTCTTTTAATGTTGGCTCTTCTGTTCCCTCAGCTATAAAAAGCTTACCACTTAAAGTTTTAGCCATATCTACACTCTGATCTTTACCTTCATCATTCTTATATTGAACAACTATAGTATATTCTTGTAATGATCTAGAAGAAATATTTATATTATATGCTAATGTAGTATCATTTGCACTACTTCTTTTAGGTACATCTTCAAAATCACTCATATTATATCCATTACTACTTGTTATCTTATATTGTAAATATCCCTCAGTTACAAAATTATTTAATAAATCTTTTATAACAATATTATACTTATAGTCACTTTTAGTTTTATTTTCTACACTAAAAGTTTTAGTTATACTCCATCCTGGTCCTATATTATCTCCAGTTATTGAATCACCATTAGTAAATATAATTCTTAAATCAGTAGTATTAATAGTAACATTTTTTCTATTACCTACTATTTGTGTACTAAAATAAGCAAATGTTACTCCTATTAAAGTTAAAAGTACTAATCCAATCCCATATAATAAATATTTCTTTTCTTTTATCATTTTCATCACCTATTATCAATATAATATTATCATTTTTTTAATTATAATTCAAGAAAAAATGATTCTAATGCTTTTTCTTTAACAAATATTCCACTTTTAATATCTAAATCTGTTTTAGCTAACATAACTAATATTCTTTTTATTTCTTTTTTACTAATATTAAAAGAATTATTTACAGATACTTGTACTCTATAGGGATGTTCTTTTAATTTAGTAGCTATTTCTTTATAATTCATTCCTTTTTCATATAATACTTTACATTCATACATTAATCTAAATTGATTAGCAAGCAATGTTAATATCATAATAGGTTCTTCTTTATTTATTAATAAATTCTTATATATATCAAATATCTTTTTCTTATCTTTTTTAACTACTGCATCTACTAGTTTAAATACTTCATTTTCATTATATACAGTAACTACCTTTTTCACATCATCTATATTTATATTTTTTTCATTTAATTTATATAAGTATAACTTTTCCAATTCATTATCTATTACTTTAGTATTACCAATTAATCTATTAGCTATTTCATTAATAGACATACTATCTATTTTAAAATCTAATTCTTTAAAATAATTACTTATATATTCTCTAATATTTTTATCATCTAATATTTTAAATTCCTTTACAATACTTTTACTCTTTATTAATTTAACAAGTTTTTTTCTTTCATCTAATTTATCATAAACAACTTTAAATACCAATATTATATTTTCATTAGGACTATCTAAATATTTATTTAATAAGTCACTCTCTAGAGTTTCTTTTCCAGTTAAAAATATTGCATCATTTAATATAACCATTTTTTTATTTCCAAATAAATCAGTATAAGAACATTCTTCTATCACATCTTCTATTTTAGTTTCTTTATAGTTATATATTATTTTTGTGTCTATTTTATTATCACTAATAAGTTTATTAATATATTTATCTATTTCACTTTCAAATTCTCCATATAATAGGTATATCATACTATATCACCTAAAAACATTATAAAATAAAAACTAGAATTAATCTAGTTAATATTAATAACATATATTAAAATCTACATTTATATTTTTTAAGAATTCACTAAATTTAATATTATTACTATTTATTATATATGTCTTTTTATCTTGATCTGTTACTAAGTAATAATTATCACTAATAATTTTCGAATTTAACTCTTCTTCTAAGATACTTTTTATATCTGAATTATAGTATCCTTTTAAAGGAGTTAAACTATTATTTAAATCATCTTTACTATAAAAGTATTCATATGTATTATCATTATATAAATATAAATAAGATATTGCACAATTAGATTTATTTGCATTAATAGTATAATTTAATTTTATATTATAGTTATTTAAATAAGATTCTTTATTTTCCATTATACTATTAAATATAGGTGTTTCATCTTTTCTTAAATAAGTATTTTTATGTGTTACATTAGTATCTTTATTTTTAAGTTCATTTTCTACGTAATTAAATAGTATATCAATATTACTTTTATTAAAATTTAATTTATAAGTATCTAGACTCTCTATTGAATAACTATCATTCATTTTCATTTTTTTAACTATTATAGAGTTATCTTCTTTAAAGAATACATAATAAAATGTATTGTTATCACTTAAATATTCTATTTTATATTTATATTCTTCACTCATTATATCAAAAAGGTCTTGATTTATTAATAAAGCTATCATTACCTGCTGTTGATTTTCATCAAGTTCATTTTCATGTATCTCAACCTTATTATCAATTATTTCAAAATTATTTTTAATAAAATTAACTAACTTTTTAAGATTATCATCAGTATAATTATATTCATTTGTTTCAGTTGATGATTTACAATCAACTGCACTACAATAGTAAGTAGTAGTTATTGTTATTTTATTATTATTAATCACAATATTACTTTTTGAACCCGGTATTGATTCATCATAATAAACTATTTCATATTTATATGATTTTTTTTCTTCTTCATTATTTTTATGTTTTTTTATAATTCCTGTTACCCCTATTACAACTAATATAACAATAAATGTTACAACTAATATTATTTTATTCTTCATTTCTCTTCTCCCATTATATTATTTGAATTATTGAAACATTATCATCTAATAAAAAATTAGCATTTTGTATTTTAATAGTATTATTTATTACAAATGTATTACTCATTAATTTAATATGTTCTAATAAATCTTTTAAATTAGAATGTTTTTTTAATTTAATAATTCTATATTTATTTTCATGAGTTATAGTTAAATATATGTAATCTCTCTTATTTCTATTTTTTAGTTCATTATAAATATCAATTATTTGATATAAGTTAAGACTATTTTCATCTTTTTTATTAAATTCTATTCTAATATTAGGATAAGTACCTAAATAATTAAATAAAATTTGATAACTATGTAAATCTTTTTTATTTAAATATATTTTTACATTTACATTATCATATGTATTATCAATTACATTTAATGTTTCTAAAATAATTGAAATATTATCTTGTAATATAGCTGAATCTTTTAAATCAAATTTATTATTATAGCTAATGTATAAACTTAGTGTATCATTTTTAATATATTTATCTGTAATATTTTTAACATAGTCTTTATCTAGTTCATATAAATCTTTTATACTGATATTCTTTTTGCTAACTTTATCTTTAAAATCATTTTCAATAATAATAGTTTTTTTAGCTCCACCTATTCCATATATTTCTGTAAGTCCAAGTATATTTCCACTAACCGTACTATAATTATCTTCAGATATTAAATCATTTTTAAAAACATACCCATCATTATTTAATTTAATGTTTTCTTTAGATATATAAGGTATGTAAATAAAATCACTAGTTAAGAATGTCTCTATTTCAAATTCCTTCATGATTTAATTATAACATATGTTTGTAAATAATGGAATACCCAAAATAAAAGTAGGCTTTTGCCTACTTAAATACTTAATTTTTTATTTTTTACATAAGTTGTTGAATCTAAATAATTATTACATTCAACAACTGAATCAGTTGTTTTATCTTCAGTTTCATATAAACTATAAATTTGTTCATACATTTCAGTTAAATTTTTAACACCATCTTTTGTTTTAAATCCAACAAGAATTGGACTAGTATATTCTATACTTCCATCTTCTGTTTTTTTATAGCAATATCCATTAGTCATTAAATATCCTTCAGGTGCAACATAGATAGGTAAACAATCTGTATTAACATCCTTACAAATAGTAGATATATGATGTTCAATTATTTTATCACCATATAAGAATGCAAACGGACACTTACTATTTAAATGATCAACATTTTTATGAATTGCTAATCCTCCAAGAGAAAGTACACCCGCTAATGATAAAGCAGCTACAGTAATATTAAATCTAGAAGTAAATTCATTAAATTGACTTTCATTCATTTTATTTTTCATTTTTATTCCCCCACTCAATTCAAATACAATCAAATTGTACCATATTTATACATAATTGTCAAATTATCCGCTTCATCTATTTATATTCTTCACAATTTCTTCTAATATCTTAATAGCCTTCTTCATAGTTAAATCATCATCTATATCAGATATTTTATACTCATCATTAACTATTTCATATAAACCCACTACTACATTAAGTTTACCATTATCATCAAAACTATTATCAGTATAATATATATATTTATTACCGTTTTCTTCTTCATAAGTAAATAAAACACTATACTTTTTATTATTAATTGTCACTGTTTCTATCATTAATATTCTCCTTATCAAATTCATTTAAATATTCCAATGTATTCTTAGCAACTTCACTAGGTAAAATAGTTTCCAACTCTTCAAGTGTTGCCTCTTTAATCTTTTTTAAACTACCATATTTTTTAAGTAATTCTTTCTTTCTAGATGGACCTATTCCTTCTATATTATCAAGTACACTAGATATACTACCTTTACTTCTAATCTGTCTATGATAATTAATAGTAAATCTATGTACTTCATCACTTATTCTAGTTAATAAATAAAACACATTACTTTTCTTATCTATTTTATAACTATTTAAAGTATCTCCATCAATTAATTCACTTAATGTATGTTTATCATCTTTCATAAGTCCACATACTTTAATATTTAAATTCAAATCACTAAGTACACTTTTACAAGCATTAATCTGATTAACACCACCATCTACAAGTATTAAATCAGGTTTTCTAGAATTATTCATTAATATACTTTGATATCTTCTATAAATAACTTCTTTCATACTTCCAACATCATCATTTTGTTCCTTGCTAATCTTAAACTTTCTATAATCTTTCTTACTAGGAACTCCATCTATAAATGTAACCATACCACTTACAGTAAATGATCCAAATAAGTTAGAATTATCAAAACTTTCAATTACACTCAAATTATCTATTCCAACAATATTACCTAACTCTCTAGAAGCATCAAAACTTCTTTCATTCTTTCTATATTCCATTTCTATATTATTATCTAAATTAATTTTAGCATTAGTTTTAGCGAGGTCAAATAAATGCTTTTTCTTTCCTTTAATCGCAGTAACTACTTTAGAATCTAATAAACTATTAAGTAATTCTATATCTAATTCTTCTGGAACAATTATTTCTTTAGGAGGTATATTCTTTTTTTGATAAAAATTAACTATATAATATTCCATAGTATCATTAATTTCATCTATCAAAGGAAATATATTCTTTTTATTACCTACTAATTTACCATTTCTTAAAAAGAACACTACTATACTTATATAACCATTTTCATAATAATAATTGAATATATCTCTATTAATTCCATCATTAAGTTCAACTTTTTGTTTTTCAAATACAACCTTAATATAATCAAGTTCATTCTTAAGTTCTAAAGCAACTTCATAATTTAAATTATCAGAATTAACTTTAATCTTTTCATTTATTTTATTTATAAGTATATCATCATGTCCATTAAGTATAAGTGTAATTTCATTTCTTAAATCAGTTGTATCCAAATCTTTAAATACACAATAACCTAAACATTCACCTATATGATAGTATAAGCATTCTTTTTTAGGCATTTTATCACACTTTTTTAAAGGATATAACCTATTTATAAGATTAACTATTCTTCTAGCCGCGCCTACATTAGGATAAGGCCCAAATAACATTTTATTTTTCTTATTAATATTTATTTCTCTTTTAACAGTTAATGTAGGATATTTATCATTTTTAAATTCTATATACGGATAACTTTTATCATCTTTAAGTAATATATTATATTTAGGATCATACTTTTTAATAAGATTTATTTCTAATATAAAAGCTTCTAATTCACTACTAGTAACTATATAATCAAAATCCACTATTTCACTAACTAATTTTTTAGTTTTACCAGTTTGAGTTCTATTAAAATAACTATTAAGTCTTCTTTTTAGTATTTTAGCTTTCCCTACATATATTATTGTACCATCTTTATTTTTCATTAAGTAACATCCAGGTAGCATAGGTACTAAAGATAATTTTTCTTTAATCATAAATATCACCACTTCATTTATATTTTACCAAATTTAGTTTGTTTTTTACATATAAAATTAAAAGTACTTATTTGTTAAGTACTAATTATTATTTAATTCTTCTATTTTAAAAGTATTGTACCCTTCATATGCATAGCTGGCATCAATACCTTTCATAAATACTTCTCTATTATTTATTTCATCTGTTAATGCATTTTGTATAAGTAATTTAATTTCAGTATCTTTAATAGGACTTCTTTCCATAGCTAGTAAGTAATCTTCTTTATTAACTTTACTCCAATCAACTACTTTGCCTAATTCACTTTTTAATATCATATCTAGCCATATACGAGTACTTCTTCCATTGCCTTCTCTAAAAGGATGTGCTACATTCATTTCAACATATTTTTTTATAATTTCATCAAAAGTATTTTGTGGCATATCATCAATCTTTTTAAGTATTTCTTCTAAATAAATACATGAAGCAAATCTAAAGTTTCCTTTAGCTATATTTTCTTTTCTAATTTTTCCAACAAAATAATATATATCATCAAATAATATTTTATGAATTTCAGACAAGCCTTTAAAAGTTCCTATTTCAATCTCACTTATTTTATTAGTATCATATAATTTTATAGCATTAATTTTAGTAATGCGTTCTTCCTCTAATGCTAGTTCATTTGAATTGTTTATTCCAAGTTTATTTTGTAACATCTTATCACCTTCAATTGTTTATATTATATCAAATAAATAATAAAAAGTCTTCAAATTTTAAATACTTTTAATATCTTAAAAAAACACCTTTCTAGTTAGAACGGTGTTTTTCCAAGTCATCAAGGACTGAGAACACCTGACCGACTAAAGTTAAGTGAACTCTTTTTATATTGTATTCAATATGTCCATCTGTATACATTATACTAAATTTTATTTATTCTGTCCATTATTCTTCATTAATTTTTTCAATTATCTTCTCTATTTTTTGACCATATTCAATTGACTCATCATATACAAATCTTATTTCTGGAATATGTCTAATATTCAATTTACCAGCTAAACTACTTCTAAAATAACCACTTGCATTATTTAAATCTTTTAAAACTTTATCCTTATTTTCATTATCCAATGTAGTAAAATATACTTTAGCAAAAGATAAATCATTTGTAACAGTTGCATAAGTTAATGTAACATATTTAAAATCTTCATCTTTCGCATCAGTAAGTAAAATCATACCAAGTTCTTTTAATAAATCAGAAGCTACTCTTTCTCCTTTTAATTTCATTATCTCTTTACTTCCTTCATTTCATATGCTTCAATTACATCACCAACTTTAATATCAATAAAGTTTTCTAATGTAATACCACAATCAAATCCATTTTTTACTTCTTTAACTTGATCTTTTTCTCTTTGTAAACTTCCTATTTTACCAGTATATACTACTACTCCATCACGAATTAATCTTACAAGACTATTACTTTTTACAACACCACTAGTAACATGACTACCTGCGATATTACCAACTTTAGAAAATTTAAATATTTGTCTAACTTCAGCATTACCAGTAATAACCTCTTCGTATTCAGGATCAAGCATACCTTTCATAGCTGCTTCTATTTCTTCTACTACTTTATAAATAATATTATATAATCTAATATCAACATTATATTGTTTAGCTGTTTCTTTAGTTTCATGACTAGGAACAACATTAAATCCAATAATAATTGCATTTGATGCACTAGCTAACACTACATCACTTTCTGTAATAGTTCCTACTCCACTTCTTATAACTGATATTTTAACTCCATCAACACTTATCTTTTCAAGAGCATTTTTAACTGCCTCTTCACTACCTTTAACATCAGTTTTAAGTACTATATTAATTTCTTTATGACCCTCTTTAATAGATTCAAATAAATCATCTAGACTTACTGCCTTCTTAGCATATTTCTTTTCTTTTTGTATATTTGATCTCTTTTCAGCTACACTTCTTGCTTCTTTTTCACTTTCAAATGCCATAAATTTATCTCCAGCGACTGGTACTTCATTAAGTCCTGTAACTTCAACTGGAGTACTGGGTAAAGCACTAGTTAAATCAATACCATTACTATTTTTTAAAGTTCTTACTTTACCAAATGAAGAACCAACTACAATAGGATCTCCTAATCTTAAAGTACCATTATTAATAAGAAGTGTTGCAACCGGTCCTTTATTTTTATCTAATTTAGCTTCAATAACTGTACCTACAGCATACCTATTAGGATTTGCTTTTAATTCTTGCATTTCAGCTAAAGCAATAATATTCTCTAATAATAAGTCAACATTTTCTCCAGTATGAGCAGATAATTTAACAAATATAGTATCTCCACCCCATTCTTCAGGAGTCAATCCATATTCACTCATCTCACTCATTATTTTATCAATATTTCCTATACCTTTATCTATTTTATTAATAGCCACTATAATAGGAACTCCAGCACTTTTAGCATGGTCTATTGCTTCTTTAGTTTGTGGCATAACTCCATCATCAGCAGCCACTATTATAACAACAATATCAGTAATCTTAGCTCCTCTTGCTCTCATTTCAGTAAACGCAGCATGTCCAGGAGTATCAATAAATGTAATTAAATTACCTTTAATCTCAACTTGATAGGCACCAATATGTTGGGTAATTCCACCTGCTTCTCCACTTACAACATGAGAATGTCTTATATAATCAAGTAAACTTGTTTTACCATGATCAACATGTCCCATAATAGTAACAATAGGCGCTCTTGGAACTAAATCATTCTCATCATCAATAATTTCATATTCTTCAAAATTACTAATATCTTTACTTTCTTCTTTCTTTAATTCTTTATTATATTCTAAACATACAACTTCAGCATCTTCAAATGTAATAGCCTGATTAATATTAAGAATTAATCCCATACCAAACATCTTCTTAATTATCTCTTCATCTCTTATACCAAGTTTACTAGCTAAATCTTTAACAGTCATACCATCAGTATAAAGTATTACATTTGTATTATCTTCACTCTTATTGGTTTGTAACTTAGTTTTATGCTTATAAATATTCTTCTTTTCTTTCTTAAAATCTTCATTCTTATTAGAATCTTTTTTCTTTAATTTAACTTTCTTAGTTCTTTCTTCAGTTAAATCTTCATCTATTAAATTATTAGCTCTATCTTCTAAGTTAAACTTATCTTCTAATTCTTCACTTAGTAAGTTTTCTTTCACTTCTTCATTAGTAGCCATTTCTCCAATAACATTATCTAACATTATAATATCATCATCTTCTAAATAATCATTTTCACTACTAACCTTTATGCCTAAACTTTTACATTTATCTAAAACACTATTAACACTAACATTTAAATCTAATGCATAGTCTTTTACTGTCATATAAGCACCTTCTTTCTAATTAATTTTATTTAATAATTCATCATATATTTCATCACTTATACTAGTTTCTAAATGTTTTTCAAGAATTTTACTTTTCTTAGCACTTTCAATAACACTTTTATCTTTTTTTAGGTAAGCACCTCTTCCATTAGCCTTTAATGTATCATCAACAATTACATTACCTTCTGGTGTTCTTACTACTCTAAGTAAATCTCTTTTCTCACACTTTTCTTTAGTAACTACACAAGTCCTCATAGGTATTTTTTTATTTTTCATATTTACACCTTATTTATTAATTTCTTTATTTATATCATCTAAAGTCTTAATATTCAATTTATATCTAGTTAATTTACTAGCTAATTTAATATTAATTCCTTTTTTACCAATAGCTAAACTTAAATTTTCATTATCAGTTATAACTAAAGCTTCTCTTTTCTTTTCATCTTGTATTGTAACATTTAAATTCTTAGCTGGACTTAAAGCATTTTCTATAAATTTTTCTGGATTCTCATCATATAATACTAAATCTACTTTTTCTCCATTTAAAGCTTTAATTATATTAGCAATACGAGTACCTTTTTCTCCTATACAACTACCTATAGCATCAACATTAGGGTTTACACTTTCAATCGCAACTTTACTTCTTACCCCTGCTTCACGCGCAACACCATGCATTATTAGTATTCCTTCTGCAAATTCAGGTATTTCATTTTCAAATAATCTTTTTACAAATCCATAATGTTTACGACTTAATCTAATTGAAGGCCCTTTAGTAGTTTCTTCAACACTTACTATATAAACTTTAACACTATCACCCATTTTTAATGTTTCTCCAGGTATCAATTCATTTTTAGGTAATATTCCTCTTGCTTTTCCAAGATCAACATAGTAATTTCTATTATCTTCCATTGCTAAGAAACCAACCATCATTTCATCTTGTTTATCTCTAAATTCATCCATAATTTGATTTCTTTCAACTTCTCTAATCTTTTGAAGTACTACTTGTTTAGCAACACTAACTGCTACACGACCAAAATCTTCAAAGTCTACTTCATTTTCAATAACATCTCCTACTTTATAGTTAGGATTTATTTCTTGAGCTTCTTCTAAACTTAATTCAGTATCTTCATTTTCTATTTCATCAACTACAGTCATTCTTCTAAATAGACGAATCATACCATTTTCAGTATTAAACTCTGCTCTTACATCAGCATCTTCTCCAGTATTCTTTTTATAACCTGCTGCTAGAGCATTTTGCATTGCTTCCTTTACTACCTCTGGATCTATATTTTTTTCTTTAACTATAAAATCAAAAGCTGTTTTAAATTCTTTATTGTTCATCTTCTGTAACCTCACTTCCTACATCTAATACATATTCATTATTTAACTCTGGTATATCTAAAGTATCTAATAACGGATTAATTATTTCACTTGCTTTAGCACATAATTCAGTATCTACAACATCTCCATTATTAATGGTAATAAATAATGTATCTACTCCATCTTCTTTTTCAAACTTAACATCAGTTACTTCTACACCAATGTTTTTTAATGGTTCAGTAACTACTTCTAATATCTTTTCTTTCACTATATCCTCCTTATCAAATTAAAGAGTGGGATTTCTGTCCCACTCATCAAGTAACTTAATTATATCAAATTTATTTAACCTTTACAATACATTTATCAATTTTATTTACAACTACCCTCATAGTCTATCTCATATGGACTTTCTGGGGTTCCATTACCTGACTTAATTTTAACACATGATGATAATGATAGTGATGGACGTATGGCACTTGGAGAAGACATTACACTAACAACTATACCACCATAGTTAAGGTCATCAGATTGAAACATATAATTACTAGATTCGGGAGAAATCAGCCACCAACTTTCGTAACCCATTATAGAGTTTCCTTCACTGTTTGTATAATACCATGCATATGGGCTATTTAAACCTGTATATACTTTTCCCCCAGCAAAAACAACTTCATCGGCTGTCATAAGTGCTATTGGATATTTTAGCTGTCCGTTTCCTCCACCTGTTGTACTTGCACTAAATTTATCAGTTATAGCTTGTGCACTTTCAAATAATCCTCCATTTCCATCTCCTCCACATTTGTATGTCGGTGTTTTATTTGTATCTAACCTTGTAGAAGCACCATAAGAGAACCTACTACTTGTTGAGTATGAATTGTTTTGAGTACTTCTATCATTACAATATATTGCATTTTTATTTATGTATTTATCATAATTATTTAGTAAATTGTTTTGATACCATGTGTCTACTGCTACTTTTATCGTACTATCATTTGTATTTAATCTATTATTTTCTAATGAACCACTTGTTCCATACATATAGCCTACATACATTGGATCATAATAAGTACTATTATATGCTGATTTTCCTATATAACCACTCGTTGTATCATGGCTTGTTCCCGAATATAATAATCTTGTACTACCATCTTCATTTGTTCTTATGATTCTCCAATACATATCATCTCCAGCACTTGCATATTTTTCTTCAGTACAATTTATATTATATGATGTTGCTGAAGTACATTCATCCATAGTATTATATTCTTCATGCGATGTTGAAGATGAAGAATAATATCCCCAATACTTAACAATATCATTTTGATATTTTCCAAACTTCACCCAGTTTTTTGATGTATTTCCTGAATAGTAGTATACTGTACTTCCATCTTCTGTTTTATTCGTTTGATATATTGTTCCTGTAGTATTTGCTACATTTATTACACTAAAGTCTGTTCTTTCACTTATTGTTGGATTATCTCTTAGTATAACTTCAGCTAATGTTGGCATTGGTGTTCCTTCTGATATATATAGTTTTCCACTTAATGTGGCTCCCATGTCATCTGATTGATCTATATTCGCATCGTTTGGATATTGTATTGTTATTGTATAGTTTTGAGTAGCTCCTTCATCTATTGATACACTGTATGCTAGTACTGTATCAGTTGCATTACTTCTTTTTGGTACATCTTCAAAACTTGTCATGTTGTATCCACCATCTGTACTTGTTATTTTATATTGTAGGTATCCTGTTGTTTTAAATGTATTTATTAAATCTTTTATTACTATATTGTATTTATATGTACTATTTGATTTATTCTCTACACTAAATGTTTTTGTCATACTCCAGTTATCTTCAGCTACTACATTTTCTCCTGTTATGGCATCTCCATTATTAAATATTATCCTTAAATCTTTTGTATTTACTGATATATCTTTTTCTTTTCCTACTATTTGTGTTGCAAAGTATGCTAATGATATTCCTATTAATGATATTAATACTACTCCTATTCCATACAATGCATATTTCTTTTCTTTCATCTTTTTTCTTCCCTTCTTCGAGCACGAAAAAATCCATAGACTTGTGCCTATGAATTTAATGTAAAACAAAAACTATGAGAGTTAGTTAGTAATAACCCCCCCCGAAATTCGTACCAAGTTTGGTACTTGATTCAAAGAGAATTAGTTCTTTCATAGTTTCGTTTGCTCCTTTATTTTTTACATTTTTATTTTATCAAATCATTAGTTTTTATTCAAGAGGTTTTGTTACTTTTCTATACCTAAATATTCATATGTTTTATCAGTTACTTGTCTTCCTCTTATAGTTCTTTTTATAAATCCTTCTTGTAGAAGAAAAGGTTCTATTACATCTTCAATAGTTGTAATCTCCTCTCCAATACTTGCTGCAATAGATTCTATACCTACAGGTCCACCATTAAATTTATTTATTAAACTTTCCAAATATTCTATATCTACACTATCAAGTCCATATTCATCAACATGTAATCTATCTAAACTTTGATTTGTTATTTCTTTATCAATTACACTTTTACCGCTTACTAAAGCAAAATCACTAACTCTTTTTAATAGTCTATTAGCAATTCTAGGTGTTTTTCTACTACGTCTTGCTATTGTGATTGCTGCATCATCATCAATTTTTAAATCCAATACTTTAGCACTTCTCTTAACGATAGTTGCTAGTTCTTCTGTTGTATAATAATTTAATTTACAAGTTATACCAAATCTATCTCTTAAAGGACTAGATAAATCTCCAGCACGTGTTGTAGCACCAACTAAAGTAAATGGTGGTAAATCTATCTTAATGCTTCTACTTTGTCCTTCATTTCCTATAATAATATCTAATTTAAAATCTTCCATAGCGCTATAAAGAATTTCTTCAATATACTTAGGTATTCTATGAATTTCATCTATAAATAAAACATCATATGGCTCTAAAGTACTTAATATCGCTGCTAAATCCCCACTTTTTTCAATTGTAGGACCACTAGCAGTTTTAATATTAACTCCAAGTTCATTAGCGATTATATGAGAAAGAGTTGTTTTTCCAAGTCCTGGTGGACCATATAACAAAACATGATCCAAACTCGTTTCTCTTATTTTAGCCGCACTTACAAAGACCTTAATATTTTCTTTAACATCACTTTGTCCAATATATTCATCAAAGTTTTGTGGTCTTATAGTTTTTTCAAATGAATCTCCTTCTTGATATTCACTTTTTATTATATCTTCCATGTTGTCACTTCCTTTATTATTTATTTGTTGTTTTATCACTAATTAATTTTTCATCAACATATTTATAATCTAAATTATTATCACTTGAAATAGCAGAATGTTTAGTTTCTTTTTCATAGATATCTCTTGCTCCTTTAGCAACTCCTCCGCCTCTTCTTGCTACTTTCATATTTGCATCTAAACCTTTAGGATTTTCTATTTTTGCAATATCTCTAGTTGCTATTTCACCAATATTTGTTAATGCTATTTCTATATCAGACATATTATCTCTTAAAGATTCTTTTCTTAATCCTTTATATGCCTTATATTCACTTGCTTTCATATCAGACCAACCTTTATATATTTCATTAGTTAACATCGCAAATTCTATAGGTTTATCAATACCACTATTTTTCCACATTTCTGTCAATTTATGTCTATCAACCATTCCAGTTAGTCTTTTTTTAATCCATTCATCACTATAACCTTTATTACGATAGTAATTTATAATTCTATTACCAGCTATTTCCGGATCAAAAACTTCATCAATTCTTTCTTTCCCCAAACTTGCTAACCACATTTTCATAGGTTCAGCTTTTGGACTAGGCACTGACTCAATAAGTCTAAAAATACCTTTCATATCTAATACATCAGTTTCACGCATTTTTCCATCTTGTGCTTTTAATTTCAAACGGTTAGTATTACTAACCAGTTCACTACCTTCTTCATTCAACTTACTTTTAAGCCATTTCCAATAATTTCTTGATTTTTGATAATCATTATCAGTTAATGCACCAATTACATCAACAACACTAAAATAATACTCCTCTTCTTCACTATTCCAAACACTTCTTATTTCTTTTTCCTCAAATAAATTTGATATTGTTTCTATTTTATTTTTCATTTTGCCTCCTATTATTAAATTAATAAGGATATGTAATTATCTAACTAATAATTTTAAGGCTTCTTTTATTTGACTTTCAATTGGTAAACTCTTATCAACATCTTTAATTACTCTTTTAATATCTACTGGTTTATATCCAAGTGTAGTTAATACTTCAGTAAGTTCTTCATTAACAACTTCTTTTCCTTCAGTTTTAACTAATTTTCCTTTTAAATCCAATATAATTTGTCTTGCTAATTTTTGTCCTACTTTAGGAAATTTTTGTAAATACAATATATTTTCTCTATCTATCGCGTCTATTAATCCTTCTATAGTAGAACTTGCTAAAATAGTCATACCAACCTTAGGTCCCAGACCTTTAACACTAATTAGTTTCAAAAACATATCTCTTTCTTCCGTAGTTTTAAATCCATATAATGAATATTCATCTTCTCTAATATGATTATAAAGATAAATTCTTACTTCTTCATTTTCTTTAAATATATATGGATTAGGTGTAAAGACCTTATAACCCACACCATTAACTAAAATAGTAACATTGTCAACATTTATTAATATAATTTTTCCTTCTAAAAAATCCATCATTTAATCTTCACCTAAAATCATTTTATAACAAATATTTATTTAATACAAGCAAACACTTTCATTTTACAAATATATTTATTTTTGATAAAATCTAATTGGTGAAAGAACATGAATGTAATAGGAATAGTAGTTGAATATAATCCATTTCATAATGGTCATTTATATCAAATTAATAAGATAAAAGAATTGTATCCAGATAGTATTATTATTGTTGCTATGAGTACACATTTTACTCAAAGAGGAGATGTAAGTGTATTAGATAAATGGAATAAAACAAAAATTGCTTTAGATAATAACATTGATATAGTTTTAGAAATACCATTTGTTTTTAGCAATTCATCAGCTGATACTTTTAGTTATGCTTCATTAAGAATGTTAAATGAACTAAATATAGATACACTTATATTTGGTAGCGAATCTAATGACATAGATATGTTAAAAAAATGTGCCAAAGTCCAAGTAAATAATGAAGTTTTTGATAATAAACTTAAAGAATATATTTCTAAAGGTTATAATTACCCTACTAGTGTAAGTAAATGTATAAAAAATTTATGTAATGTTTCTATTAAAGATAGTAATGATTTATTAGGTGTAAGTTATATTAAAGAAATAATTAAAAATAACTATAATATTAAACCTATTTCTATTAAAAGAACTAATAACTTCCTTGACATAGAAAGTAATGATTCCATAATAAGCGCTAATAACATAAGAGAAAAACTAAAGAATAATATTGTTATTGATAAGTATGTACCTAAAGATGTTACTAAATTAATACATATGATAGATGAAAATAAGTTATTTGAATTACTAAAATATAAAATAATATCTGAAAAAGATAACTTATGCAATTATCATTTAGTAACAGAAGGAATAGAAAAAAGAATATTTAACTCAGCTATCATTTCAAATAATTTGAACGAATTAGTGGAAAATATAAAAACAAAAAGATTTACTTACAACAGAATTAATAGAATATTAATTAATATATTAGTAGGATTTACTAAAGATGATGCATCTAAATTTAAAAATCTAGAATATATAAGAGTATTAGGTATGTCAGAAAAGGGAAAAATTTATTTAAATAAAAGAAAAAAAGAAACTAGTTTACCAATAATCACTAAGTTTCAACAATATCCTATGTTAGAATTAGAACTAAAAGCAAGTTTAATTTATGGTATTTTAATTAATGATAATAAGATCTATAGTAAAGAAGTAAAGAACTATGTTATTATTAAATAGTTTCAATCTCTGCAGTATTCTCTGCGCATTTTTTGAAATCTCTGCAGTGTTTTCTGCAGAGTTTATCATTTTTCTGCAGAGATTTATTACAAACATACTCTTATATAAACTAAAACCCTACATTTTTTCATGTAGAGTTTTTATTATTAATAGGTTTAAAATTAACTGTAACATATCTAATATTTAAATCTAACTTTTTCAAATCAATTTTAATCTTCTTCTCTATTTCATACATATCATTTAAAACAATATCTCCATTTATATTTAAATCCAATATCACTTTATAATATGTACCCATTTTAAGAAGAGTTGTTCTTCTAATACTTTTTATTTCTTTTTGTTCTAATATAACAGAATTTATCAAATTAATTTTATCTTTATTATAATCTACTTCACCTATTATAGAACTTATATTAGATAAAAGTAACTTTATTCCAACTTTAATAGTTAACAAACTAATTATAACTCCACCTATTATATCAGCATACTTTAATATTCCTTTATTACTTATTAAAGAAAGTAATACAAATAGTAAAGCAAGCATAGAACTATAAGTATCATATCTTGTTTCCATACCATTAAGTAAAATAATATTACTATTTAGTTCTTTACTCTTCTTAATTAAATAATCACTTAAAATAAACTTACTGATTATACTCACTATAAGTATAATAACAGCATAAATATTTGTATTAAATTTTTCTCCTTTAATAGATGTAATAAGTGTACTAATAGATAAAATTATAATAAATATACTCATAACTATACTAGTTAAATATTCTATTCTACCATGTCCGTAAGGATGTTCTTTATCAGGTTTCTTATTAGATAACTTAGACCCAATGATACTAATTACATCTGTAAACATATCGCTCATACAATGTATAGCATCTGCAAGTAGAGTAATTGAACCCCCTATAAAAGAACCAATTAACTTAAGTATACTTAAAACCAAATTAACTAATAAACTTTTAATTAAAACTTTATTCAAAATATCACCTTTTACTTAGCATCATACCAATTACTACCAAGTTCAACATCTACTTTTAATGGTACTTCTAAATTATATGCATTTTCCATAGTATCTCTTACTAATTCTTTCATTATTTCTATCTCATTTTTAGGAACAGTAAACACTAACTCATCATGAACCTGAATTAACATCTTAGACTTTAATCCTTTCTTAGTCATTTCATTATCTACATCAATCATTGCTTTCTTAATAATATCAGCCGCACTTCCCTGTATTGGAGTATTCATAGCCATTCTTTCTCCAGATTTAACAATAATATAATTAGTATTTTTTAGTTCATCAATCTCTCTTTTTCTATTCATAATTGTTCTAACATAACCTTGTTCCTTAGCTTTCCTTTTAATATTATCCATATATTCTTTAACACCAGGATACATAGTTAAATACTTATCTATATACTTTTTTGCTTCTTTAGGACTTATATCTAGGTTTTCTCCTAAACCAAATCCACTTATTCCATAAACAATACCAAATATAACAGCTTTAGCAGTTCTTCTCATAGTCTTAGTAACCAAACTAGTATCTACTCCATAAATATCACTTGCTACTTTAGTATGAATATCCTCACTATTATTAAATGCACTTATTAAGTTTTTGCAACCAGAAATATGTGCTAAAATTCTAAGTTCTATCTGACTATAATCACTAGTTAAAATAACACTATCTTTTTCAGGTAAAAATGCTTTTCTAATTTCTTTACCTTCTTCTGTTCTAATAGGTATATTTTGTAAATTAGGTTCAGCACTAGAAAGTCTTCCAGTTCTAGTAGTAGCTTGTTTAAATATAGTATGTATTTTACTATCACTCATAACATAATCTTTTAAATTATCCATATAAGTAGTCATTAATTTAATTAAATTTCTATATTCTAATATTAAAGGTATAATAGGATGTAAATCATATAATTTCATTAAAGTATCATGATTTGTAGAATATCCATTTCTACCCTTCTTTGCTTTATGAGGTAAATTTATCTTTTCAAATAATATTTCTCCTAATTGTTTAGGACTTGATATATTAAATTCAATACCCGCTAGATCATATATTTTACTACTAAGTACATTTAATTTTTCTTCTAATTTACCTTTAATAGTATCTAAAGTATCGGTATCTACTCTTATGCCATTCATTTCCATCTTAGCTAAAACTCTAACTAAAGGCATTTCTATATCTTTAAATAAATGTAACATATCTTCATTATCTAATTCAGTTGTAAATTCATCAATTGTTTCATATATAAACTTACTCTTCAATGCTAAATTATAATTAAATATATCTTTATCTTGAATAATACCCTTTTTAATCATATTAGCATAAAATTCTATATTATAGTTTTTAGTATTAGAAACATAACTAATGTCTTCTTTAACATTATAATTAAGCAAATATGCACTTATCATAGTATCTATTCTAACATTCTCTATATCTATACCCAATTTATTAAGTACTACTATATTCTTTTTTAAATCATATGTAGAATAAGCTTTACTAAAAATATCTTTATTAAGTAAAATACTTTCTTTATCTAATATATATACTTTCTCTCCATCATATATACTCATACCTAATATATCTGATTCATGATAATTTTCTTCACTTACTTCTATATAAAAAGCAAAATTATCTTTAGGATTTATTTTATCATTTACTATTTCATATTCTACTTTTTCTTTAACTTCTTTCTTTCCTTCTTTTTTTATAAATGAGAAAAACTCTAATTCTTCATATATACTCATTAATTCTTCTTCATTTCTAGGTTTAATTTTAATATCTTCAAAACTAAGTCCAATAGGAGCATTCTTACATATTGTTGCTAAATCCTTAGAAAAAAAAGCATTATCTTTATCAATCTCTAATTTTTCACGAGTTTTTCCTTTAATATTATCTATATTATTATATACTTCTTCAAGCGAACCATATTCACTAATTAAATTAATTGCTGTTTTTTCTCCAATACCTTTAACTCCAGGAATATTATCACTAGCATCTCCCATTAAAGCTTTTAAATCTATCATTTTAATAGGATCACATTTATAAGTTTCTCTAAATACTTCTGTATTCATCAATATATAGCCACTTTGTTTTAACAACTTAACATTAACTTCTTTACTAATTAATTGTAATAAATCTTTATCACTACTTATAATAGTTGCATCATATAAATCATTTTCATCTGCCATTCTAGCAAAAGTACCAATTATATCATCTGCTTCGTAGTTTTCTAAATTAAGAGCAGTTATACCCATTGCTTCAAGTATTTGATATGCATATGGAAATTGTTTTAATAAATCATTAGGAGTTTCAATTCTACCAGCTTTATAATTCTCATATTTATCATGTCTAAAGTTTTTGCCTTTATCAAAAGCCACCATAATATATTCAGGATTCTCTTCATTAAGTATTTTATTAATCATATTAACAAACCCATAAAGTGCATTAGTAGGAAAATCCTTAGAGTTTTTCATTAAATTACCATTATATGCAGTAGCATAATAACTTCTAAATAATAAATTATTTCCATCAATTAAAATCGCACGTTTTTTCATATTTTATTATCACCACTTATATTGTATCAAAAAATATATTTAATTTAAAGACATTTTCGGTACATACAGGTCACAAAATAAAGAAGAATAAAGCCTTATTCGTGAACCTCACACGATTTAATATCGCATGCTTCTAATATCACTATTAGAATTTTCTCCATTTAATAATACTATTATTAATGTAAAGAGACATAAACTCGGATAGTTCCTACCCTATATATAATTAATTAGATAAGTAATAATTCTATTCCTTTATCTAGTATATTGTTCGCAGCATTATAATCTCTATCATGTACACTATCGCATCTAGGACACTGCCAAGATCTTATACTATAGTCTTTTATTTTTTTATTTTGATAACCACAGTTATTACATAACTGACTAGATGGATAATATCTACCAACCTTTATTAATTTTCTTCCATACCATTTTGCTTTATATTCTAACATATTAATAAACTTAGATATAGATATATCTCCAAGTACTTTGGCTATATTCTTATTTTGAAACATTTCTTTAACATTTAAATCTTCTACTACTATAACTTGGTTTTCGTTTATAATACTAGTACTTAATTTATGTAAGAAATCATTTCTAACATTATTACATTTATCATATAGTTTATTAATCTTATTTTCTATTTTCTTATAATTATTACTGCCTTTCTTTTTTAAAGAAAGACTTTTTTGTAATCTACCTATTTTATCATAAGTATTCATTAATTCTTTAGGAGCATTATATATATTATTAGAACTATCATGAACAAAATTACTAACTCCCATATCTATTCCTACTATATAACTATTAGTTTCTAACTTTTTAATTTCTTTTCTAACTAATATCATTACTTTATATTTATTATTACTATATTTTTTTATTGTAGCATTAATAATAGTACCTTCTACTTTTCTATGAACTTTAGCGAGTACTTTACCTAATTTAGGTAATTTAATGTAATTATCTAATACTTCTATATTATTATTAGTATAATTAGTTTGATAAGATTCTCCCTTATTTTTCTTTTTAAATCTAGGATTACCACCTAATTTGTTTATATATCTTTTATAAGCATTATCTAAATTATAAATAGTATTAGTAATAGCAAACTTATCCACTTCTTTAAGCCAAGGATATTCTACTTTTAGCTCTCTATTACAGGTATTATTATTTGTATACTTTGAACTATAGCCATTATTATTAGAATAGTCTAAAAAATAATTATAGATAAATCTACAACATCCAAAAGTTTTAGCAATTAAAACAATTTGCTCTTCATTAGGATAAATTCTAAAACTATAAGTATACTCCATAAATAACACCTACTTCCCCTGATTAGAAATATATTCTTTAATATTATCTTCTAGTGTATCACTAACAGTAGCAACAAAATAAGAAGGATTCCACATATGTCCACCATATAATTCTTTTTTTAATTCTGGATATAATTTAAATAATAGTCTTGCACTTGTACCTTTTAATCTTTTTACGATAGTAGGTATATAATGCTGAGGCTTACAACTAATTAACAAGTGAATATGGTCTAAATCTGTATTAATTTCTATTATTTTAAAATCCATTTCTTGAGATAATGATATAATTATTTGAAAAAGTGAATCTTTTACACTATCGGTTATTATTTTTTTACGATATTTAGTACAAAATACTATATGGTACTCTATACCATATACATATCCTCTTCCTTTGGAAATAATCATATTATCACCATAACAATCATACCATATGTAAGCATAAAAATAAATACTTTTAAAAACAAAAAAGAAAAATCTAACTCACGAATTAATTCACGAGAGTGCGATTTTTAGTTCTTCAAAAAATTTATTAACTGGTACTTCTAGTACCATACTTATTTTATACAAATTATATATACTTATACCTTGTATTATATTTTTACTTTCAAGAGAACCAATTAAAGGAGTAGCAACCTTAACTAAATTTGCTAATTCTTTTTGAGTCAATCCTTTTTCTTTTCTGTACTTTTTTATATTATTTCCTATTAATATTTTAAGTTCATTTTCTGTTATCATATATCACCTAATTTTCAGCACTAGAACATGCATCATCTATAGTTACTTCATATGGACTAGATGGTGTTCCATTACCTGATAAGTATTTAACGCATGCCTTTAAGCTTAGTGCTGGACGTATAAAACCATTACTTCCCGCCATAGCACAGCCTAACACGCCAGAGCCTCCAGATGAAAATACATAAGTATAAGCATTATACCACTGGCATGGTGTCATTAAAGGATAAGCATTACCTCCAGATATTAAATTTCCATTACTATTTACAGTATACCATGCATATGGACTTGATAAGGACTTATAATATAAGCCACCTGCAAAAGATACCTCGTCAGCTGTCATTAATGCTATTGGATAAGTTAATTTTCCATTTCCTCCACCAGTTGTACTTGCACTAAACTTATCTTCGACGGCTTGCGTAGTTTCAAATAATCCACCTGTAGTATTTCCCCCACACTTATACGTTGGAGTCTTATTCGTAGATAATCTGGTATAGCCACCATAATTAAAAGCTGCATTGAATGCACTACTCGATGAATATGTTCCACTTCCTACACTTCTGTCATTACAATATATTGCTGTCTTGCTAATATATTTATCATAATTAGTAAGTAAATTATTTGAATACCAACTATCAATTGCTTTTTTGAAATCATTATGATATAAATTCATTCTATTGTTTACTAAACTATGTGGTGTTCCGTACATGTATCCTACATACCTAGGATCATTATTATCATCTGTACTATCACTATTAAATTTCGAAACTCCCATATACACAACTGTTGCATCAGGGCCCGGGCCAGCATACAATAGTCTTACACCTCCATCTTCATTTGTTCTTATGATTCTCCAGTATATATCATCTCCTATATGCCAAAGAGGATTGTAAGAACTATCATCATAATTATATTTTCCAAACTTAACAAAGTTATTTGTGGTATTTCCTGAATAGTAGTAAACTGTACTTCCATCTTCTGTTTTATTAGTTTGATATATTGTCCCTGTTGTATTTGCAACATTCATTGAAGAAAAACTGGTTCTTTCACTTATTGTTGGATTGTCTATTAGTATTTGTGCTGCCAATGTTCCTGATTTGAATGGTCCATCTTCTTGTAATGTTACTTCACATGTTATATTTTTTCTTATGTTATTTATTGTTATGATATTATTTGTTAATGTTCCTCCTGGACAATTTATTTCTGCCTCTTCTAATGTATATCCTTCATTTGGTGTTATTGTGAATGTTGTACTTCCATTAAATGTTGTTGTTTTACTTACTGCATCTGATGTTCCATTTGTTACATTCATTGTTACTTTAAATGAATCTGTATACATTTCAGCTATTCTTGTATATCCTGTTTTCTCTTCTACTTTTGTATTATATTGATATCCTCCACTTATATTGAATTCTACTGTTATATCTGTTGTTGCTTCTATGAATACTTTTACTATTTTTGTTGTCGATGTATTATAGTTATCTATTGTATCACTTACTTTATCTATTGTTGTACTTCCATAATATACTTTTCCTTCTCCACTTGTTATTTTATAGTCTACTCCATAGTTACTTATTATACTATTTAAACTATTTATTTTTATTTCTACTGCAGTTACTTTTCCTGATGATAAACTAACTGTATTTCCACTTATTGTTTCTTCTCCTCCTAGACTACTTATTTCTATTCCATACATTAAGTTTCCTATTCTCAAATCAGTTACTTTATATCCATTTGTTATTGTTTTAAATGATGCATAACTTAATGATAATACCATTATCAATAGAAATGTTATTGTATAGAACATACCTGTTTTTGTTTTTATAAATTTCATACCTTTACCTCTTTTCTTACACACGAAAAAATCCATAGACTTGTGCCTATGAATTTAATGTAAAACAAAAACTATGAGAGTTAGTTAGTAATAACCCCCCCCGAAATTCGTACCAAGTTTGGTACTTAATTCAAAGAGAATTAGTTCTTTCATAGTTTTCGTTTGCTCCTTTATCTTTTACAATTCAATTTTATCAAATCATCCGTTGTTATTCAAGAGGTTTTGATGAAAAATTTATCAACAGTTACATCCAATGCTTTACTTATTTTATATAGTGTATATACACTTATTCCTTGTATTATATTTTTACTTTCAAGTGATCCTAAAAGTGGAGTTGATACTCCAATTAGTTTAGATAATTCTTTTTGTGTCAATCTCTTTTGTTTTCTATATTTCTTTACATTATTTCCTATTATCATTTTAAGTTCATTTTCTGTTATCATATTTCACCTAATTTTCAGCATTAGCACATGCATCATCTATTGTTACTTCATATGGACTAGATGATGTACCATTGCCTGATGAATATTTAACACATGCTTTTAAACTTATAGCTGGACGAGCTGCATATTGATAATTCGTTGGTGCCTCACCAAAAGAACCCGGATAAGTGGATCCAACAACTGCAAATACTTGTGAGTCAGAATTATTCCAATTAGAAGAGGAAATCAACCA
Organism: uncultured Bacilli bacterium; assembly: GCA_934096075.1. Lineage (GTDB taxonomy): Bacteria > Bacillota_I > Bacilli_A > RF39 > UBA660 > CAKOLN01. The sequence goes on from CAKOLN010000006.1 coordinate 74,941, forward strand.
CCACATTTGATAATTTGTTATAGATTTATTTATGCTATTTGTATAATACCAAATATAAGGACTTGTTAATTTCGAAGAATATACACCACCCGCAAATGATATTTCATCTGCTGTCATTAGTGCAATTGGGTAAGTCAGTAGCCCATTTCCTCCATTTGTTGTACTTGCACTAAATTTATCTTCTATTGCTTGTGCACTTTCAAATAATCCATTATTTATATTTGCACCACATTTATATGATGGAACTTTATTTGTTTTCAACCTTATATAACTACCATTATAGAAAGAATTACTTGTTGAATAATTTCCACTTCCCACACTTCTGTCATTACAATATATTGCTGTTTTACTTACATATTTATCATAATTAGCTAATAAATTGTTTTGATACCATTTGTCATTTTTTACTTTTATCGCACTATTATAAGTATTAATTCTATTTTTTATTAAAGAGTCACTTGTTCCATACATATAGCCTACGTATATCGGCTCATTATGAAAAACATTATATTCTGATATTTCAATATAACCACTTGTTGTATTATGACTTGTCCCGGCATAAAGCATTCTTACACTTTTATCTTCATTTGTTCTTATTATTCTCCAATAGAATCCTCCAAATTTCACCCAGTTATTTGTTGTGTTTCCTGAATAGTAGTAAACTGTACTTTCATCTTCTGTTTTATTTGTTTGATATATTGTTCCTGTGGTATCTGCTGTATTTGTTATACTAAAATCTGTTCTTTCACTTATTGTTGGATTATCTTTTAGTATTTGTGCTGCTAGTGTGCCTGATTTGAATGGTCCATCCTCTTGTAGTGTTATTTTACATGTTATATTTTTTCTTATGTTATTTATTGTTATGATATTATTTGTTAATGTTCCTCCTGGACAATTTACCTCTGCCTCTTCTAATGTATATCCATCATTTGGTGTTATTGTGAAAGTTGTATTTCCATTGAATGTTGTTGTTTTACT
>CAKOLN010000007.1 GCA_934096075.1 uncultured Bacilli bacterium
CCATCACCGTTGGTATCGCAGTTCAAATCGCATTTACCATCTCCATTAGTATCACAATTCAAGTCACATTTGCCATCTCCATTGTTATCACAATTCAAATCACATTTGCCATCACCGTTGGTATCGCAATTCAAGTCACATTTCCCATCACCGTTGGTATCGCAGTTCAAATCACACTTGCCGTCTCCATTGTTATCACAATTCAAGTCACATTTGCCATCACCGTTGGTATCGCAGTTCAAATCGCATTTACCATCTCCATTAGTATCACAATTCAAGTCACATTTGCCATCGCCGTTAGTATCGCAATTTAAATCGCACTTACCATCTCCATTAGTGTCACAATTTAAATCGCATTTACCATCTCCATTAGTATCACAATTCAAGTCACATTTATCATCGCCGTTAGTATCACAGTTCAAATCACATTTGCCATCTCCGTTAGTGTCACAATTTCGATCACATTTGCCATCTCCATTAGTGTCACAATTCAAGTCACACTTGCCATCTCCATCAGTATCGCAATTTAAATCACACTTACCATCTCCATTAGTATCGCAATTTGTTTCGCATTTACCATCTCCATTAATATCGCAATTTAAGTCACATCTACCATCACCGTTTGTATCACAGTTCAAATCGCACTTGCCATCTCCGTTAGTATCGCAGTTCAAGTCGCATTTATCATCACCATTAGTATCACAATTCAAATCGCATTTGCCATCGCCATTAGTATCACAATTTAAGTCACATTTGCCATCTCCGTTGGTGTCACAATTTAATTTACATTTGCTATCACCATCACAATTCAAATCACATACACCATCACCATTAGTGTCACAATTTCGATCACATTTACCATCTCCATTAGTGTCACAATTAATATCGCATTTACCATCTCCATTTATATCACAATTTAAATCACATTTGCCATCTCCATTAGTATCACAATTTAAATCACATTTGCCATCTCCATTGGTATCACAATTTAAATCACACTTACCATCACTGTTAGTATCACAATTTAAATTACATTTACCATCGTCATCAGTATCGCAATTTAAATCACATTTACCATCTCCATTAGTATCACAATTTAAATTACAAACACCATCTCCATCAGTGTCACAATTCAAATCACATTTACCATCTCCATTAGTATCACAATTTAAATCACACTTACCATCTCCATCAGTATCACAATTTAAATCACATTTACCATCTCCATCAGTATCACAATTTAAATCACATTTTCCATCGTCATTGGTATCACAATTTAAATCACATTTACCATCTTTATTAGTATCACAATTTATTTCACAAACTTTATCATTATTAGTATCACAATTTAAATCACATTTGCCGTCTTTATTAGTATCACAATTTAAATCGCATTTTCCATCCCCATCTAAATCTAAATTTGTTTCAGGCCATCCATCTTTATCTATATCACAATTCAAATCACACTTGCCATCATGATCCAAATCCTGATCAATTAAATTCACATCTGGTTTACCATCTCCATCTAAATCTAAGTTAAATAAAGGCTCTCTATAATATCCATTTCCTTTAAAACTTACATTAGTTTTAGGTTTCAACTTATACCATTTTCCAGTACAATTAACATCACAAATACCATCTTTATCTATATCTAGATTTAAATATTTATATCTATGAAATCTATCTATATAAGAATAAGTACCAAAAGCTGTTACGCCAATAAAAATAAACAATAACAAAATTAATATTATTACTTTCTTTTTATTGTCATCATTAGGTTCTTCTAAATATAATCCTTCTTCTTCCATTATTTGAGTTTTTTCATCTAAATTTTTATTAGTCATAATAACACTCCTTATTATCTAATTTAAATGATACCACATATTAAAAAAATAAACAAATAATTTTCTAATTTTTTTGTTTATTTTCTATTTTTTCAATAAGTTGCTCATAATTATTATAAACATCATAAACTATTAAAGTAGTATCTTTAAATATTTTATTATTATCTATTTTAATCAAATCAACATTTATATTAACATTATTTTTAAACTTTTTATAACTATTAACACTAGTTATCTTATAAACATTAGCACTTCTCTTATAAAATACAGGATCCTTTACAAATTTCATAATTGCTTCTTTATCTTGCATTTTATTTATATTCTTCCTTATTTTACTAAATATTAAAAAGGAGGTTAATATACCAACTATATAATACTTTATCTTTTTAAATAAATTATTATCTTTATCATTTTTATGAACTCTAGGTAAAAACAAAGTAGTTTCAAACATAATAAGTACTAAATCACTTATAGAAATTAAATATATATCATCTTTATCAATATAATATGCTTTTAACCTTGAATGAAATTTCAATGAAATTGGAAACAAAATATATAAAAAATCAAAAACAATGATTACAAATAAAACAAAGCCTTCAATACACCTAAAAAGATTCTCATTTAAACTTACTTTATTTATAACACATTTAAATAAAAGAAACACCATAATAGAAACAATTAAAGTAATTAAATATGTAAAAACATATTTTGACAAAGATACATAAATTTTATTTTTTCTAGCTAATTTTTCAGAATATACATATAAATTCTTCATTATTTCTATTCCCTTCTCCATTATAAATATATCACAATTTAAATAGAAAAAAAAGTAAAAACTATTTGTTTCTACTTTCTCTAACTTTTTCTTCTAATTCTTTTAATTTTATATTATTAGTTTTTTCAATATTTTCATTAATATTTTGATAATTAAAAGTTAACCCCATAACAAACACAAAAGCCAAAATATAAAACCAAACCATTAATATTACTATATTACTTAATCCAGCATAATATAAATTATAAGCTGCTATATTTTTAATATAATAAGAATATATTAAAGTTGCTATTACCCAAACACTCGTTGTAAATATAGCGCCTTTAGTAACATACTTACTTTTAATTTTTTCATCGGGTGCTATTACATAAATTAACTTTATTGAAAAATACATAATTATTATTGTAATAGGCAAATTAAGCACTGGATATAACATCTTTAATGCATCTATTATTCGATTATTAAAGCCTACCATCGTAGCTAAATTTAATATTTGTTCACCAAAGATAGGTACTATTAACATAAATGTAAATAAAACAAATAACAAAATAGTCATTACACAGGCCTTAATCCTTCTCTTAAAATAATTTTTATTTTCTATATTGAACACCATATTAGATGCTATTATAATTGAATCGCTACCATTACTTACTATAAAGAAAGCCACCAATAAATAGAAAACAAAACCAAAATTAAATTTATAACCTGTTATCATAGGCGTAATCGCAGTCATTACTTCTTTACTAAAATTTTCTTCAATAAATTGAGTAATAAATGTTGTAGATAAATTAAATGAGGTTGCTATTAAAAGTAAGAACGAAATAATAGGTACTATCGCAAGAACAAAGTAATAAGCAAGGGTACTAGGAAGTGTAAGCATTTCAGGTTCATTCATAATATTATAAATATTTATAACAAAATCTTTAACCTTTTTCCACATAACTAATTTCCTTTATTTTTTCTCATCATGATTAATGCTTCATTTATAGCATCATCAATTGTAGTACTTTCACTATTTATCATATAATAACCTACACTTGCCCCATACTCATAAGGTAAATTCTTAAATTCTTTAATAAGTTTATTAACATAAGTAACAACTTGCTTATCTTCATAACCTACTAAATAAATTAAAAATTCATTACCATCTGTTCTTATTATTTCACTATTTTCTCTTTGTGTTCTAATTAATATATTAGCCGCACTTTTAATCTGTCTATCCCCTTCTTCATGACCTTTAGTATCGTTAATAACACTAATACTATTTAAATCAACTACTACTACGGCTTGCGGATAAACTTTATTACTTTCCCAATAATTCAAATTATCATTCAAATAATTCCTATTTTTCAAATTAGTCATTACATCCAAATACATCATCTTATCTTCTTTTCTAATTTTTTTAGTAACTCTAATCTTCTTATTAAACTTTAACATAAACAATACTATTGCCACTATAATAACAATTAAATAAGTAATATTACTTAGAATAAATTTAATAACAACATTAGTATTAGCTTCATCTATAGAATGACTAATAGCCATATTATTAACATAATTATTTCCCAAAGTACTAATATAAAAATTAAATAAATTATTTAATATAGTATTATCACTATTCAATAAGAAATCACTTTGTACATCAGTTTCACCTATATACTTAACAACATAATTCTTTAATTCATCATTTTTATAATAATCAAATACACTTTTCTCTAATATTAAAACATCATTTTTATTAATATTTTTTAACAAAGACTTATAATTATCAAAAGTATCAATATTAACATTCATATTCTTAATATAACTATATAAATTAGTATTATTTACCATTTTAACATTATCATCAATAACACTTTTTATACTATCCACAGGTATATAATTATCTTTATGAGTAACAACAACATAATTAATATTTCCTAAGCTTACACTATTAGTATAATTATTATTACTTACATTATAATAATTAAGTACAAAATCTACTTTTTTAGCACTTAAAGCGTTATTTAATTTATCAATATTAGAATACTCTATATACTTATAACTAGCTCCAGTCATATCCGCAAATAATCTCAAATATTCATTAGTAATACCACTAAACTTATTATTTATTTTACCTTCAAAAGGTAAATTAGATATGTATCCTACTAATAAATCATCACCTATAATACTTTCTTTCTCTAAATCACTTATACTATAAGCATCATAATAAAGTTTCAATAGATTTTTATTTCTACTAGTATTTAAACTATCTTCCCAAGTATTAAAATATTTAGTAAATACATTAGCTAACATCGTATTAGCATCTTTCATGCTCAAAACATAATGAGAATGTAATCCTTCAATATGTTTAACTATATAATACTTATTATTAACTATTTCATTCATATATTTTTCCATAGGTATAATAGCATAAATAATAGAATTATCCATATCATTTTTAATATTATCAAAAGTTTCATATTCTTTATAATTTAAACCGTAGTCACTCAAATAATTACTAACATAATTTAAATCATTTTTAACAACACCAATATTTTGATTTTTAATTTCACTAAAATTCTTTACTAGATTAGAATTAGTACTAATTAAAACATAATGATCTGTATAAAATACTAAATCACTAGGACTTAACTCGTTCTTATTTTTAAAATTATAATTACCTTCACTATTAACAGTCACATTAAAAGTTAACCCAGTACTAGATTCTAAATTTTTAATATAATCATAGAATACACCTTCACCATTATTACTAAATATAGGTAAATTACCTTCCATGCTTATATCTATAACATTATTAGCATTTTGATTTATCCAACTTTTTTCACTAAATGAAAAATTATTTTTATTATTGTTAACATAAATTAATATACCAACAACAATAATAAATAAAAGAAGAATAAGTCCACTTATTATTAATATCTTTCTATTTTTCTTTTTCATTATATCACCTAATTATTTGTCCAAACTATCTGAGTATTACTAGAGTTTTTATATCCTTCCATTGGATAAATAGTAGTTTCTTCACTAGCATTTTTACATGTAATTAAGAATTGAATATCATAAAAAGATTTTTCATCATCGCTAAATACATCTAATGCCTTAACAGCATAACTTTGTGCATCAACCTTACTAACTCCATCACTAACATCCATTATAACATAGACAATCTTACCTTTAGTATCTACACTAACATTTAAAACCCCATCTTCATATAAAGCTTTAATGTCATTTGCTAAAGAACTTTTTAATTTATGTTTTTCTACTCCAGTTAATCTATCACCATACTTATCTCCGTTAGTACTATAAAAATATTTAATCAATCCTACACCCATAAGTATCAATGATATTATTACTATCAATGCAAGTACAAATAAAACTTTATTTTCTTTGATAACTTTTTTCATTCTTTCAACTCCTCGAATACATTATACTATAGTTTATTCCAAATTGCTAGTTTACATTCAGAAGACAAAAACATAACTATAATAATAAAAATTAAAATTTTTATTATTCTTCAATATTTACTCTAAATCAAACATATTTATTTTGACAAAATTAATGAAAAATAACAAAATATCATTAGATTTGTCAAAAAATTAAAAACTAAATAAAAAGGCATCTCTCACGAAACACCTATTTCTTATAAATAACTTTAGTACTTTTATTATCAGTTAAATGTATATTATCAACACTACTACTACCAAGAGGTATAGTTATTTTAAAATTACCACTTTTATATTTATTAGATACTAAAACACTATTAACTGTAACATATAATTCCTTTCCAACTAAAGTATATGAAAAATCTTTATATGCACGACTACTATCACTAAAGTCACCAGTTATAACTAACTCATTATTACCTAAAGTTGTTTTCTCTATAACTATACTAGAATAATCACTAGTACCCAAATAAAACATTTTATAATAAATAAAACCACCTATCAAAACAACTATTCCTAATATTATTAATGCTATCTTAACAAACCTATTCATATAAAAATTCCTTCAACTCCTTTTCTCTCCATATAGTAATACCAAGTCTTACTGCATCATCATATTTTTTACCTGGATCAGACCCAACAATAACTACATCAGTTTTACTTGAAACACTTCCACTTGTATTACCACCTTTTTTCTCTATCTCTTCTTTAATTTTATCTCTACTAATAAAATCAAAAGAACCAGTAATAACAAACTTTTTATTATTTACTCTATCATCACTTTCCACTTTTTCTATCTTACTTATAGTATTAACACCTATTTCTATTAGATTATTTACTTCATTCATTTTTTCTTCATCCTTAAAATAATCTAATATACTTTGCGCAAGTATAGGTCCTATATCCGGAATGCTTATTAATTCATCATAATTGGCATTTATTAAATTACTTAAACTACCAAACCTACTTGAAAGAATCTTTGCCGTTTTAGCACCTATTCCATTTATCCCTATAGCGTTTATAAGTCTATCCAAAGAATTACTTTTACTATTTTCTATAGCATTTAATAAATTATCAACACTTTTATTACCAAAACCTTCAAGTTTAATTAGTTCTTCTCTTTTCTCATTTAAATGATAAATATCACTATATTTCTTAATTAATCCAAAATTATAAAAATCTTCTATAATTCTATCCCCTAGACCATCTATATTCATACATCCACGACTAACAAAATGACATAAACTTTCAATATTTCTAGCTGGACACATAGGATTAACACAATAGCTTCCTACAATATCTTCTGCTTTAACAAGTTCACTTCCACAAATCGGACAAACTTTAGTCATAACAAAATCTTTTTCTAATCCTGTTCTTCTCTCTTTCTTAGCTTCTACCACTTCTGGTATAACATCTCCTGCTTTTCTAATACTTACTATATCTCCTATTTTTAAATCTTTCAATATACAATAATCTTCATTATGAAGAGTTGCTCGACTTATAGTAGAACCTTGTACAATTACAGGATCAAGTACTGCATTCGGTGTAACTTGTCCAGTTCTACCAACAGTAAATATAATATCTTCAAGTTTAGTTAAAACTTCTTCAGCCGGAAATTTATAAGCAGTAGCCCATTTAGGGTATTTAGCAGTAAATCCTAGTTCTATTTGGTCTCTAATATTATTCACCTTTAAAACAATACCATCTATATCATAAGATAATTCTTTTCTTTTTTTAGTCATTTCTTCAATAAACTTAATAATACCATCCACATTAGGAACTAACCTACTATTTGGATTAGTTTTAAAACCTAATTCTTTCAAATATTGTAATGCTTCATAATGTGTTTCTATTCCATAATCTAATGGATTAGGAATATGATAAATGAATGTATCAAGTCCCCTAGATGCAGCAATTTTACTATCTAATTGTCTTATACTACCAGCAGCCGCATTTCTACAATTTTGAAAAACAGGTAAACCTTCACTTTCTCTCTTTTCATTTAAAGACTTAAGTACCTTTTTAGGCATATATATTTCTCCACGAACTTCTATACTAATTGGCTTCTTTAATGTTAAAGGTACTGTTTTAATAGTTTTAACATTCTCAGTAATGTCCTCTCCAACAACACCATCACCTCTAGTCGCAGCACTTACAAGTTTACCATCTTCATAATTCAAAGAAACACTAAGTCCGTCTATTTTAAGTTCACAAACATAACTAGGTTTAACAGAATCTTTCTTTATCTTTCTATCAAAATCTCTTATTTCTTCTTCATTAAATACATTAGACAAACTCATCATAGGAATCTTATGTCTATGTTTTTCAAATTTATCAAGTACTTTTCCACCGACTCTCTTAGTAGGTGAATCATCTCTAACTTTATCGGGATTCTCTTCTTCTAAATTAATTAATTCTCTTAAATATTTATCATATTCTTGATCAGTAATAGTAGGATTATCTAAAACATGATAATTATAATCAGCTTCATTTAATATCTTAATAAGTTCATCCATTCTATCCATCTTGTATCACCACTTATATTATACAAAAAATGCAATTATTAGTAAACAAAACTTTTTATATATCTACAGGTAACATTTCTTTTTATATATATACTTAAATTTTTAGTATTTAACAATTTAGTTTCAGAATTATATCCAAAATCTTTTGTACTTAATCTAATCATATACTTAGGTTTATATAAGTTATAATAAGTTTTTATTTAGATTGAGTATTTTCAGAAGACTTTCCTTCTATTGGAATTACACCATCATAATCAGTTTCAACAAGAAAGTCAACTTCAGCTTCTTCTTTACTTTTCCAATAGTATATAGGTAATCCACTAGATATATTTTTTCAAATAATTTAATGAATTACATCTTTTCCGGACGACTTTTTAAATTATTAATATCATTTAATAAAGAAAATTGTTAATAAGTGTCAATTTATCAACAATTTCTTGATAAAATTAAAAATATTAGTTAAACTTAAAATAGGAGAGAGATATATGGAAAGCAATTTAGAAAAATTTGAAAAAATACTTGATGAAATCAGAGTAATAAGAGATTTAGATGAATTTAAATCCAATAGTCCCACAGACTATGAAGATTTAATAAAAGGTTTAACAAATATGTATGAAGAAATTATAATGGAGGCTAATACACTTGATGATGCAGATATAACTAAAGCTAATGAACTAGTAGATAAATTAATTAATGCTCAACCGGACTTAAAAGATTTAAAAGAAAAATTTAAAACACGCGCTAAAGTTATAATGAGCTTAAAAGAATTAGAGCAAACTAAAAACAACCTATTAAAAATTGATAATATAACTGAATACAAAGAAAGACATCAAGATTTATTTGAAAAAGACATAGAAAGTATTATAAGAACATTTAGTACAATAACAGCTAATGTTGATGAATATTCAGATGATTATAACAATGCAGTTTCATATATAAAAGATATTTGTAATAAACATCCTGAATTAAAAGAGTTTGAAAAACTATTCCTACAAGAAAAACTAGAAACAAAATCAATTGAAGAACAAACTAAAGAAATAACAATGAAATTTGAAAAAGAAAAACAAAAAGTAAAAGTAAACTCTTTAACAGAAGAAATTGAAAAATTAAAAGAAAAAAAAGTAACTAATCAAAAAGAACTAAATGATTATAGAGATTTAATCGAACAATATAAAAAAGATATACTAAATAATCCTAATATGACAAATGAAGAAAAACAAGAATTAATTAATAAATTAGATAAAGATAATCAAATAATTAGTATGTTAGAAATAATAATTCAAAAGGATAATATGCAAGGTGGACCAAGTCTATAAACACAGAATTTCTGTGTTTTTTTGTAAAAAGGTGTAATTTATGATGCAAAAAGTGAAGAATTTGGTGTAAATATAGCAATAAATTTTATAGAATTTGGTGTAAGTAATTTTTCTACTACAAAAATTCCAATAGTTCAATTGAAATGGATTTCTTTATAAGAGATACAGATTCACTAATTCCAATCGAAGTAAAAGCATATGAAAAAAGTAAAAAAAGTTTAAATAAACTAATAGAATGGAATACATTAAAAAATAAAACTATGACATTCCTATTAAAAAGATTTTTAAAAGACAAAAACTAGCCTCTGCTAGTTTTTTATAATGATCTTTCACTATCTAAATCTAAAGAAATTTGCTCAATAATTGCCTTTGCATTTATAACATTAAATCCATCAACATTAACAGTCGTTTCTTTAGCAACTTTAGTAAACTCTTCAAATGTTAATTTTGGATTAACTTCCAAGGCTAATGCATAAATTCCACATAGTTTTGGTATTCCCCAACTAAATGTATTATTCCCGTGAAACATATAATCAGATTGACTTCCCCAAAGAGGTATCATTTCACTACATGGAACCATTATCTTTTCTTTTGCAAGTTCAACATTTGATTTTTGCCAATCACTTAAATAATATTGACTATTGTTTAAATCCATATTAACTACAGTAAAGTTCTTAGCAAACTCGTTTGAATCTATAACTTCGCAACCAGTTTCTCTAAGTTTACTTTTTAGTTGTTCATATTTTTCTCCCAATGCTTTACCATAACCATTACTAATATTAACAATTCTAATACCCTCTCCATTTAAGTTTCTATTATATATTTCTAATAATTTTGAATATGTTAATTGTCCAAAAAATGTTCTAGCATCAGATGTAACTAATTCTGGATGTTCTTCATAATAATTCGGATTAATATCATAAAAATCTATCTCAGCATTTGGAACAACACCAATATTTTTTCCAACTAAGTAAGACAAAACAACCTCACCATGAAAATGTTCTCCTCTTGAACCATAACTTTCATAATAATTTTTAATCTTACCTTCTAATTCAACTGGAGTAACGTTAAAACCATTGTCAATGACAGCAATTTTTATTCCGTCACCTTTTAGTCCTTCTTTATGTAACAAATCAATATCTGTAGTTGTCTTAAAGTAATTACTATTAAACTTAAAAGGATGATTATCTGGAAATTTTGTTGCAGTTGAATAATTCACTTGTCTAACAATTCCATCACTAAATTCTCCAACAAACTTTTTGCCACTTAAATCACTAAAAGCAAATCCCCATTGCTTAAATTTTTCATTTCTTAAAGCATATTTTAACCACTCTTCAGTTATGATATCCGGTACAACTTCTTCTCCATATATAAGTTTTTCATATTTTTTTATATCATACATACATCACACCTACAATTCAATCTTTCTTAAACTCTTATGATTTTTAGCTAATTGCTTTATCCCATCTTTAAATCCAAATGCTATAGTCGCAAGACTACCATCAATTTTAACTACAACTCCATCTCCATATCTTTCATGTCTTACTCTATCTCCAACATTTAAATCATCATTTCTACCACTTTCATACATTTCTCCAGTTTTAATAGTTTTATTTTCAACAATATTACTTTCTATTAAATCACTACTAATCTCTCCAATAAATCTACTAGGAATATTACTACTTGATTTACCAAATAATGTTCTATGTCTAGTATTTAATAAATATAAATGTTTTTTTGCTCTAGTAATACCAACATAACACAATCTTCTTTCCTCTTCTAATTCACTTTCACTTTCCATACTTCTCATGTGTGGGAAAATTCCTTCTTCTAAACCAACTAAGAAAACATCATTAAATTCAAGCCCCTTCGCAGAATGTAATGTCATCAAACTAACGCCATCTTCTACTTCTTTATATTCTCTCATATCACTAACAAGACTAATATTTTCTAAGAATTCTTCTAGATTATAAATTCCCTTCTCTTCAAAAGACAAAGTAATACTTTTAAACTCCTCCAAGTTCTCTAATCTTATTTGACTTTCTAAAGTATCACTCTCTTCAAGCTCACTTCTCATTCCAGTTTTATCTAATATTAAATCAACTAATCCACTTAAATTAGTATTCTTACTCTCTTCTTTTAAATCTAATATTAAATTTTTAAACTCTAACTCTTTACCACTACTAATAGTTTCAAACATAGAAACATCACTAATATTAGATTCCGTCCTAAGTCTTTCCAAAGTTTTAAGTCCTATTCCTCTTTTAGGCACATTAATAACCCTTTCCAAACTAACATCATCATTAGTATTATATATTAAATGTAAATACGCAATTAAATCTTTAATTTCTTTTCTATTATAGAAGAAATAACTACCTACTATTCTAAAAGGAATATTTTCTTTCAAAAATGCTTCTTCAATAACACGACTCTGTCCATTAGTTCTATATAAAACAGCTATTTCTTTAGGCTTTTCCCCATTACTTATTAACTTTCTAACTTCATTAATAACTGTTCTAGCTTCCTCTAATTCACTTTCACATCTAATATATTTAATCTTATCTCCATCACCATTATTACTCCATAAATTCTTTTCTTTTCTCTCTTTATTATTTTTAATAACATCATTCGCTGCTTTTAAAATATTATTAGTACTTCTATAATTCTCATCTAATAAAACTGTCTTAGCCATAGGATAATCTTTTTCAAAATTCATAACATTCATATAGTTAGCAAATCTAAAGGAATAAATTGATTGATCCATATCTCCTACAACAAATAAATTTAAATACTTACTAGCAAGTAACTTACAAAGTTCATATTGAACCATATTTGTATCTTGATACTCATCTACTAAAATATATTGATAATGTACTTGATATTTATCTAATACTTCATCACTCTTCTTAAATATTTTAACAGGTAATATTAATAAATCATCAAAATCAACACTATTATTTCTCTTTAACATAGAAACATACTTCTTATATATTTTAATAACTACTTGATCAAGTGGACTAGTCATAAACTTACTATATTCTTCAGGACTTAATCCTTCATTTTTAGCAAAACTTATTTTATTAAGTATATATTTAATAGGATAATTCTCACTACTTAAATTCATTTCTTTTAAGAATTTTTTAATCAAACTATTAACATCATCTCTATCTAAAATAGTTATATTATTTGTATAACCTAACACATCAGCATTCTCTCTTAAAACTTTAAGTCCAAAAGAGTGAAAAGTACCAATAAATATTTTATCAGCATCACTACCTATACTTCTAGATACTCTTTCTCTCATTTCTCGAGCTGCCCTATTAGTAAATGTAATAGCTAATATATTTTGTGGTCTAACACCACTATTAATAAGATTAACTATTCTTTCCGTTAAAACTCTTGTCTTACCACTTCCAGCACCTGCTAGAACTAAACAAGGTCCTTCTTTATGCATTACTGCTTCTTTTTGTCTTTCACTTAATTTATCAAACATAATTTATTTCTCCATTCTTCTTGTATATATTCATTCTATATCAAATACATATGTTTGTCAATATAAAAGATTAACTATATCTTCATAGTTAATCTATCTTAATAATAATTTCTCCTTCTTTACTATATAAATACTTCTCTCTAGCATACCTAGCAACATACTCTTCATCCTGTAATTTTTGTATTTCACTTTTTAGTAATTCTTCTTTCTCTAACTTAAGAGCATACTCTTCATCTAATTTTTTCTTTTCTTTAATATTTTTATAAATATTAGACCAATAACTAAACATATTACTTAAAAACAATGTAAGTAATGGAATAAAAATAATCATTAAAACAATTAATCTTCTCTTATCTTTCTTAGTTACTCGTTTCATATCTTTCTCCTACATAAATGATACCATAAAAAATACAAAATTTCAACTTTTACACTTATATGTTTAATTACTTTTAGTTTTTATTCTACACAGGTCATTTTATATTCTTTCAGGAACTTTAATAACCAAAATATTAAGTAACATATCATTAAGTCTTTTAGTAACACTAGTTAACTTAATCCAAGAATTTCTCTTATTAACATCACTTTCAGTTAATATTCTAAAACTATTATAAAAATTATTAAACAAAGAATTTATTTCATATAAATAATCCGCAATTATATTAAGATTCTTATTATTATAAGCACTTCTTAATACATCATTAACTTTACTTATACTTAATAATAATCTTCTTTCTTCTTCACTAAAAGGATTAACAATATCTCCATCTATAGAATATCCCATATCTTTAGCTTTATTAATTATAGAATTTTGTCTTACACTAGAATATAATTGATAAGCCCCAGTTTTACCATTTACATTAGTAAACTTCTCTATATCAAATATATAATCTGTTTCTCTATTAGAACTAGCATCAGCATACTTAATACATCCTTGAGATACTATATCAGAAATATTTTCTATTTCTTCACTACTCATATTTTCATTCTTACTTAATATATCTTTTTCATAATCTTTAACTAATTCAAGTAGACTAACTAATTTCATTACTCCACCATCTCTAGTTTTAAAAGGTTTACCATCTTTACCATTCATAGTACCAAATCCAAAATATCTTAACTTAGTACTTTCAGGAACTATAGATGATTTATAAGCAGCTCTAAAACACTGAGTAAAATGTAATGCTTGTCTTTTATCTACTACATACCATATTTCATCAGGATTATATTTATTCATTCTATCATACATAGTAGCAATCTCAGTTGCGTGATATCCAATAGATCCAGCAGATGTTTTAAGAATTAAAGGTGGTACTTCAGTAGTATCTTTATCTTCACTAACATCCATTATAAGAGCACCTTCACTTATTCTAGTTAACTTCTTATCTTCTAATATTTCAAGTACTGAAGAAACATACTTATCAGCATCACTTTCCCCATTCCATAAATCAAAATGAACATCTAATCTATCATATATCTTTTTTAAATCATCAACACTTACTTCAACTATTTTCTTCCATAGTTCATAATATCCTTTATGACAAGGTTCACTTTCATCTTGTAATATCTTAGTTGCAATCCTAGCTTCTTCCATCCTATTCTCATCACTTTTAGCATCACTACTTGCCTTAGGATAAATAACTTCTAAATCACTTATTGAAACAGGACTAACACTTGGATATTCTCCATTATAATTAGGATCAAAATACACTAAATCAGGTTGCATTATCTTTATTTCAGAAATAACCATACCCATTTGTCTGCCCCAATCACCTAAATGAACATCTCCAATTACATCATCACCTAATAATTTAGCTAATCTTTTTAATCCTTCTCCTATAATAGCACTCCTTAAATGACCTACATGTAAAGGTTTAGCCACATTCGCACCACCATAATCAAGAACTATTTTTTTCTTATCTACTTTACTAACACCAAAATTATCTAAATTAGATATCTTAGTAACAAATTGAACTAAAAACTCATCACTAACATTTATATTTAAAAATCCAGGGCCATCTATACTTATCTTAGAAAATATTTTATTTTCCTTTAAACTCTCTACTACATCTAAAGCAATATTTCTAGGATTTTTCCCATATTCTTTAGCTATTTGCATAGCAAAGTTAGATTGAAACTGAGATAAATCAGGTCTACCAGATATAGTAACTAATTTATTAATATCTCCTGGTATTACATATCCACATTTAATAATTTCTTCATTTAATATTTGTGATAAATAACTCGTTAAAGACATTTTACCACTCCCTTTCACAAAGATAATACCATATTAAAGAAAAAAAAGAAAGCACTTAGCTTTCAAAAAACACATGATACCATCTTAAAAATACATACACATTCCATATTTTTCTATAATTATCTTTAGTTTTATTTTTATGTTCTTCCAATAATTTATTAAGATACTCAGTATTAAAGTATTTATTAGCTATATCACTTTCAAAACTCTTCTTTATATCTAAATAAATATCTTCATCTCTCATCCATTCTCTAACAGGAACTGGAAAACCTAATTTTTTCTTTTTATATGCTTCAGTTGGTATTACCTTCTGAGCAGCACTCCTTAATGCTACTTTAGTATTTTCTTTAGTTACTTTATAATTAGTTGGTAATCCACTAGCAATCTTAAATACTTCTTTATCTACAAAAGGTACTCTACCTTCAACAGAATTAGCCATAGTCATTCTATCAGCCTTTTGTAATATATCTTTAACTAACCAAAAATTAATATCTACTGCTTGCATTTTAATTAAATCACTTTTATCTTTATATTCATTAAATACATCTTTAGTTATATCTTTAATCTTATACCCATCTTTATTATTAAGTAATTTCTTAATTTCCCTTTCACTCCATATTTTAGAAACACCTACATAACTATTTTCTAGTTTTTCACCTCTTCTAACAAGAAAATTAACTCCTCTTATTGGTGGTAAAACACTAAGTACTTTACTTACCATATGTCTCATAAAATAAGGAATCTTATTATACCAAGCAAAATCAACTTCTTCTCTATAATAATTATAACCTCCAAAGAATTCATCTGCTCCTTCACCACTCAATACTACTTTTAAATCTTTACTAGCTATATTAGCTACAAAATATAAAGCTGTAACCGCAGGATCACTTGTTGGTTCATCCATATGATATATAACTTTATCTAAAACATCAAAATAATCTTTCTTAGTTATTATTTTATTAGTATTTTTAATACCTAACTTATTAGTTAAATCCTTAGCATAACTAGTTTCATCATATTTATTATTTTCATAACCAACCGTATAGGTATTACTAGGTTTAGCAAGACTTACTATATATGATGAATCTACTCCACTACTTAAAAACGATCCAACAGGCACATCACTAACTAAATGATGTTTAACTGA
The DNA here is from genome assembly GCA_934096075.1 of uncultured Bacilli bacterium. Lineage (GTDB taxonomy): Bacteria > Bacillota_I > Bacilli_A > RF39 > UBA660 > CAKOLN01. Next base: position 16,801 of record CAKOLN010000007.1, read on the forward strand.
ATCTCTCATAACTTTATCTATAGAATCAACTGCATCATCATAACTATTATTAATAGTATTAAATTCCATATTAAAGTATCTCTTAATATCTAAATTACCATTTTCATAACTAATAGTATGTCCTGGTTTTAAATTATAAACTCCCTTAAAGAACGTCTCACTAGTTGGAGTAAAACTAAAACTTAAATAACTAGAAAGTAACTTATCATTAAATTCTTTCTTAAAATTAGGATTACCTAAAAAAGCCTTAATCTCAGATGCAAACATAAAATTATCATCTTCATTATAATAATAGAAAGGTTTAATACCAAAATAATCTCTAGCACCAAATAAACTATTATTTTTAATATCATATATCATAAAAGCAAACATACCTCTTAAATGACTAGGTACTTCTTTACCCCATTTTAAATATCCATTTAATATAACTTCAGTATCACTATTAGTATTAAATTTATATTCTTTTAATTCTTTCTTAAGTTCTTTATAATTATATATTTCTCCATTAAAAACTATAACTAATGATTTATCACTACTAAACATTGGTTGAGATCCTTTATCAACATCTATAATAGATAATCTTTTATGACCTAAAGCTACACTTTCATTAACATAATATCCATCCCCATCAGGTCCACGATGTTGAATTCTATTAGCCATATCTTTAATTATTTTATCTTTATTTTTATCTTTACTTACTATTCCTACTATTCCACACATATTATATTTTCAAATCCTTTCATATCTATTATAACCAAAATTATATGAAATAGAAAGAAAAAAGATTTAGTTATTTTATATTTATTAATATTGTTACACCAAAACCACTCAATTACGCATTTTTCAATTTTTTTTATTTTGCGTAATAGGAATTAAATTATTAATCCGAAATCTTAGTTATTTAACTCGTATTTTATCCTTCACAAAATATTAATTGCATCACACATATTAGAATTGCACCATTTTATTATAAAATGATGCAATTAATTAAATTATATTATCAATATATTCTATAAAATAAAGTGGAATATTTATAATCTTACCATCCTTACTTAAATTATTTAAAGAAAATCTAATTGAAATATCATTATCATTTAAAGAATTATACTTAGTTAAACTATTATGATTAGTACTTTTATTAGATTTTACCTCTATTGGAATAATTTTATTTCTTTTTTGAATAACAAAATCAATCTCATTATTATCAAATACATAATAATTAGGTGAACTCTCATATAAATAAGTAAGTACATTAGCAACATAATTTTCTGTAAAAGAACCTTTAAACTCTTCTAAAAGCTTATTACCTTCTAAGATAATATTACTATCTAAATCTGACATTTTTCTAAGAAGCCCTATATCATCCATATATATTTTAAATGCAGATAAATCGTTATATGCTTTTAACGGAAAAGCACACTTATTAACTAAATAACACTTATTAATCAAATCAGCATCATTTAACCAATTCAAAGCACCCTCATATTCTCTTGCTCGCGCACCTTCTTTTACAACTTGATATACAAACTTTTTGTTTTCTCTTGCTAGTTGAGAAGGTATATTATTCCAAATTAAAGATATTTTATTAGCAGTATTAACATCAGTATGTTTAGAAAAATCATTTTCATAAGCAATCAAAATATTTTTTTGAATCTTATTAACTTTTTCTATATCTTTATCATTTATCCAACTATAAACAACTTCTGGCATTCCACCAATAATATAATATATCTTTAACTTTTCAATTAACTTATCTTCAAATACTTTAGGTATCTCTTTTATTTCCACAGTCTTTTTCATGACATCAACCAAATTTTCAGAATTATCTGCGATTAAAAACTCACTAAAAGTCATTGGATATAAATTTAAAAAATCTACTTTTCCAACCGGAAATGATACTTTAGATAATCTTATACCTAATAAAGACCCAGCACATATAACATGATACTCATTTGCTTCTTCACAAAAATATTTAAGTGAATTTAATGCATTCGGACACTCTTGTATTTCATCAAAAAATATTAAGGTTGTCCCAGGGTTTATCTTTTTTCCATTAACTAAAGATAATTGTTCTATAATTCTATGTGGATCTTTAGTATTTAAAAAAAGTTGTGATAATCCTTCATCATGGTCAAAATTAAAGTAAGCAATGTTATCATAATACCCTTCACCAAATTCTTTAACTATATAGGTTTTACCAGTTTGTCTAGCGCCTCTTAAAATCAATGGTTTTCTATCTTTACTATTTTTCCATTCAATCAACTTATCAGTTATAAATCTTCTCATAGTTTCATCACCCAAAAATATTATATCACACTTTTTAACACATTTCACCATATATTACCACACTTTTTTTATATATTTTGCTAACTACCATCACACTTTTCAGAATTATTTCTTAACATTAAACATATTTCTCAAAAACTTATACTTATTAACAAACAAAACAAAACCAACTATAAAAGAAAATACAAAATAAATGTGTACAACTCCATAGTTAATAACTTTAATCAATATAAAATATATTAAACCCAAATTAACACAAAAAAGTATGTTAATAACAAGTTTATAAAGTATAGTAGTATCATGTATAAAATTATAATTAAGATTATATAAATAACTAGAAATTATTCCATAACCAAAAGAAAAAAGTATAGAAAGAATTTGTAATTTTAAATCCATTATTTAAACAATTTAGAAATCATACTTTCTTTATTAGATTTCTTTCCTCCAGCTTCTAAATAAGTAAAACTATTTATTAATCCTTTAATAGAAAGTGTTCCCTGAAAAGTATCCAACTTAATAAGTTCAAGTCCTTCTCCTTTAATTAAAATATATCCCATAACACTTTCTAAAAAAAACTCTTTACTATCAAAATTTTCTAACTTTTTAACTCCAGTTATAACTGCACTTTTTCTTTCATTTATTTGAATTGAATGATTAAAATTACTTTCTAATTCTCTACGTGTATCCATAATATCACCTAGAAAATTATATGTACAAAAAAAGATTCTATTACTAGAACCTTATTCTTCTTTAGTTGGTGTATCTTCAGCTTTTTCATAAGCATCAAGAATTTCTCTTTCAAACATACTACGAACTTCTTGACTAATTGGATGTGCTATATCTTTAAATCCACCAGTACTAGTTTTTCTACTAGGCATTGCTATGAATAAACCTTTAGTCCCTTCTATAATTCTAATGTCATGTACTGCAAACTCATCATCTAATAATACAGATGCAATACCTTTCATACGTGAGTCTTCTCTATCTACCTTACGTATACTAATGTTAGTTATCTTCATAATATCCTCCTTGTAACTCTAACATAATTATAAAACGAGATTATTATGAAATCAAGTATTAAAGAAAATGTTTACAAATAAATGTAAACTAAATAATATCACTATTCTTTTTAGAATAAATATTTAATATAACAAAGTAAATTGTGAATAATATAGAAACATATAAAATAGATATACTTACTTCAAATAAAAATGATGAATATCTTATAGGATATAAATAATACTTAGGAAGTAATTTAAACTGACTTAAATTGTTAATTAAATCACTATTAATTGGTAATAACACTAAACTAACTATATTACATAAATATAAACCTAAAGCAATCTTACTATTAAATAATAATCTTAAAGCAAAATAAATTAACATAAGAACATTTATAACAAACACATTTCTAATAACGTAAAAGATTAGATAAACCAAATAATTAATACCCTCATAATATTCTCCAAGTATAAAAACTAATTTACCATCTATAACTAATAAAACAAAAGGAATAACATAACAAATAAGCATAATCAAAGTATTAATGAATATTATTATCTTTAAAAAATATCTATAAGCACTAACTCTATCACTAAATCTAACCAAATAATTAACATTATTCTTAACTTCATTAAATATCTTATTAGATATAATAAGACACATCACTATCATTAAAAATGAAAATACAACATTAGATGAATTCATTAAATAGTTTCTAAGTAAATTAGTATTATCAGATTTAGGAATATATAGAAAAAATATAGATAAAGTTAATGATAAAAATAAAGTTAATACAAATAATCTCGTTATGATAAAATATTTAATATCATTAATAAACCTTTTCATTATATTTTACTTACCTTTCCATTTTCAAATTTATATAATTCATTTATTTCTAAATCTCTCAAATCCTCTTTATAATGTGAACACAAAATTATAATTTTATCTTTCTTTATACTTAGTAAATAATCTTTAATTTTATCAACAGTTTTTTCTTCAATCGCATTAAAAGGTTCATCCAAAATTATTACATCAACATCTTCCATCAAAACACTCGCTATAGCTAATTTTTGTTTCATTCCTAAAGAAAATTGATAATATTTTTTATTATTATTTTCTAAATTAACAAGTTTTAATATATTTATTATTTCTTCATCAGATATTTTATTCTGAATATTCGCTAACAACTTTAGATTATCAAATGCACTTAAATCTGGAAAAAAGGAAGGTTTTTCTATTAATGCTCTTAAACTTTTAGGAAACATATTGTTTTTATTATAATTAACTCCATCAAATAATATTTCACCACTAGTAGGATAATAAAGTCCAGTTAATATCTTTAAAAACACACTTTTACCACTTCCATTAAGACCAACTATTCCATATATCTTACCTGATTCAAATTCTAAATTCACCTTCTCAAAAATAATATTACTTTTAAACTTTTTACTTAAATTATTAACTTTAATCTTCATACTCATTATCTCCTTTTTCTAACATACTAATTATTCTCTCTTTATTTTTAAACAAAACATATACAATCAAACTACTTATAATAAATAATAAAATTCCACCAATTAAATAAGTATTAATATTTTCTTTAACAATAAGATCAACTATATTAAAAGATTTAATTTTTTTAAATTTATCAAAAATAACTCTAGGTTGTTCACATATACAAACAACTAAAAAGTAACTTAAAATGGTTTTAGCTAGTCCGATAACAAAGTTTTTATTTCCAACAGAACAGATAAAAGTAAGATTCATATAAAAAGTGCTTAGCATTAACAAATATATCAAGTTAAATAAAGTAGTTTTATCAAGTAATAAGCTTAAATCACCAGCATATAAACAAGAATATAACATGAAAACTAATACGAATGTAACAAGAAGTATACTATACTTAACCCCACCTACATAAACATTTTTAATATATTTATTATAACTCTCCCTACATAAATAATTTTTTATAGTTAAATTAGTTAAATATTTAGAATAATATAAACTTAAAAAGAAAAACAAAATAAGAGTCACACCAACTTGAAACATTCCCATTATTTCATCTGTCATAATATAATCAAAAGTATCATAACTATTTAACCCAAACTTTTCATACCTTTTAACTATTAACTTACATTCTTTATTTATTTTTCCTAAACACTCTTTATAATTATTATATTCCTTTAATTCTTTATCACACCATTCTAATGTTGCATTTTCATCACAAACTTTTAACATGTTATTTCTATTATCTTTAAAATTAGATATATAATTTTTTTGAAATCTATAAATACCAAAAAATACAGCAAAAATAAATATTAATACAAAAACACAATAAACATACCTATTCTTCATATAACCTACTTTCTAAATAAATTATAACAAAAAAATAGGCCAATGCCTATCATTAAACACTCTTTTTTATTAACACATTCTTAGTTAATAAATCAGCATAAGAAAAACTTTTAATTATACCATTAACACTCACAGTAAACACTGAATCATACATACCTTCAATAACCCCATTATAATATTCAAATTTATTTCTCCCAATATTAACCTTAAGTCTAACCTGTTTATTTAATAAATTCTTTATTCTTGCTTTTTCTTTATCTAAATTCAAGTTACACCTCATTTCTAGGGTAACCCATATACATAGTTCCTTTACTCTTAAGTCCACCTATTCCATCTTTACCATACTTAGTCTTTGAAAGTAAATCTATCAAATCTACCTCAGTATTCTTATCCAAAAGACTTAACTGTGTCGCTATAATCGCGGGATCTAAAGCATGTATATTAATTTTTTTAGGACTAGACGCAAATGTCGCACCACTTCTAATTAATTCTTCATAATTACTTTGACAAGCACCCGCTATTATAATTAGTTTTTCATTGCTCTTTTCAAATTTTCTTGCTTCTATAACTGCCTTACAAAAATTTTCACTATTCTTATACATACTATTAGTATCTTTATCTCTTTTTTTAAAATATGCATCATGCCCAGTAATAATAAGTATATCAGGATTATACATCTTTAAATATTTAACTATTTCCCCAGGCATATCACTCTCTTTAAGACTTTTACCATAAGCCTTAACATTATTCTTTTTATAAAATTCCATACATCTATCTAGATATGATTTATCTCCATCTATATGTAATATTTTACCAGGCAAATAAAAAAACTCACTCCTATCCATATTTCTTATAAAGTCTATCTCTGGACAAAAGTCATCTTTATTACTTACTTTATTTCTGTCACACAAAACCAAATCACTTATTGGAGCATCAGCACTCAATCTAACATCTACACCTTTAAGTAAACAAGTTTTACCTTCAACTAAAATAACTTCAAAAACTATATCATTATTATAACTTTTTCTAGTAACAAAATCTCCTTCTTTTATCATATTACCCCCTAGAAAATAATATTACATCAAAAAAAGAATATGCATAAATTATACATATTCATTATATTATTTCATTAAACACACTTACAAAGTCTTCTAAACTCATTTGTTCAGCACGATAAGTTAAATCTTTATTTACTTTCTTTAAAGCGTTTTCTAATTTAACAAGATCATATTCTCTTAAATTATTCCTTAAATTCTTTCTTTTTTGTTTAAAAGAATCTCTAACAAATTTAAAAAACATCTCTTCATCTTTAACATATAATAATTCTTTCTTTCTAGTAAACTTAACTACAATACTATCCACCTTAGGCCTAGGTATAAAAGAATTTTTACTAACTAAAGCCACTTTTTCTATATCAAAGTAATATTGTAAAAAAACACTCAAACTATTATAATCCTTAGTACCCGGCTTAGCCTTAAATCTATCTCCCACCTCTTTTTGAACCATAATAATCATTTCATCTATGCATACTTCACTAATTACTTTATTAATTATAGGTGTAGTTATATAATAAGGAAGATTTGCTATTAAATGGATATTACTATATTTATAGTTTTTTAATACATCATCTAAATTAACATTAAGAAAGTCTCCATAAATAACTTTAAGGTTATCACTTTTTATTTTATCAAGTTCACTTTTAAGCCTAGTATCTATTTCAAAAGCAATAACTGGTACATCTTTCTCAACTAATAACTTAGTAATCGCACCATTACCAGGTCCCACTTCAAGTATTAAAGATTCTGAATCAATTGATGCAGAATCTACTATTTTTCTCTTAATATTATTATCTATCAAAAAATTTTGTCCTAAACTTTTCTTAAACTCAAACTTTTCCATTAATTAAACCTATTTCCATATTCTACAATATAGTTTTCACCATAATAATAACTATTCCATGATCTAAAACTGTAATATTTATTATTTCTAACACCATTTAAAGCATCATTAACTACTTCTTGAACTAAAGTTGTATTACTCTTTAAAGTATTATCAGCATTTAAATAATTTCTATAATATCCTTGTAAATATCCAGAAAATTGCCCAGGTGCAGTAATAACTTCAACTGGAGTCTTACCGCTTCTATCACATCTATTTAAAATAACACTCATAACTGCCATAATATCATCTAATTTCTTATTACTTTCACTAGATACAACAGCCACAAGTAAATTAAAATCTTCAGTACTTAAACTATACTTAGTATTATTATTACTTACAACAAATCCTTTCTCAGGTATACTTAAATACTTAGTCAAAACAGGATTTTCTTCATAATAAATATCTTCTTTATTTTCAGCAATAACTTTATGATCTAAGGCTTTATTCTCATTTTCATCTTTAGAATTTACCACATTATAAACAACATTAGTAGTCCTTCCTAAAGTAAAAATAATCATAAATACAATAAATAATCTTGTATATGTAAACCATTTTTTAGGCTTATATTTTTTCATCTATAATCATCCTTTGCAAAAGTATTATATCAAATATATATATAATTGTCAAAATTTAGAGTTAATTTTATTAGCACTCTCCATTGACGAGTGCTAACTTTTATGATATAATACACTATGTAAAAAGGAGGTAATTAAAATGTTTAATATGAATAATGAAGAAAACGAAAATGTTTTAGAAAAATATGGTCGTAATATAAATGAAGATGTTAAGAATCGTAAAATTGATCCTATTATTGGTCGTGATGAAGAAATTCGTAACATCACTAGAATACTTTCTAGAAAAACAAAAAACAACCCTGTTCTTATAGGAGAACCAGGTGTAGGTAAAACAGCTATTGTAGAAGGACTTGCCGAAAGAATAGTAAAAGGAGATGTTCCAGAAAGTTTAAGAAATAAAACAATTTGGGAACTTAACATGGCTAGTTTAATCGCAGGTGCTAAATACCGTGGAGAATTTGAAGAAAGACTAAAAAAAGTACTTGATGAAATAAAGAAAAGTGAAGGAAATCTAATAATGTTTATTGATGAAATCCATTTAATTGTAGGTACAGGCGCTGTGGATGGTGCTATGGACACAGGTAATATTCTAAAACCTATGCTAGCGCGTGGAGAAATACATGTAATAGGTGCTACTACTTTAAATGAATACAGAATGTATATTGAAAAAGATGGAGCTCTTGAAAGAAGATTTCAAAAAGTAATAGTTGCTGAACCAACTGTTGAAGACACAATAACAATACTACGTGGTTTAAAAGAAAGATTTGAAATATATCATGGAGTTACAATTCAAGATAAAGCATTAATAAGCGCAGCAACTCTATCTAATAGATATATTACTGATAGATTTTTACCAGATAAAGCTATTGACTTAGTCGATGAAGCATGTGCTACCATAAGAGTTCAAATGGATAGTGTTCCTACTTCACTTGATGAAATAACAAGAAAAATACTTACATTACAAGTAGAAAAAGAAGCACTAAAAAAAGAAAAAGATGAACTTTCTATAAAAAGACTTGAATCATTAGATAAAGAATTATATGATTTAAAATCTAAGGAACAAGAACTAAGTTCTAAATGGAAAGAAGAAAAAAATACAAATGAAGAAATAAAGAAAGTTAAATCTGACATATCCAAATATACTTATGAATTTGAAAATGCTAAAAACACTTATAACCTAGAACAAGCAGCAAGAATAAAAAATGAAATACTACCAAAACTAAAAGATAAATTAGATGAATTATCTAAAAATAGTAAAAATGGAATATTATCAGATACTGTAACAAGTGATGATATTGCAAATGTTATAAGTAAATGGACAAACATACCAATTTCAAAAGTAATAAGTAGTGAAAAAGATAAAATATTAAATTTATACGACAACTTAAAGAAAAGAGTTAAAGGTCAAGACAAAGCATTAAAACTTGTAAGTGACGCTATTATAAGGTCAAGAAGTGGTATAAAAGATCCAAATAAGCCCATTGGTACATTCATGTTTCTAGGACCTACTGGTGTTGGTAAAACAGAAGTTGCAAGAAGTTTAGCATATGAACTATTTGATGATGAAAAACACATGATAAGAATTGATATGAGTGAATACATGGAAAAATATTCAGTTTCTAGATTAATTGGAGCCGCACCAGGATATGTTGGTTATGAAGAAGGTGGACAACTTACTGAAAAAGTAAGAAGAAATCCATATTCAATAGTACTTTTTGATGAAATTGAAAAAGCTCATCCAGATGTACTTAACCTATTATTACAAATACTAGATGAAGGAAGACTTACCGATTCAAATGGTAGAACAGTTAACTTCAAAAACACTATAATAATTATGACATCTAATGTAGGTAGTGAATATGTACTAAGTAATGAAGAAGACAAAATAACAAGTGAACTAAACAAATACTTTAGACCAGAATTTTTAAATAGACTAGATGAAATAATAGTATTCAATAAACTAAATAAAGAAGACTTAGGCGAAATTCTAGATAACATATTATATGAAATAGAACATAGACTAATAGATATTAATGTAAAAATAAATTTAACTAAAGAAGCAAAAGAATACTTTATAAATACTGGCTATGATGAATTTTATGGAGCAAGACCACTAAAAAGATTAGTAAGCAGTAAATTAGAAACTTTACTTGCTAAAAAATTAATAAATAATGAAATAAAATCTAATTCAATAGTTACCATAGATTATAAAGACAATGAATTAAAATTAACCACTAACTAACAATTAGTGGTTTTTCTTTAGATAGAACATTGAAATTCATTTTTCCATCTTGTATAATCTATTTAGAAGGTGAAATATGATAACTATTAAATACAAAAATATTTATGAACAATTTATAGAAAATTATAAAACAATACATATAAATCCATGGCACGAAATAAATGAAAAACAACTAAATTCTATTTATAATGAATTAATAAATTCTATGAATATCGATAATGAGTATAATTTTACATATTTTATGAATTTCATTATTAAAAGATTAAATGGAAAAAGTGATGCACACACTAAATTAAATATAATGTCAGCATTACCAATTAATTTTAGAATTTTTAACAATGAAGTTTTAATAAATTATCCAGAAGAACTAAAAGGAAGCACATTATTGTCTATAAATAACATAAGTATAACAACTATTGTTAATGAAATTGATGACATCATAAGCTATGGAACAGAAGGTAAGAGAAAATACGAAATTGAAAAAGCTCTTTTTAATAAATATATATTATATGGTTTGCCATCTCTTAGAAACTTCAAAGAACTAACTTACGAAATAAAAAATAAAAATGGAGAAATAATAAGAAAAACATTTACAGATGAAAGCAAAAATAAACCATTTGACTATGATAAATTTAGATATGGAAACATTTCAGAATATAATATTATAGATAACTGTTTAATTTATAAATTAAATTCTTTACAAAATCAATTTAAGAGCAAAATAGAAAAAAACATAGAAGAACTAAATAAAACCGATTTATCCATGATAGACACAATAATAATAGATTTAAGAGGTAATACTGGAGGCAATTCAGGTTTAAATCAAATATTAATAAATTTCTTAAAACAAAATCTTGATAAAAATTTATTATGCTTAACGGATTACAGAATTTACTCAAGTGCAAGTTCTACATTAGAAGAATTAAGAAAACTTAATGCAACTTTTATAGGAGAAGAAATAAGCACACCAATGAATTCATACGGAAACAATAAAAATATAGATATAGATGGATTTAATTTTGCTATATCATATTGCTATTTTCACAAAACAATGGATTTAGGATTTTTTAACAAAGAAGATTTTAATGAAAGAATAACTCCAGAAATATTAAAGCCAACTATATTTACACCTGATATACTTGTAGAAGAAACTAAAAATGATTATATTAATAATATTGATACAATACTAGATTACGCAATAAGTTATTCTATAACAAAAACAAAAAAAGTTGTTTAAAATAAACAACTTTTTTTTCTTAAAACATCCATAATAATTTCTAATAAAATTTATACTTATAAGATTATCATATGTATTTCCAAATCTATTTTTAAATCCCCTCTGAATATTCACTCTCATCACCCTTACATTTTTATTTTATCATATTTATATTTTTTAATCTATATACCAAAACAGCATTATTAGTAGTAATATTCATAACATTATCTAAACTTACCCCTGTATTATCACTTATACATTGAGCAATTATAGGAATATACTTACTTTCATTCTTTTGACCTCTATAAGGTGTAGGTGCCAAATAAGGTGAATCAGTTTCAAGAACTATGTTATCTAATGATACATTCTTAATAGTATCTTTTAATTTACTATTCTTAAAAGTAATAACACCACCTATACCTAATTTATAACCTAATTTAATATATTCTCTAGCTGTTTCTAAACTTCCACTAAAGCAATGAATAATTCCCTTAACATTATATTCTTTTAAAATGTTAATAGTATCTTCAATAGCATCCCTACTGTGAATAACTACAGGTTTATCAACCTCTGAAGCAAGTTTCAAAAAATCACGAAACACTTTAATTTGTAACTCTCTATCTTCTTTACCATAATAATAATCTAATCCTATTTCTCCTATAGCTACAACTTTATCATTTTTTAACAACTCTCTATATTTATCAATATCACATTCTTTATAATTTCTCACATTAGATGGATGAACTCCAACACACGTAAAAACCTCAGGATACATATTAGAAATCCTAACATTCATCAAACTACTATCTAAATCTTCACTAGAAGTCACTATAATTTTAACATTTTCTTTAATCGCATTTTCTAAATACTCTTTAACCTCTTCTTCACTAACATGACAATGAGTATCTATAAACATAATTCCTCCATTAATCTTCTACACTAAAATACTTAACAGTTAACACTAAAAACACAACAGGAAAAATATAATCATAAAATTCATGGAATCCCATTTGTAAGAAAAATGCTATTATTGCACTACAAACAAACAACATCTTCATTAAATTTTTAAATTTACTGCTACTTAAATATGTTTTCATATTAATCACAACTACATTGTACCAACTTTACTTAGTAAAATCTACTAAATCGACAAAACTTATCATAAATTGACACATAAAATACACTTCATTCTAATAAAATATAATATGTTAGATATATTATGGTTAATATTAATTATTTTAATAATAATTCTCGGTATAAGATTATCTTTTTATATAAAGTTTAAAAATTATAAGATATTTTCTTTAATTAAATCTTTAAACTTTAATACTTTATTTATTTCACTAGGTACTAAAATGGGTGTAGGTGCTTTAATTGGAACAAGTATGTCTGTTATAATAGGTGGCCCAGGTTCTCTTATATGGATGTTTTTATTTACTTTATTAACTTCTTCAATTATTTATACTGAAAGCTACTTAGGTAACAAATACAAAGAAACTACTTTATTTGGTAACATAAGTGGTATATACTTTTACACAAAAAAAGCTTTAAATAAAAAATCTTTAGCTATAATAACTCTAATTCTATTTATAATTACTTACTCTATATTTTTTTTAATGATACAAACAAACACTATATCAAATATACTTAATATAAATAAATATCTAATATCTTTTATTATATTAATATTTTTACTACTATTATTAAACAACAATATTTCTGAACTTACTAAACTCATAACAAAAATAGTACCAATAGTATCTATATTCTTTATTTCAATAAGTGTATTCACTATTGGAAAACACTATTACATGTTACCAAGTATTATTAAAGATATTCTTTATGATGCATTTAATTCAAAATCTATTCTAACAGGTATGATAATAGGTATAAAAAGAAGTATATTCTTAAATGAATTATTAATAGGAACAGCATCATTCACAAGTTCATCTAATAAAAAAGAAATACCCAATACCTTAGTACTAGGAACATACTTCATAACTTTTATTATTTCTACTCTTATAGCATTACTATTGTTAACCTATACTGGTCATTGTAGTACCAGTTACATAAAAACACTCCTACAAGTATTTACTTATCACTTTGGTAATTATGGACATTACTTTTTAGCATTAATAATATGTTTACTTGGCACTAGTTCTATAATATCAGGCATATACATAGGTTTATCTAATCTTACACATTTAACTAATAAAAAGGTTATATTAATATTTAAAATTATTCTTACTATTTCCCTACTACTAGGTATATTTATTAGTACTAATAATTTATGGTTAATCACAGACATATCAATGTTAATACTTATATCACTAAATATTTATATTATAAACAAAATTATAGATTAACTTTAATTATTATGTTATATTTATATAGGTGATACAAATGATAGGAAACGATTGGGATGAAATATTAAAACCAATATGGGAAAGTCCAGGTTTTCATAATTTCATGAATATAGTAAAAGAAAAATATAAAGAAAATACATGTTTTCCTGAATATAATAACATTTTTAATGCATTAAAATTAACTCCATATAGTAAAGTAAAAGTAGTTATTCTAGGACAAGATCCTTATCATGGAGTTGGAGAAGCACATGGTTTATCATTTTCTGTACAAGATGGTATAAAAAAACCACCTTCATTAAAAAACATATTTAAAGAATTACATGATGACCTAGGTTTTGATGAACCAGAAAGTGGTAATCTAGAAAAATGGGCAAAAGAAGGAGTACTTCTACTTAACAGTGTTTTAACTGTAGAAAAAGATAAAGCTGCATCTCATAAAGATTTAGGATGGAACTTATTTACTGACCACATAATTAAATTACTCAACCAAAAAGAAACACCAATAGTATTTATCCTTTGGGGTAATTTTGCTAGAAGCAAAAAGGTATTTATAACAAACGAAAAACACTTAGTAATAGAAAGTGTTCATCCATCCCCATTCTCAGTATATAATGGTTTCTTTGGCAGTAAACCATTTAGTAAAACCAATAATTTTTTAATTAAAACTGGACAAACTCCAATTGATTGGAATCTAAAAAAGAACTAAATCTCAATATTTAGTTCTTTTTCATCATTAGTTCTTAATTCTTTACCATCATATAAAGTTTTAATAGTTAACTTCTTAAACTTACAAATTAACTTATAAGGAAACTTAGGATATAAATTATTAAATTCACTAGCCCATTTATTATAAAGAGTTCTAAGTCCCATAAGTTCCACTTCTATCTTTTCAATATCTCTAATCAAACCATCAAAACTTTTAACATCACTAAGTTCATGATTATCACTATATATTTTATTAATCTCAACAAAACTAGAACTAAGTAAACTATCTTTATCATAATTATTCAATTTATCAACTTTTAAATTCTTTACTTCTTCAAATATCTTAATATCTAATTTAATTTGTCTATTTATTATATTAATAACTCTTAACTCTAAATCTTCTTTTTCTTTTAACTTATCATCTATATCATTTTCACACAACTGAGTCTTATAAGCCAAAGACAAAATATTTTCAGATTTAGTTATAAAGAATATTGCTATCAAACATCCTACTAAAACTATAACACCAATTATAAATAAAACTACTGTCATACTATCAACTCCTATAATAATAATACCATAATTTAAGATAGAAAAAAAGAGTATTATAACTCACTATAAGAATTAATATAAATTAAATTACTCTTATCTTCACTCTTTTTATATAAAGATATTGCCTTATATCCTTTATCAAAAAATAAATCCATAAATATATTTTTACTAGGTTCTTCATTTAAATACATAGATTTAATACCATCATCATAATAAATAATCATATAATTATATTCACTTTTAATAAACTCTTCTTTTAACTTTAAATATTCATTTAAATAACTATCTAAAACCCAGTCTTTATTTATATCTTCTTTAGATTCATACTTTTTCTTATCCTTATGTTTTAAAACTAATTTATTATTAACGATTTCATAACTATAATCAGTTCCATAATAAGGTATATCACTTTCTATAAAAAATAATTCAATATCTACATAAGTCAATTCATCATTAATCGCGTCTTTTAATTTATTTAAATCTTCTTCATTAATGTTACTTAAATCCATTATAATTTCTCTATCATCTAATTTAATTACATTCAACTCAATAGTTATAACTTCTTTACTTTGAGAGTTTTCAATATCTATCTCTGATTTCATAAATCCTCCTATAAATATTTACTTAACTTATCATATAATTCATCAGAATTAATAGGTTTACCAATAAAATCATCAAAACCACTTTCTAATAAATTATCTTTATTTTTAAGATTTTCTGTATAAGCAATAATTGGTTTATCAAACCCATAGTCAAACTTTAATTTTTTCATAGTCTGTATTCCATCTAATATATTCATTTCATCATAAAGTAAAATTAAATCATAATTATTATTTTTAACCATTTCAATCGCATCTACCCCAGACTTAACAAAATCAACATCTATTCCATAAGACTTTAATACCATCTTATCAACACTAACAGTAAGCATTCTATCATCAGCCATTAATATCTTTTTCATATCTTCATTTTTATTACTTTTAACATACCTTAAATATTGTGAAAACATAACTAACACATAAGTACCTTCTCCTTTTTCACTTCTAAGTACAATATTTCCATGCATTAACTCCACTAAACTTTTAGTAATAGTAAGTCCTAGACCTAAACCTAAAATTGATGAATTCTTAACATCATTTTCTCTTACAAATTTATTAAATACTTTCGTTTTCATATTAGGTTCAATACCTTTCCCAGTATCACTTATTTGAATAGTAAAGAAACATTCATCTCTATCTTCTCTAGCAAGTACATTCATACTTATCTTACCATTATTAGTATACTTAACAGCATTATTTAAAAGATTAATTAATATTGTTTTAAATTTATTCTTATCTCCATAAACCTTATCAGGTATATTTTTATAATTAGTTACAAACTCTATTTTACTACTTTTAATTCTTTTATTTATTAACTTAGTTACATCATCTAATACATCCATCGGATTATATTCTTTACATTCAACTTTCATATTTCCACTTTCTAATTGAACCATATTCAAAATACCATCACTCATATCTAATAAACTATCAACAGATGTATTTAATTCATCTAATACTTCTTTACTACCTTTGCCAAGACTACTATCATCATTAAGTATTTCTATACAACCCTTTATATTATTCATAGGTGTTCTTATTTCATGAGACATACTAGATAAAAACTCATTTTTAGCATCATTAGCTTTTAATGCAGTACTCTTAGCTAACTCCATTTCATTTAATATTTTAACATCAGGATTTTCAATAGTGAAATACATTAAAAAAGTAATAAAACCAATTAAATAAGTAAGTAATAACAACTCAGGCCTAATATATTGTACATACATAACAATAGTTCCCAATATCAAAATTCCATATAAAGGATAATATTTCTTATTACACATTTTCTTAGCATTTAATAATACTATAATAAGCCATATTAACACCATAAATGCCGCCACTACAAACACAACATTTGCTGCTGGTCCATAGCTATAAATAGTATTATTTTCATTATGGTAATATAAAGGACATAAACTAATAACTATTACAAATATAATCATTGCAATTCTAAATATCATTGATTTGACAAAATTTAATCCATAAAGTACCTTACTATTAGAAATACCCATTAAATAAATAGTAAATAGTAAAAGCCATGCAAGATAAGCCACTAATAGTGATTTACTTACTATATTATTTAAAATCTGAAAAGAGGCATTATATTTTATAGTAAAAAACGACATAATGGCAAGACAACTAACAATTAAATTTATAATAACTAAATATTTGTAAGTTATAGTTTCAAAACTATTAACTCTTTTTTTACTAAAATATACAATTGTCAGCAAAATATTAAATAAAATTATTGCCAAAGTAAAAAAATTATTCCCCATTTTTATTCACCTACTCTTTAAATTAATTATATAATATTTACATAAAAAATCAAACCTATTTCTAGATTTGATCAGTTTATTTTACCAATTTTAGTAAAGCTTCTCTATCAACTTTACCTTCTGTTTTATATTTCATAGATGTTAAAATATAATCCGCTTCTCTTGGTCTATCTCTTAATGATAAAGATTTATTTACACTTAACTTTATTTCTTCTAAAGTGCTTTCTTCATCACAATTTTCATTTAGTTCAATAAATGCATAAGGATACTCTCCAGTAGATGTTGTTAAATCTCTAACTCCAATAACTACACAATTCTTAACATTTTTATTTTTATTAATAATTACTTCAATTTCATTTGGAAAAACATTATGTCCATCAGGTCTAACAATCATATTTTTCTTTCTATCAGTTAAAGTAAAAAAACCATTTTCATCCACAAAACCTAAATCACCAGTTCTTCCCCATAATTTACCATCATCATCAGTATAAAAGAATTTATTAGTTTCCTCTAAACTCCCTAGATATTCTTTCATATGTTGAGGTGAATTTATATATATTTCACCTATTTCATTATAAGTACACTCAGTTTTATCATCCTTCATTATTTTGGCAGTTACTAAAGGTAAAGGTATCCCATATATTTCAGGTTTTTTAGTACTTTCATAAGGTGTTAGAAATGTACATGAAGAAAATTCAGCCATACCACCACCTTTAATTAAAGTAGAAGAACAATTATGATTTTCCAACCAATTATTCACATTTTCTTCTAATAATTTAGGTGTTTTATCTCCACCAAAAATAATTCTATTAATAAAAGACAAATCAACTCCATCAAATATATTATTATCTATAACACTCTCCATAAAAGAAGGAACACATATAATATTATTTGGTTTGTATTTAATAATTAAATCAGCAAATTCACTTAATTTAAAATTCGGAATCAATATCATTTCTAAACCACTTGCTAAAGAATTATGAATACCACATACTGCACCATAGCTTATAAAAGGTGGCATAATACATAAAATACTTTCTCCGGGTTTAACACTAGTAACATTCATTAATTGTTCTGCAGTAACATTCATTCCAGATGATGTTAAGCCTAATCCCTTTGGTATACCAGTTGTACCACTAGTATATTCAATTACAGATGTTTTTCCACTTTTATATTCAGGTATAAATAACTTTCCTGTTTTAACATTACTAAAATGATCGTATTTATATATTTTTCTATTATTGTTTATTTTTGACAATGCATTATTAAAATTATATTCAATTTCTTTCTTAATAACATTAAACTTAATATTAGCTATATCTCTCTTAGAATAACTTTTCATTAATTTAATAATTTCATTTTTAGATAAACCAGCCACAGGAGAAACATCTATAACATTTTTTACATCACTACCCAAAGATACGTTTATCATAGTTTTAGCATAACTACTTATAACAAAAGCTAATCTTGATCTAGCCAAATTTAAATAAAATCTCATTTTTTCTTCTGGAACTCTAGGATCAATTAAATTTGCATTTGCACCTATATTGTCTAATCCATACATTAAATAAATAGTTTCTGGTGTTAAGGGCATAGCTAAAGAAACATAATCATTTTCTTTCACTCCATAACTTTGTAATCTCTTGCTAGTTTTTTCTATATTTTCAAATAATTCCTCATATGATATTTTTTTATTTAAATAATTTAAAGCAGTTAAAAACATTCTATCTTTATTTAATTTAATAATATAATCAGTTATCGACATATCAGGTACTTCAAGATTCAAACTCTTTTCATCATAATACTTTAACCATGGTTTATCAATTGATGGTATTCCAGTTAATTCTTTCATATATATTTCCCCCATAATTTGTACTATATTCTACCACAATAGAAAAAAAACTCAAGACATTTATCTTAAGTCAATAAATAAACTTCATTATTACTCACATATTTTTAATATTTTTGCTTGTTGAGCAATAAGTTCATTAATTTTTCTATTCAACCATTCCTGTCTTTTTAAAGCTTTTTTTAATATTACTTCTTCTTTATGACAGTTTAAGACAATTTCAGTTTTATCTCGTTCCAACTTTGCAATTTTATTATTATAATAAGTATCATATCTTTTTTGAGATGCTCTTAATTTTAAAATATTTTCATCAATATTTTGTATTTTATTATAATGAGTATCATATCTTTTTTTAGATGCTCTTAATTTTAAAATAATTTCATCAATATTTTGTATTTTTTTAAGATAATCAAATATAAGTAATATTTTTTCATTAATTATTTTTTCTACCGCATCTCTATGTAATTTTAATAATTCCACTTCTTCTATCATATAATCACTCCCAAAAATAGTATATTATATCATTTATATTTTTACAACACTAATTAACTATTTATCTTAAGTTTTAAAAATTAAGCATAACCCACTCAGGTTTAAATATAAGTAAAATCCCCATTAAAATCATAAGAATACCACCAATTAAATTAACTAATTTATTATACTTTGTACTTATACCCTTAGATTTAAGAGTAAATACTGCGATTAAAAATACTACAAAATCATCAATTAAATAAAAGAATATATAAACGAGTAAATAAACTATTTTCTTAAACTTAACTATACCATTAATACTTAAAATTTCTAAAAATACAGTAGGAAAGCCTAAAGAACAAGCAAGTTCAATCAAATTAACACTAATTGCTAAAAACACAGTACCAAGTAAACCTAAGAAAAAACTCTTATTAGCAAGTATTTTATTAATTTTATTAATTATATTTTTTCTTTTATTTTTTTCTACTACATGACATCCAGTTTCTTTTCTAGTTTTTATATAAGTTTTCAAATTAAATATACCAAGTATAATAGCCACGCCTGCTATAACATCTCTAATTATACTTACCATAGCTAAATCAATAATAACCCCAATACCAAGCATAGATATGAAATATATACTACCACTAGTTAATAAAAATATAACACCTACCCATATCATTTTTTTACGATTATTAGTAGCCAAACTCATATTAATAAGTAAGAGTAATATCCACATTGCACATGGATTAAAACCATCTATAAGACCTAAAACAATCGCTACTAAAGTTATACTCGCATTTCTTACATTTATTTTACCTAACAAAGGTAACTTATAAGAATCCGTTTCACCATCTATTTCCAGGTATTCATTTAAAATATTTTCTATTCTCTCACTAGTACCATCACCATATCCAACTATATATTTATCTCCAATAACAGTAAATGGTACCCCTAAGCTTTTATCTTCATACATCTCTTTAATTTCTATTAATTTTTCACTATTTTCTTCACTACTAGTAACCTCATATGTATAAATATTTATCTTATCTTTATAATCATTTTTATATTTAAGAGTATCTAAATATTCAAGTTCATCATGACAATGAGGACAATACATACTATAAAATAAATATATATTTACTTTATCCTCTTCTGTATTTTCACCCATCACATCACTTACTTTATCAATATAATTTTCACTCAAAGCATTCAAGCCATTAGTAAATAACACAAAAATCAATAAAAAATACCCTATTTTTTTAAACAAACTTCTCATAAAATATCTCCTATTTCATCTAATATTTCTTTTTTACTTTTTTCTCCAATTATTCTTTTAATTTCTTTATCATCTTTAATTAATATAACAACAGGTAATATATCTCCAACATTATATTTATTTACTTCTTCTTCATCCATATCATAATCTAAACTAATATATTCATTATTTGGAAACTCAGTTTCTATATCATTCCATATACTTTTAGATATTAAACACCCTGGACACCACATAGCGTTTATTTTAATTATTTTCATTCTTTAACTCCTCACATATACTAATAAATTCTTTAATAAATATTTTTAGTTCACTCAGACTAGTTAAATGACTCAAACTAACTCTTATAGAATTTCTTGATAATTCTTCACTACCTGTAATTGCAAATACACTTTTAGAAGGACTATTTTTCATACTACACGCACTAACAGTTGACAAATATATATCCTTCTTTTCTAACTTTTCAACAACTTCACTTGCTTTTATATGAGTTAAACTAAAATTAAGTGTATTAGGTATACTATTTTTAGGACTATTTATATGTACATAATCTAATTTACTTAATTCATCAATCAAGTATTTTTTTAAATTGGAAACATATTCATATCTATTTGATAAATCTTCAACGGCTAGTTCTAAAGCAACACTAGTACTACTGGCATTCGCAGTAACTGGAGTTCCACTTCTAAATATAGTTGTACTCCTTCCACCATGTATAAGTGGCATTATTTTTATATTATTCATATTCATTAATACACCACTACCATTAATTCCATAAAACTTATGAGGTGCAAATGTAATAAAATCACATCCAGTATAATCTATATCTATTTTTCCTATAGCCTGAGTAGCATCCGTATGGAATATAATATTGTGTTCTTTTACTATGTTAACTATTTCTTTTATGGGCTCTATTGTCCCAAGTTCACTATCAACTGAACAAATACTAACTAAGATAGTATCTTCTCTAATACTATGTTTAAGTTCTTCTAAATCAATAATTCCATCATTCGTAAGAGATAAAACTGTAACTTCAAAACCTTTATTACACAAATAATTAAGTGGCGCTACTACACTAGAATGTTCTATTGGCGAAATAATAATATGTTTACCCTTATTTTTATATAATTCACAAACACCCTTAATAACTAAATTATTACTTTCACTAGAACCACTAGTATAAATAACACTTTCTTTACTCGTATTAAAATACTTTGCTAGCTTAATTGAACTTTCATCTATAATATTTTTAGCCTCTAACCCTAGTTTATGACTACTATTAGGATTACCTATATACTTTTTAGTAACACTAACATAATTATCTAATACTCTATCATCTACAGGACTATTAGCACTATAATCTAAATATATCATTTATTACCAACTCCATACCAAAATTATAAACTAATTAATTTTATAGGTAAAGAAAAAATAAGTTGAATGAACTAAACCAAAAGTTGAACAACTTATTTTATTATAATTCTCTAACATATCTAGGATTCTTATTCGACTTAACTAATCCCTTAGCATCTCTTAAATACACAATATCTTTTCCAATAAATTCACTAAGCTTATACCTAAATTTTTTCAAAAACTCCAAACAATCTACTTCTTTAGATAAATACATTTCCTTTAACAAAATATCTTTATTTACAAAATCATCAAAGTAACTATCTACTAAAAAATACATAATCTCTAAATCAAATCCTCTTCTATTCTCATCAAAAGAAATATCATAATTTCCATATTCAAGAGTATCAATAACCTTAAATTGTCCACTTGAATAAAGTATATTATACATAATATCATATATCTTAATATTTCTTTCAGTAAGAAGATTTATATCTACAAATGTTTTGTTAATCGCATTACTTAACTTATTTAAATCTACTCCTAAAGGATTAATTTTATATAAATTTTTCTTTTTAGAATAATTCATTACATACCCTATAATATGATTTTTATATTTAACAACATCTACAGGCCACATAAAAGTAGAATTAACTACATCACTAAACTTCATAACATCATATTCACTAACACTATCATATTCATCATCAAAATATCCATGAAATATCTTAATCACCTTATTACTTTTAATATCTAAATAACATACACCTTGAGACCCACAACCTAAGTATTTTAAACTATTTAAATATTTCATAAAATATTTCTTATTACTTACTTCCATAATACCCCCATAAACAAATCATATTATATTACAAATTTTTACGAAACACAATTACTTTAGTTTTTCTATAATATCTCTAATATGAAACATTTTTTACATCATTAAATAAAAACTACCTAAGTAGTTAATTTTTAATCTTGTAAATCATAAATTTATCATCAATATATAAAACTATACTATTTTCATCTTCATATTGATATTCATAATCTCCTTCAAAATTAGATTGATTATCACTACTCGGTAATTTATCACTTTCAACATGACTAGTTATTTTTCCATCCATAACTCCACATCTTGCCTTTTTACTTTCTTCTCCAGTAGAATAATATAATTTACCATCAACTTTAACAACATTTTCTATATTACTATTTGACTCTAGCGGATTATCTTTAATTAAATTATCTTTATAATATCTAGTACCTAAAGTACTTATTATAACAATGAAACAAAATATAAAAGTACCAATAACTACATACTTAGTAAACTTCATATAAACACCTACCCAACAAAATTATTACCTAACCATATTCTAGCAAAAGCATCTACAAAAAACAACATAAAAATAACAACCGACAATCCATCTATCAAACCTTGTTCTTTATTAGACAAAAATTTAATAAGTAAAGGCTCTAAAAAATAAATACCCACTAATGCAACAATTCCAAACTTTAAATCTGGTATTAAAGCTATTCTTCCTTCAAAATTCATAAATTCATTACTATAGTCCCAAAGTGATTTAAAATTACCACCAGTAAAATCCATTAAATAAGTTGCTACTAGTTCTACTAATGTTGCAAATATAACTGTTTCAAAAAATAATACTAAAGGTCTTATATTGAGCTTACCCAACATTATTTTTTTATCTTTAAATCTATAAAATAATGAAATAATTATTAAACCACCAAACCCATATATAGGTAACCAAGGTCCAAATAAAGCGC
This sequence comes from uncultured Bacilli bacterium, assembly GCA_934096075.1. Taxonomy (GTDB): domain Bacteria; phylum Bacillota_I; class Bacilli_A; order RF39; family UBA660; genus CAKOLN01. Next base: position 41,146 of record CAKOLN010000007.1, read on the forward strand.
CACGATTAACTACTTGATTAAGTTCCAAAATAAAAACTAATTCTTCATAAATCCAACCACATATAGAATAAACAATAAAAAGAAATAATATATCTCTTAAAACAATATACCATTTCTTATCAGAAAAATTAATACCAAAATTTAAAATACTACTCATAAAAACACTCTCACTTAATTAAATTAATTATCTTAGGTAAAAATATTAGAATTCCTATTATTAGAGACATTATTGCATTCATAAGTACTGCTCCTGCTGATATATCTTTAGCTTTCTTAGCCATATTATCTTTATTAGGACATACCATATCTACAATAGTTTCAATAGTCGTATTAAATAATTCAGCACTAATAACTAAGCCAAAACATATTAAACAAGTTGTCCATTCCCAAACCTCAATCTTAAGCAAGATTCCACAAATAATTACAAGTGTCATAATAGAAACATGAACCTTCATATTTCTTTCACTCTTAAATGAACTTATAACACCAGTAAAAGCATACTTAAAACTATTTATAAACTTTTTCATATTAATTAAATGCCTTTCTAATCAATTCTACCATCTTTTTACTACCTTCATCAGTTAAATGTAATCTATCAGCCATTAAATAATCATTATTATTTTTAATCTCTTCATACATATTAACTATCTTAATATTTTCTTTTTCTAATTTCTTTATATCTTTAATATTTTTACTACTAGAAACTATTAAAACATTATTATCTTTTAGTAAATCTAATATACTCTCATACTCACTTATAGATAAATTAGTACTACTATCAAAAGCAAGTATAATATTATATGTTAAAGTATTATTCTCTTTATCTTCATTAAGTTTCTTTTTCAAACTATTATAATTAAATCCATTATCTATCACAAAACTAGCATTACTAAAATCACTTTCTAAATATTCATATGCATTTAATAATATATTATTTCCATAAAAAGTAATCTTATTTTTTTCTTCTAATTCATGTTCTTCTAACATCTTTTCTTTTTCTATTTTATATTTCTCCACATAAACATCATGTATTGCATTATAAATTGCCTCAGTATATACTTTCCTACCAACACCAGTCAAATGAATTCCATCTGAATAAAAATATTCTTCATGTCCTCTAGACATTGTATACCAATCTATTAAATGAACATTATCATATTCTTTAGAAAGTGCTAATAAATTTGAATTAACATTTGGTAAATTAGTAGTATTAATCCAAAAAATATCTCTTCCTTCACATTGTTTAATAATATTAACTTTACAAGATTTAGAACAATCTCCATTGGCACCCAAATTAATTATAACAGGTTCTCCAAGCATATTTTTATTAACCAAATTTTCTATAATTCCACCAACTACCCAAGCAGTTCTACTAATCTTAGCATCAAAATAACCATTAGGAAACATAGCATACAAATTATCAACCGCTCCTAGCATAACAGAATCTCCTATACCAACAACATTCAAAGTTTTAACAACTTCCCCCATATTATTTTCTGCATTCTCATAGTCTTTTAATATGTTATTCCAATCTTCATTTTCTTTTGCTAATTGTTCTTTATATTTATTTTGATTTTCTACTGCTAACTTTTGATTCTCTACTAATTGTTCCTGCAATTGTTTCATTTCTTTAGTATGATCTTCTGTAATATAATATTGATATATTCCATATCCACATATTGCTAAAAATAATGGTATTAGTAAATACTGAGGTACCCTATATTGTTTATTTTTATTATTAATACAAAAATGTATTAAAATTGATATAAATATTGTTAACAAAACTATAACAATTATTTTCAATATAGTACTTAAGCTAACATACTGAAATAAAAATATAACTGGATATTGAACTAAATATACCTCATAAGTAATACTTGCAATTTTTTTAACTATATAATCAAACTTATTAAGTTCAGTTACATCCACTAATGAATATTGAATCAATCTAATAGAAATTATACTAGATAAAATCATACATAAAACAAAATATTTAGAACTATTTTCAATCATAATAAACATACTTGATAATACTACCAAATAGGCATAAAAACAAATATTAGAAACTTTATTATTCATAAACACTAACTTATTACCAAAATAATTTACAAATAATCCCAAAGTAACACCAATAAGTAATGAGAATATTCTAGTAAATGTACTATAATAAAGTAATGTCATATTACCTGTTTTACTTATATAACAAAAATATACAATTCCTAAAATTGACAATATGCTCATTAAAATACATGGTATGCACTTATTTATTTTTTCTCCAATTTTTTTCAATAAAATATATATAATAGGAAAAATCAATTCAAATTGTATAATAATTGCCATATACCACAAATGCATAAATGGTGAATTAATACTTCTAGAAAAATAGTCTAAATTAGAACTAATTTGCCAAAAATTATTGTAACCTAATATTACAGAAGTAGTTTCAGGTTTTAAATTCAACCAAAATATATCTGGATACAATGATATTACAGCTATAGTACCAAAAGTTACTATTAATAATGGCAAATATAATTTTAAAAATCTTGATTTATAATAGTTAACTATAGAAAAATTGTCTTTATCAAAAGAAAATTTAGTAATTAAAAACCCACTCAAAACAAAAAATGCACATACAGCTAAATAACCACCCTTTAAAATATCAAGATGATATAAAAGAACTGCTATACATAAAAATACTCTTATAATATTTATTTTTTTATAATATCCATCTTTCATACTAACACTTTCCTATCAAAATAATTATATCATTAGTAAAAGAAAAAAGATATGAATTTAATCTTTTCATACCCAATATTACACATGTTTAACATTTAACTTATACTTCTACTAGTAATTTTTAATTAAACTTTTTAGTTAATATATAATCCCTATTTGAATCATCTAATTCTACCACACCATAATCATGAACAGCTTCTATTAGTTGACCATTTACATTACGGTATGTTTCCCAAGCATTTGGCTCTACCGTAACCTTAACTGATATATCATTATTTATTCTTGCTCCTATAAAACTATTAATTGATTGTGTAGAAAAAATTGATGATTCATTCTTTTTATCGAATATTAATCCAAAATATGACTGCATATTCATACAACTTTTATATTGATTTACAAACATTCCTAAATCCAAAAATGGTATAGTAATATTTTCTATAGGAATATTATCAATTAATCCATTAACATATTTAACAAAGCTTTCATAATAAAAGCTTCTAGATATTTTAAATTCATTCAATAATTTTTTTACTGTAGTTATTTCATCATAATTTCTATTTTTATTTATATTTATTAAATGCATTAACCATGACAACTTATCATCTAAATTAGAATCATAAAATTCAATAGTTTTTTCTAAAATCCTACTAGCTACTAAAAATGATAAATATTCACGACTCATAGCCTGAATCATATAACTATCTTTATTTTTTAAATCAGCATCTATTTTTGGCAATCCAAACGAATCAAAATATAATGCCACTGGTTCTAATAATTCATATGTAAAAGGATAGTTCTTTTCAAGACACTTTAAAAATTCACTTCTTTCTTGTGTATTATATCCGTACACAAATAAATGTCTATTTTGATTCATTATTATTTTTTTTAAATATTCCTCATTTTTATACATAAGCTTTACCTCACTCCCCGATTTCTATATCAAAATTTCATTATATAATTATAGCACAACTACTCTATGATTTCTATAATATATTTCAAATCTTCTATTGCTTTATCTATATTCATCATACCATTGCCTATAGGTAAAATATTAAAACAACCAAATAATTTTTTCCCTTCAAAATGGTATTTCTTATTTTTAAAATATAATTTTTTGTTGAATAATTGTAAGTTTTTTTCGTACAACTTATCTAATAACTTATCTAAAATTATTTATTTATATACTCATCATAATAATCATAACCTTTTTTAGTTATTTTAAATACTTCTCCTTTATACCCAACATCAGTTATATAATCATTATCTTCAAGTTTTTTTAAGGCATCCTCCCAATATGACATTTCCCTTTCAGTTTGTGATGCTGAACCAACTGAAAATCTAGCAGAACCACATTGTATTGTACGTCCACTAAGAGTTTTTATATAAATTATTGTAGGATTATGTTCATCTTCTATAGTTTTTTTCAAAAGTTTAGAAGCATATTCATTAGGAATATATTCTTTTGAGTTAATAAAATTATAAAGATTTACTTGTTTTTCTATTTGATTGACTATATTGTCATCACCTTTAATATTAATTTCATTTTTCTTATTCATTGTACTTACTTCCCTCCTGAACCACTTTATTATTATTCCCTTTTATTTTAGAAACATTTTTGCTTTTAATATTTGTAAAAGTAATACCGCCTAAAAATCCTACTATTAAACTAATAAAAATTTCTAGCAGATCTTTCCAATTATGTTGTATGAAATCAATCATTTTTTACCTCTGTATCTAGAAGTTTATTTAAATCATTTAAATTATGATATATTTTATTCCATCCTTCATGTGATTCAATATATTGCTTACCTAAGCTTGTAACTAAATCCATTTCATTTTCTATTTCTATACCACCTAAAATATTAAACAATACTCTTTTAGGATTTATGTAATGCTCATTAACCATATCTCTAAATAAGGATACATAAATATCTTCATCAATATTATAATTTTTTGAAGTTGGAATAATATCATTGTAAGATATTTCTTTTAATATGCTAAATTCTATAATTTCTTTTTCGATAGGTTTCATATTATCACTTCCTATTTAATTATACCACATGGACTTCATTTTAAGGTTGATTTTGGACAAAAAACTTATCTAAAACTTATCTTAATGCCTTTTTTGAGGTGAAATTATCTAAAAATTGTAAGTAGTAAAAAGCTCGCAAGCCCTTTATTTATAAGGATTTGCGAACTTATTTACCACAACACTACTTATACTTGCGTCCACTGCCACATGGCCTTTTGTATTGGGGATTTTGGTAGCTTTTGGGAGCACTTGGCTAGTTATTTTGGCATTTGGCTGCACCCCAGAGCACTCCGTAGCACTCGGCAAACCTAGTAGAACTTATCTAAAAACTTATCTAAAAAATAACGAATTTTAATAAATTACAATTTTTAGGCAAGAATAACATTTTGTAATTTAACTACATCCAAAATCTTATTTCTTCTATTTTATAACCTCTTTTTTCTATTTCCTCAACTATTTGTTTAAAACTTGTGGAATTCATATTTTTAATTCTTCTATATCCACCAAAAGATTTTGGTGCTACTTGTGGAATATTTTCCAATAACCAATAATAGACTTCTCTATCATGTGCTTCTTCAATATAAGGGTCAATTATTCGTTTTTGATAGTCTTCAGCACTTTCTGTTCCTGTTTCAGAAGCAAACTTTTGTAAATTATGCAATTCATCTACTCGTGTACCATGTAATTTATTCAAATTTTTATGTTCTACTTTTGCATCTTCAAATCTCCCTGCTAAAATCATCATATCAACTAATCTTTCATAGTCATCTCTTGTATATGCGTAAAAAGAATGAGGATACAACTCGTTTACTTTTTTCAAACACGCTATTGCTAAATCATAGCTTTTATTATTTTTATACTCTGTAGCTTTTCTACTAAGTATTTGTTCTGGCATATATACAACACTTTCGCCACCATCAGAATATTTTTGAGCTTCAGTTATAAGTATAGACATTATTCCATCTATAGTTGTTAAATCATATTTGCTATTAAACTCATTGATTTTTTTATTAGTATAACTATCATATCCTGTTTCATAGTTTTTATTATTCTGATTTTCTTTTTTTACTGTATCATCAATTAATTGTTCAGGTTGTACATTATTACTTTGTTTATTCTTCTTTTTATTCTTAATAATCAATATAATAACTATCGGTGATAAAAAGATACCTGCTGTTATTATGATCGCTAACATATCTATTATAGTAGAAACAATAGCAGGATAATCAGTAATAATTATTTCATATATATTTTCATTATCATTTTCATCTAAAACTATTAATTTTATCTTGTCATTTTCTTTCAATGATTCTAGTTTTGTAATCTCTTTTTCGTTTAAATATATTTTTAGTTTTGCCTTTGCATCACTTAACTCGTATGAATAGTCTAGGGATGTTTCATTCTTTAATTTAGTTATGGTAGCTTTGTTGTTTTCAAATTCAACTTCACTAGATCCTAATACAAATTTTTTAATTGTAGCTGTTCCCTTGCCTTTAGTTTTATTAATTGTTAAAGTATAATTCTTTTTGTCTCCATTTTCGGCAGTAACAACTATATTAATTGTATTTTCACCCAGTGATAATTCTTTATTTTCAAATTCAACTTTCGCTTTTGAATCATTTGCTTCTATCTTAATGTCAACATGTTTTTTTTCTGTTTTAAAATTCATATTATCAGAAACAGTTATTTGTTCATCATCTATAGATACTTCTTTTATAGAATTATCTTTGCTTTTTTCTATAACAACTTCTTTTTGGCTGTTATTTTGTGTATTATTGTTTGAATAATTATTACCATAATTGCTACTTGTCCCACCGTTTCCGGAACTGTTCGATGAAGAGTTGCTGCTACCATCCGTTGCTCCAGCAGTCCCCTCATTTTTGTTATAGCCAGAACATGGATCACTATAAATTGCTTCTCCATCAGCATAATAATTATTTCCGTTTGTCACCGCCACATGCCAATGAGTTCCGCCATGACCATCACTGTGCATTCCATATGTAACACCATTTGGACATGTTTTTATAGAACTTTTTCTTAAACCACCACCTGTTGCATTTACTGTAAGTGGTAAAAGTACTAACATACAAATTCCTAATGTTAAAATCCTTTTCATTCTTACACCTCTTATAATAATTATAACATAAATTATTGGTATAATTTTGATATTACAACTTTTAAATAACAAATTACAATTTAGATAATTTTTAGATAAGTTTTGTATTTAATTTGAGAACATTCTTATAATATGCGTTTTGCCCTTATTTTATAAGGGCTTGCAAGGATTTTACTGCTTATCTAAAACTTATCTAAGACAAAAGACATGCCTAAAATTACCTAAATATTGTAATCATAGAAAAACCCGCAATCCCTTATTTTATACGGGTTCGCGGGCTTATTTACCACAACATTGTTTATATTTACGTCCTGAGCCACAAGGACAAGGATCATTTCTACCAACAGTTTGGTTCTTTTTAACAGGTTTTGATTTAACCTTTTCTTTACTATCATTAGTTCTAATATTTTTATTCTCAACTCTTTCTAAGTTTTGTCTAACTTCTGCTTTAAGTAAATAAGTAGTTATTTCTTTATTAGTCTCTTTTAACATATTGTCAAAAAGTTCAAAACCTTCTAGTGCATAAGCCTGTAATGGATTAGTTTGAGCATATCCTCTTAATCCAATTCCTTCTTTTAAATGTTCCATATTATCTAGCTGATTCATCCAATTCTTATCTAATACTTTTAACGTAATAGCTTTTTCAAAATCATCTTGTATATCTAAAGGAACTTCACTTAGCTTAGAATTATAATCATTAACAACTATATCATAAATATAATCTTGCATTTCAGGAATACTCTTACTTTCTAATTCTTTCTCATCTAATTTTTTAGATTTAAGTAAATTAGCATTAAAGTACTCACATATATTAACTACATCATTATGTGTAATTGTATCCTCAGGTGGAAAATGATTATTAATTTGATCAATAACAAATTCTTTAAATATAGTTAAAATTCTATCTTTTATATTATCTTTATCTAATATTTCATTTCTTCTTTCATAAACAATTTCTCTCTGTTTACTAATTACATTATCATAATCAAGTAATGCTTTTCTTCTATCATAGTTAAATCCTTCAACTCTCTTTTGACTAGATTCAATATTTTTACTCATCATTCTATGATTTATAGGTGTATTTTCATCAAAACCAAGACTACCCATTAAAGATTTTATTTTTTCACTACCAAACTTAATCATTAAGTCATCTTCCATAGAAACATAGAATCTTGTTCTACCTGGGTCTCCTTGTCTACCACTTCTACCTCTTAATTGATTATCAATACGTCTACTTTCATGTCTCTCAGTACCTATTACTAAAAGACCACCTAATTCCTTAACACCTTCACCCAATTTAATATCTGTACCACGTCCAGCCATATTAGTTGCAATAGTAACAGCATCTTTTTGACCAGCTTTTTCTATTATATGAGCTTCTCTTTCATGATTCTTTGCATTTAATAGTTCATGTGGTATTCTTTTTTTATTTAATAAACCACTTAAATATTCACTACTTTCAATTGATGCAGTACCAACTAATATAGGTTGATGAGTCTTATGTATTTCTTCTATATAATTAGCAATAGCATTATATTTACCTCTTTTATTCATAAATACATAATCTTCTTCATCTATTCTAATAACAGGTTTATTTGTAGGAATTACAATAACATACATATTATAAATATTTCTAAATTCTTCCTCTTCAGTTTTAGCAGTACCTGTCATACCTGATAACTTATTATACATTCTAAATAAATTTTGAAAAGTAATCGTAGCCAAAACTTTAGTTTCTTCATTAATATGTACCCCTTCTTTTGCTTCTAAAGCTTGATGAAGTCCATCACTATATTGTCTTCCATGCATAAGTCTACCAGTAAATGCATCTACAATTATAATTTTATCACTATCAACTACATAATCCACATCTTTTTTAAATCCATAATTAGCAACTAAAGCCTTATCTAAATTATGCACTATGGCAGCATTCTTAATATCATATAAATTATCAACATTCAATAATCTTTCTGCTTTTACAATACCTTCTTCAGTTAAAGTAACGCTTCTAGTTTTTTCATCTAACACATAATCATCAGTAGTTAAACTCTTAGCCGTTCTATCCGCTAATTTATATAAATCAGCACTTTTACTTACACCACCACTTATAATTAACGGAGTTCTTGCTTCATCTATTAATATTGAGTCAACTTCATCTATAATTGCAAAATTTAAAGGTCTTTGTACTCTATTTTTCCTTCTAACAACCATGTTATCTCTTAAATAGTCAAACCCTAATTCATTATTAGTTGTATATGTAATATCTTTACTATATGCTTCTCTCTTTTGTTCTGGAGTAGCATCTTTCAAATTAACTCCTACACTAACATCAAGATAATTATAAATCTTACCCATCCATTCAGCATCACGTACACTTAAATATTCATTTACTGTAACAACATGAACACCTTTTCCAGATAACGCATTTAAATATGCAGGCATAGTACTTGTTAAAGTTTTACCTTCACCTGTTTTCATCTCAGCTATATTACCATAATGTATACATATACCACCAATAACTTGAACTTTATAAGGTTTTTCTCCTATCATTCTATATGCAGCCTCTCTAACAACCGCAAAAGCAGGCACTAATATATCATCCAATGTTTCTCCATCTTTTAATCTAGTCTTAAATTCTTGAGTTTTAGCTTTCAATTCTAAATCTGTTAGTTTACTCATTTCTTCATCTAAAGCCATAACTTCATCAGCTAACTTATCAAATCTTTGTAATTCTTTATATTCTCTGTCAAATAATTTTGTAAATATATTCATCTATAACATCTCCTACTAAATATTTTACCATGTATTAAATTAAAATAAAAGAAAAAAGCGATTTCTCGCTTTAGTTAGTCTCTATAATTCCATAAGTTCCATCATATCTTTTATATAAAACATTAACATTTTCTGTTTTAATATCTTTATATATATAGAAATTATGTCCAGAAAGTTCCATTTCTAATATTGCATCTTCTTCATGCATTGGTTTTAAATAAACTTTCTTTCTTTTTACTATTTCTTCTATTTCGTCATCATCTATAATTTCCTCTTCATTATAAACAATTTGAACTCTATCTTTACTCATTAATTTAGATTTATATTTTCTCATTTGTGTTTCTAACTTATCAACAACTAAATCAATCGCAGCATATAAATCACTATGTGATACCTCAGCTCTTAAGTCATATTTACCACCATTAATAGTAACTTCAACTTTTTGTTCTCTACCTCTAATACTAAAAATCACTTTACAAACTATATTATTTGGATTATCAAAATACTTTTCCATTCTAGAAAGTTTATCAGTAGCATATTCCTTCATAGACGGAGTTACTTCCATTCTTTCACCACGTATTTGAAAATTCATCTTATCACCTCTATATAAAATATACCATAAAAAATAGAAAAAAACTACACTAAAGTAGTTAATTTCAATTCTTTGACATTAATTGCTTGGTTACCCTTAGCAGTTTTTATTAAATTAAATTCAACAATATCGCCTTCTTTTAATGTTTTGTAACCACTTTTTTCAATCGCAGAATAATGTACGAACACGTCTTCATCACTACTCGTACTTGCTCCAAGTTCAATAAATCCATAACCCTTGTCATTATTAAACCATTTAACTCTACCGCGTCTAATCACAACACTCTTTCTCCTTCCTATACAAAATCTCAAACCCAAACCTTTCCCTAAACCTTGCAAGATTTAAAAATATCACTAGTACTAGTCGATTTACTCTCGAGTACATATACATCATATCATAAATAAAAATTAAATGTTGTAACTATGCATAATTAAATGCTTTTTTGTCATGAAATGCAAATTACCATAATTTTATTAATTTTTTTTATTATTTTTTTACATAATAATACAATATAAAACAAATATAAACAAATTAAATATTATATATAATATAATTGTTTCGGAAGTGATGAAATGAAAGATCTTTTAATTAATTCCACAATGAATAATATTAAACGATATTATAATTATGACGAAGTAAGGTTAAAAGAAATAAGATATGGTTTAGCAAGTTTATATCTACATTTAACTAAAACAATTGTAATATTTAGTTTATCATATTTATTTGGATATTTAAGAACACTTCTTATATTAATGGCAACATATAGTGTACTAAGACTAACTGCCTTTGGTGTACATGCAAAAAAAAGTTCACATTGCTGGATAGCATCTTCTATTACATTTCTGCTTTTACCAATATTATGTGAAAGTTTAAATATAAATCTTAAATTTAAGATATTAATATCTGTGTTTTGTATAATATTTTTAAGTATCTATGCACCTGCCGACACTGAAAAAAGGCCATTAATAAATAAAAAGAAAAGAATTATATTTAAAATCGTAACAATTATTTCAAGCATAACATATTTAATTCTTATTGTAATAATTAAAGACTATATTTTAAATAATTGTATTTTATTTGGATTAATACTAGGTACAGTTGCTGTATTACCAATAACTTACAAATTATTTGGAGTAAAGTATAATAATTATAAAAATTATAAGAAAGGAGGATTAAATAAATGAAATTATTTGCTAGTTTATTCAGCTACTTAGGAGAATTCATCGCAAAAACAACTTCTGGAGCTTGCTGGTTCAGTATGTTAGATGAAGAAGAAACACCAGAAAGTCTTTTATAAAAAAATTAAAAATGACACTTATTAAAGTGTTATTTTTAATTCTGTTACAAAATCTTTATCAAACATATATTGACTCAAAGATAATTGTTCTGAACTAGTAATCAACTTATTTACAATATATAATCCATAACCGTGATTTTTTCCTTTAGTACTAAATCCTTTTTTATTTATATTTTCTATATCAACCTTATCTTCACAACTATTTTGAATTAAAACAAATAATTCATTTCCAAGCTTAAACATTTCTATAAAAATCAATTTTTCGTTAGTATGTATTGTTGCTTCAATAGCATTATCTAATAAAATGCCAATAATTTTGCAAACTTTATAATAAAGCTTTGCATCCAATTTATCAAAATAAGTGTATACCTCTTTACTTATTTCAGTATTAAAATTAATGTTTTTATCAATTATATTAGCTACTTTATAATAAACTATACCCTTTACACCAGTAGGTAAAGTATAAAGCCTAGTGTAAGCACCATTCTTCTTATTCTGATAATCATTTAAAATTTCACTTAATAAATCTTCATACTCAATGCTTGCTTTATTTTTAAAACTTTTGAGTACAACCAAGTTATTCAACATTTCATGTCGATTTTCTCTATTAACTTCTAGCATAGACTCATACTCATTCATTATATCTAACAATGCTTTTTGTTCAGCCAAAGCCGTTTTATTTTTAATAAATTCTTTGACCAATACAAATGATAACAAGGAAAACGCTAATAACAAAAAGAAAGTCATCCAAAAACTTTCAAAAAGAAAGTTAAAAGCATGTACATATGTAGCTAACACGAATGTCGAAAAAACAATTACTATCACTATTATAATTACTGAACTAATTTTATTTTCAATTAGTTTAAAAAGATTTTTAGTAAAGCTAAGAAATTTTCTCATTTTAAATAAAAGATATAAGAAAATTGTTACGAAAAAGGTTGAAAATGCCTTTAATATATCAAGTGCATACATATTTACCTTATTTCCTGATGATAATATAAGTAAAAATAAAGATATTAAAAAATCAAAAATAAATATAGCAATATATAAATATAAAGTTTTAAATAAAACAACATAATATTTTTCCTTAAATATTAAAAGTAACATTAAATACACTAATAATAACATAAATACTATCTTAAATTTTGATACTACAAACATATTAATTATAAAATCAAATACTGCACTTATTAATATTGTTAATATACTTTTTAAATTTAATTCACATGTATCATTCAAAGTTTTTTCATAACATTTTACCAGAACAAACAAATTTAAAAATGCTCCAATAAAACACAATGCATAACTAACGATTTTCACGTTCCATCAACTCTTTCCTTCGTAATCTAGAAAGCATATATACTTCTTCTCCACTATCTAAAACAAACTTGCTATTCTTCCAATCAAACAATTTAACTCTGGCCATATTAACAATACAAGATTTATGAGTATAAACATAATTATTTGTTAAATGCTTATAAAATTTTTTAAGTGTTGTTGTAAGTGGATAACTTCCATTGTCAGTAACAACCATAATTCTTCTTTCATTATTTAGTTTGTAAATATATTGAATTTTATCATAATCAAAATTATAACTCATAAAACTATTTTTATAACTAAACTTCTCAGAATAATTCAATTGTGCTAAACATAAATCAAACAATTCTAATAAATTTGACTGATAATCTTCATCCTTAACAATAAAATCTAATATTTGTAACCTTTCTTTATATGCTTTAAGAATTACATTATCATCACCCTCAGCCGTAAAAATAACAATAGGACTATCCCAATCATCTTCTCTTATCTTTCTTGCAATATCAACAGCTGTACCATTTGGAAGATAATAATCTAATAAGAAAACATGTTTTTCATAACAATTTTCACACTTTTCAAATATACCATCACAAATTTTATCATATTTAACTATATCAAACTTGTAATTGGTAGTTAACATATAATTCATTATTAATCTTTCAACATCATCTCTATTGAATTTATTATCCTCTACAATTATAAACTTTATCATAGAAACCCTCTTTCTCGTATTGCCAAAGCAATAATATAATAACACCTTTTTAACAAAAATAACAGGCCCTACTAGGTCATTTTTTTATTTTTTTCTAAAAAAAAATAACTTTTTCAAGTTATTTAAGTAAATATATTTAATTACAATTCATTTAATTTTAAAGTATAAAAGTTTTCAGGATCAATCAATTCACCTTTATAGTATACTTCAAAATGTAAAGATGTTTTAAAATTGGAATTAATTTGTGATGTTCCGCTATAAGCTATTACTTGACCTTGTGTAACATTATCACCTTGTTTAACATTTACTTTATCTACACCCTGATAAATAGTATATATTTCTTTATCATGTTCTATTTTAACTATATTTCCTAATAATTCATCTTTTTCAACACTTTTAACAGTACCACTCAAAACACTTAATACTTCAAATTCACTATCACTTATATAATCAACACCAGAATTTTGCATATATGTGTTTTCATAAAATATAATAGAATTTACTTGATTTTTTTCTTCACCCTCAAAGTCATAAAAGTACCTTCCAACACTTACAGTTTCTGATTTATATGGTCTAATTATTGTGGTTGATTCTTCTACATTTTCTTCTCCCTGAACTTGTTGTATAGTTTTATTAATTATTCCATTAACAGAATATTTAAAATCCTTTTTTTCATCTAAATATTTATTAATTCCACTTATCGTTAAAGTAATACATCCTATTACAGCCAATACTGATACAAAATATATACCAGGTATAATTAATTTCTTTATTTTATTCTTTTTCATTATTCACTCTCCTACTAATAATGTGAACAATGTTTTTTATTTTATACATTAAATTTCTTTATTTCTACACCCGTATAATAATGCTTTAAAATTTCTTCATAACTATAACCTAATTTTGCCATTTCATTAGCACCATATTGACTCATACCTACACCATGTCCATATCCTTTTGTAGTTATAAAAATTGTATCATCAGTCATAAAAAATGTAAAATCAGTACTACGAAGTCCTAAAAGTTTTCTAAATTCAACACCAGTAAAAATATTGTTATTAACTTTTAATTTATCCACTCTTCCACTTATTGTTTTGGATAAAATTTCTATGCATAAATTTTCATTGTTATTAAGTCCTAACTTATTAACAAATTCAGATATTGAATAACTATTTGTAACCTCATACTTATTAACGGTTTTATCCCATGAAGAATCTACTGAAACCAAATAAGGAACTGATTGTCCAAAAACATAACTAACATCCTCAGTCATACCATTACTAGTACTAAAATAATAAGCATTAATTAAATTGTTATCAAAATAAATAACTTTACCATTTGTACTATCCACTATTTTACTTAAAATAATATAATATTTTTCAAAGTTATCTAACCATTTTATTTTCATATCTTCAATTGAAAAATAACATTGATCATTATTTGTAGCTATATAACTATGATTGGTATTAATTTTATTATAATAAAAAGTCCTAGCAGTGACAGAACCAGCCTTTAATGCTTCTTCTTCAAAAAGAACAGGCATCTCACAAGCCAAAACACCTATTAAATAATCTCTTAAACTCATTTCATTTTCAATAGAATTATAAAATACCATAGTATCTTTATCATCTACGTATTTGTACAAAGACTCAGTATTACTATTTTCAAGTACTTTTTTATCCTCTTTTTTTAGAAAAAAAATAATTATAATTAAAACTAAAATACATATTACATATTTAAAATATTTTTTCATATAAATATATATTCTAGTTAAACTAAAATTATTCCTAATTTTTATTGTTTTGTTCTTCTTTTTTTATTTTTCTTATCCTTCTATTATACTTTTCCTCATTAATAAAAGTTGAATTCAAATAAGAATCTAAGATATTTTTAATTTCCAAATAAGACAAATCTTCACTCATACTAATACAGTTTGCATTATTATGTTCTTTAGCCAATCTTGCTTCTTTTGCACTATCAACCTTTGCACACATTATACCATTAACTTTATTTGCCATAATAGACATTCCAATTCCCGTTCCACAAATTAAAACTCCACATGTTACATCACCATTATTAATGGCGTAACAAACTTTTAAAGCATAATCATTATAATCAACACTTTCATTACTATCAGTTCCATAATCTACATAGTCAATATTTTTCTTTTTTAAATATTTAATAACCTTTGTTTTATTTTTATAACCTCTATGGTCCGAAGCTATTCCAATTATCATTCTCATCACCTATCTATATTATAGATATTTTTTTTTAAAAATAAAAGTAAAAAATAAAAAATAGTCATAAGTAAGACTATTTAATACCATATTTTTCTTTGAATTTTTGAACATTACCTGTTCTTGCTGCAACTCTTTTACCAGTATAAAATGAGTGACATTTGTTACAAGTTTCAAGTTGTATTTCACTTTTAGTACTTTTAGTAATAAATTCATTACCACAAGCACACTTAACTTTACATTCTTTTAGTTCTGGATGAATTCCTTTTTTCATATCTATTCTCCTTTCGCCATAGCTTTATAGCTATAGAAACTCCTCGGAAGATAATATATCATTTTTTTTTTAATAATTCAACCCTTTTTTGATATTTTATATGCAAAACTATATAAAATATCAGTAAACATTAAGTATTATTAAATTTCTCAATATACTAATCAATAATATGTCTTTTTCTGATATTTTTACATTATTAACAACAATGACGCTGCCAACAGCATCAGCATCAATAATTATAGGCAAACCATAATAATAAACATATTCATTGTTTTCATTATTAAAAATATTACCATAATCAGTAAATTCCCTTCTCTCACTAATAAAAGAAATAATGTTATTATTTAATTGATTGTTAACACATAAATTATTACTACTTACTATAATATTATTTTTGTCACTTATGTAAATTAAAGAGTTTGTAAATTTTGAAATTTCGTTAATTAACTGATAGGATTTTTCCTTTAAAGATAACATTTTAATATATTTTTTTAAAACAATACTATCATTTTCCACATATATTTGTAAATCATCTCCTGTACCAATATTTAGTGTTTTTCTAATTTCCTTTGGTATGACTATTCTACCTAATTCATCAATTTTTCTTATCACTCCTGTATTTTTCATATTCACCTCTAAATTTATTTTTACACACAATTTAATAAATATACTATTTGACAATCATTAATTATTAAATTATACTTATCTTAGGTGATATAATGAACAATATAGTAGAATCAATAATAGAAATACCAATGGGTACAAAAAATAAATTTGAAATAAAAAAAGAAACTGGAAGAATTAAATTAGACAGAGTTTTATATAGTGCACTAACATATCCAGGTGAATATGGATTTATAGAAAACACAATTGCACCTGATGGAGATCCTCTAGACATATTAGTTATAAGTACTTATCCAACATTTCCCGGATGTGTTGTCGATGCAAGAGTAATCGGATACCTTACAGTAATAGATAATGGCGCACACGATGAAAAAATTATAGCAGTAGTAGATAAAGATCCAAGATTTGAAACCATTAACAAATTAGATGACTTAACTGAACATCAAAAATCTGAAATTAAAGACTTTTTTCAAAACTATAAAACACTGCAAAATATTAAAGTTACTGTAAAAGATTTTCACAACAAAAAGGAAGCTCTTGATTTAATAGAGAAATGTAAAAAAGCATATGAAAATAGAAAGTAAAATTTAATTACTTTCTATTTTTTTCAATATAATTAAGTAAATCATAAACATAATATAAATAATGTTTTTCTAAATTATGTTTTGGTATTGATATAAAAATGATATTTCCTCTATAAACAAAATTAAATCTTGTACAAATCTTTGTTGCTTCTATAAATAATTTCTCAATATTTAACATTTTATATACGTCAGAAGATAATTTTAAAGTAAATTTACCATTATCATTAACAATAGCATTAATCTTTAATTTATTTATTAAACTTTGTACTAATATTTCATACATATATAAATTTAAATTTCCATCTACTAATCCAAATCTATCCTCAATTTCATTATACAATGTTTTATAATCTTCAAAATTAGTAATTGAAGATATTTTTTTATGTAATTCTATTATTATATTATCTTCATTTGTGTAAGTATTACCAATATGATTTTGAACATCATCAATTTTAACATCATTGTTATTTTCCTCATCAAATTCTGGCTTACCACTTAATTCTTCATTAATAAGTTCTATATATAAATCTACTCCAACACTATCAATAAATCCAGCTTGTTCGCTACCTAATAAGTCACCAGCACCTCTTATGCTTAAATCTCTCATAGCAATTTTGTAACCACTACCTAATTCAGTAAATTCTTTTATCGCATCAAGACGCTTTATAGCAGTTTCTGTTAAAACTCTTTGTTTATTATACATTAAATAAGCATATGCTTGTTTATCACTTCTTCCAACTCTACCTCTTATTTGATACAATTGACTCAATCCAAAATAATCAGCATCTATTACAATAATCGTATTAGCATTAGGAACATCTATACCATTTTCTATAATAGTTGTGCTAACTAAAACATCAAAATTACCCTGATTAAAATCATAAATTACATCCTGCATATCATCTTTTTTCATTTTACCATGTGCATAACAAATAGTAACCTCTGGTATTAATTTTCTCAAACTAGATACAACATTTTCCATATTTTCAACCTTATTATATAAAATAAAGGATTGTCCATACCTAGCTTTCTCTTTTAAAATAACTTCTCTTATAATATAAGGATCATATCCTATCACATAAGTTTGAACGGGCAATTTACTAGATGGAGGTGTTTCAATTAATGATAAATCTCTAATTCCAATTAAACTCATTTGTAAACTTCTAGGAATAGGAGTAGCCGATACACTTAAAACATGAACATTTGACTTAATTTCTTTTATTTTTTCTTTATGCATTACACCAAATCTCTGCTCTTCATCAATAACCAATAATCCTAAATCTTTATATTTAATATCAGAATTTAATAATTTATGAGTTCCAAATATAACATCAATTTTGCCATTGCTTAAATCTTCTAAAATAGTATTTTCCTCTTTTTTAGAAGTATATCTATTTAATAATTGAATATTAACTGCAAAATTTTTAAATCTGCTTAAAGCAGAAGTATATTGCTGATAACTCAATAAAGTTGTTGGACACAAATACATAACCTGTTTTCCATTCATAACTGCTTTAAAAATAGCTCTAAAAATAACTTCTGTTTTTCCGTATCCTACATCTCCACATAACAATCTATCCATAGGTTTAGAACTTTCTAAATCTTTTTTTATTTCAGCTGTACATTTAAGTTGATCAGGTGTTTCATCAAAAATAAATTCATTTTCAAAGATTTCTTGCTCAGGAGTGTCCTTATCAAAAGGCTCAACCTTAGAAATATTCCTTTTTTTATAAATCTGAATTAATTCATTACTTATATCTTTTATTTTATTTTTAATTTTTAATTTTGTTTTTTGCCATTCAATACTATTTAATTTATGAATAACGGGCTTCGCACCATCTTTAGAAGAATATTTGTACAATTTATTTAAATCATCAACAGGTAAATATAATTTATCATCACCCTTATATTTTATAAGAATATAATCTTTTGATTGACCATTTTTTGTAATTGTAGAAATTCCCATATATACACCGATACCATTGCTTTTATGAACAACATAATCTCCAACTTCTAATTTATCAAGAGATTCAATTTTTTTACCTAACTTATAACCTGTATCATATTTAATTCTACTATTTATAAAGCTCAAATCATTTTTTGAAAAATAATATTGTTCATTATAAACAAAACCACTATTAATATCAATATTTAGTACTTTATTATTTATTTTTAAAGATTTAATAAAATTTTTATCAGTTGTACATAAAATGCCTTTTGTAATGTTTAAATCATCAATATATTTTTTTATATCATTATTATAATTTACTATTTCTTTAGCTGATATAATTAAATCATGATCATCATTATTGTCCAAAGTATCTATATTTAAAATAAAATCATTACTTATATCTTCAAGTTTAAGTATAGAACTTAAATCATTATAATATTTCATCTGAGTATTTATATTTGTTTCAACATTTTTTATCTGTTCGTAATCTTGATAAATTAATATACTATTTTCTGCATAATCCAGAATTGAATAATTAGAATTATCATACTCATCAACTAAAGGCTTAACAATATAAGATTTAATTTTTTCATTACTTAATTGTGTGTTTTCATCAAAAAACTTTATATTCTCAATAATATTATCAAAAAACTCAATTCTTATAGGATGATTTTCAAATATAGGAAAAATGTCAATTACAAATCCCCTTACACTATATTCACCTGTATTAGTAACAAGACTCTCTCTTTTATATCCTATACTATCCAATTTTTCAATTAACTTATTTCTATCTACTTCATCTTCTTCAGTTAACACAATATTCTTACTATTTAATTCCTCTTTACTAGGCAATTTTTTTAAAATACTATTTGTGTGACAAATTAAAATAAAACTATCTTTTTTATTGATATTATTCAAAAATTTCATTCGCATAAATGTTAATTCAGGAGATGTAGCAATTGCCTTTTTAGTTAAATAATCATCATCAGGAAATATATACACATTTTTGTAATTTTTTGTTAAATTAGAATATAATTTATTTGCTTCTGTTAAATTAGGAGTTACAATAATTAAGTTTTTTTTGCAATGAAAAAAGATATACAATAATAATTGATTGTATATTTCATTGGGACTAACAGAAATCTTCATTTTATTATATATATCAAAATCAAATAAATTATCAATCATAAGTAATACTCCTAGTTATATTTATTCATTAATTTATCAAAATCATAAATATTAAAATCTTCAATTATATTATCTACAATATTAAAAACGTTATTCAAAGTAAATAAATCGTCTTTACTAAATCTTCCCAAGACATAATCAATAGTATTAACGTTATTTTTAGAAATACCTATCCTAATACGTTTAAAATTTTCTGTACCCAAATGTTTTATAATACTTTTAATACCATTATGCCCTGCACTTGAACCAGAAGACTTTATTTTGTATTTTCCAACATCAAAATCCATATCGTCATAAATAATTAAAATATCATTAATATCAATATTAAAATAGTCAGAAAAATATCTAACAGCTAATCCACTATCATTCATATAAGTCAAAGGTTTAAGAAATATTATTTTTTCATTATTAATTATTTTTTCACAATACATTCCATTATTCTTAGATTTAAACAATTCATTTCCCAAATAATGATCAATTGCCATAAACCCTACATTGTGTCTAGTTTTTTCATACTCTTTTCCAGGATTTCCCAAACCAACAATTAACTTCATTTTTTCCTCCCTTGATATAAATTATATAATTCATTTCTACTGAAATTAAACTTATTCGCAACTTCTTTTATTGCATCATTAGATTTTAAGCCTAATTTTACATATCTATCTACTTCACTTAGTAAACATTCATAATTTATATTATACTCATTTTCTTCGTTATCAATAACTATAACAAATTCTCCTTTAGGTTCTTTATATATTTCAATCGCCTCTGAAACAGTTCCTCGAAATACTTCTTCATGCAACTTAGTTATTTCCCGGGAAATACTTATATTTTTATTTCCAAAGATTTTTAATATATTTTGTAAAGTTTTATAAACTCTATGAGGTGCTTCGTATAAAACAATAGTAAAGTTTATACTTTTTAACATTTCTAATTCTTTTAAAGCTTGGCTATCCTTTGCATTTAAAAATCCATAAAATAAAAATTTATCTGCAGAAATATTTGACATATTTAAAGCAGGTATAAAAGCACAAGCACCAGGTAAAGCAACAACCGTAAAATTATGATTTATAATTTCTTTCACGACAACACTGCCTGGATCACTTATCAAAGGAGTACCACGATCAGTAACCATTGCAATGTTTTTATCATCTTCTAAATACTTTAATGCTACTGGTACCATTTGTTTTTCATTAAATTTATGACATGCAATTACCTTGTTATTTATATTTAATAATTTTAATAACTGTAAGGTAACGCGAGTATCCTCTGCAAAAATAACATCTACATTCTGCAAAATTTCAACTGCTCTATATGTTATATCTTTTAAGTTTCCAATAGGTGTAGGCACTATATAAAAAATTGATTTTTCTTTTTCGTAACTTTTTTGAAGCATATTATCACCTCTTAAACATTTCTAATATTTCACTAGTATATGTTCCATCAGAATTATGACATATTAAAGGTGGTAAAACATTTAAACCAACCTTACCATTTTTTTTGGCATCAACTAAAAATAAATTTGATTTTTCACCATACTTTGGATAAATAAATCTTAATCTTTTTGGTTCTAAATTATTATTTTTTAACGCCAAAATAACATCTGTTAATCTATCAGTTCTGTGTACCATTACTAAACTTGAATTATTTTTTAATAATTTTTTTGCAACAATGCAAATGTCATTAATATTAATACACAATTCATGTCTAGCAATAGATTTTATCATATTTTCATTTATTTTTCCATCTTTTTCAATTTTAAAATATGGCGGATTACAAGTTATTAAATCAAAAGAATCCGTTAAATAATATTTTGTTAATTCTTTTACATCTAAATTTAAGATTTTTATCCTATCTTTAAGATTGTTTATTTTAATACTCTCAGTAGCTAATTCATAAATTTCTTTTTGCAATTCAACACCAATAATATTTGAATTAGTTAAAGTTGATAAAATTAAAGGTATAGGTGCATTCCCAGTACAAAAATCTATTATTTTCATATTATCAGAATTTATTTTGCAAAAATGAGGTAAAATTACGGATTCTAAACTAAAATTAAAATACTTATTGTTTTGTACTATTTTTAAATTTTCATAACCAACCAAATCATTAACTATATATCTCATTACAATCATCCTTTAAAGTAAGCTCTATTTTACCATGTTCAGGAACATTTGCCACATAACTTCTTTTAAGAACATCAACAGATATAACTTTACCAATACCAAATTCCGTTTCAACTTCATCACCTATATTAGGCATTCCTTTTTTACAACATTTATAAACACTATCCTCATAATTAAGACAACATAATAGCCTACCACACTGTCCATTTATTTTACTAGGATTTAAAGCAATATTCTGATTTTTTGCCATACTAATTGATACGGAATCTAAATCTCTTAAAAAACTACTACAACATAATTCCCTTCCACAAACACCTACACCTGATATTTCCTTAGCTTTATCTCTTGCTCCAATTTGTCTTAATTCTATTCTCGTTTTAAACAAGGAAGCTAATTCTTTAGCCATATCTCTAAAATCAACTCTGTTATCAGCTAAAAAATTAAATAGTAATTGGCTTTTATCTAAATTATAATTTGCATCCAAAATTTTCATGTTTAAATTATATTTATTAGCTATCTCTTTTGCCTTTTTTAATGCATAAAGTGAATCATTTTTATTATTATTAAAACATACAATATCATTTTTAGAAGCTTTTCTAATAATTTTAGGCATATCATCCGTTAACCTTTTATTCATAATATTTTGCATTATTAGCTTTCCAACTTCTAAACCACGATCAGTTTCAACAACAACAAAATCAGTTTCATTTAAATCCAATGAATTACTATTACAAAACAAAATTTTATGCTTTTCATTTAACAAAACTCCTGCTACATTAGTCATTTTTATCACACTCCATTAGTATAAGCAAATTGTCTAAAAACAAATTTGTATTTAAATTATAGATAAGATTATTTTCTTCTTTTAAAATTAAAAATAATTTTTTTGTAAGACTTTCTTTAGTATTTTTTTTAGATACAATTTTAATACTTTCCTCATAATCTGTAAAAATTTCTATTTTTCTCAATAATAAATAATTTAAACAATCTCTATAAAAATATTTTACTATTTTTATTAAAGATTTTAAATCCTCTTTTTCTATTTTTTTATCAATAATATTATTTATTTCTGAAATTGAATCATACCCATCAGTTTCAAAGCAAGTTAATATTTTTAAAACATTAGCAATAAATGATTCAGAATATTTTGATAAACTAAATGATGTTTTATTATCTACCATTAATACTTGACATCTAGACCTAATTGTGGGAAGTACTTCATTAATATTAGAAGTTATTAATATTGCAAAAATATTTGGTGATGGTTCTTCTAAAAACTTTAATAAACTATTAGCAGCAAATAAATTCATTTTTTCAACTTCTTGAATTATATATACTTTATTTTTATTAACCATTGAATACATCATAAATGATTCTCTTAATTTTAGAATATCATCTTTAAGAATAGTTCCATTAATTGGTTTCACATAATATATGTCAGGATTATCATTTAAATTTATATTCTTATCAAAAAAATAATTTGAAAGAACATATTTCAAATCATTTTCAATTAATTCATAAAAAGTATTGCACACCAAAAAAGCATGAGTTAACCTATTAGATTTATAATCATGTTCAAACTGGCTAATTAATAAATTATTCATAAAACCACCTACTAAATTATATATTTTAAAACAATTAATGCAAATATAGCTGGTAATCCCAAAATCGAAACCAAAGTTATACTTATAACATTTATTGGAACAATAATTCCCGCACTCATAATAATTAAATCAAAAGTATAAAGCATACAAATTGACATCACCAATCTTTTTATTATTAATAATATTAATCCCATAGTTTCCTCCAATTAATAATATTAACTATCTATTTTTTTATGATAAAGTTTTTCTGTCATCTATTGCTCTTATAATTGTTAAAGGATCCAAATACTCTATATCTGCATTTACAGGTAAACCATAAGAAAGCCTAGATACCTTTATATCAGTATTTTCTAGTAGTTTTTTTATGTATAACGATGTCATTTCTCCTTCTACTGATGGACTTAAAGATAAAATCACTTCTTTAACATTTCCATCTATTCTAGATAATAAAGTAGAAATATTAATATCCTCAGGGTCTACACCATCTATAGGTGAAATAAGACCTCCCAAAACATGATAAATCCCATTAAATTTACCAGTTTTTTCAAACATAAAAACACTTTTTGAATCTTCAACTACACAAATTACTGATTTATCTCTTGATTCATTTGAACAAATATTACAAATAGTTGTATTAGTTAAATGTCCACATACAGAACATTTTTTAATATTTTTCTTAAAATTAATTAAAGATAAACACATTTTTTCAATTGTATCTAAATCGAGTTCGTTAACAGCATATACATATCTTTCGGCTGATTTTTCACCTATTCCCGGAAGATTTTTAAAACTTTCAATTAGATCTTGAAATTCCTCTGGGTAAATCATTAACTATATTAATCCTCCTAATCCATTAGTATATCTTCCAAGTTTACTATCTTTCATTTTTTTTATTTGATTAATAGCATCATTAGTAGCCACCATTATCATATCACTTAATAACTCATTATCATTCACAGCATCATTTATTGTAATACTAATAACCTTATAATTTCCCATTATTACAACTTTTACAGCACCACTTTCTCCCTCAAATTTAGTTTCCTCAATTTCTTTTGAAACCTTTTCTAATTCTTTTTGCATTCTTTGTGCCTGTGCCATTATATTTTGTATATTCATTTTTCCTCCTATTTAATGCTTACAGCATCTTCACCAAAAATATCTAATGCCAAATCTTCAACATCATCATTTTTGTCCTTCATATTTAATTTTACATCATTTTCTTCAATAAATATATACTTTTCACCATTTTTTTTCTTATTTATATATTCCTGTTTTATATTTTTCCATTCATCATTTGAAACAGCAACCAACTTATAAGGATATTTAAAAACTTCCATAATTAATAATTCTAGTAATTTTAAATTTTGATAAAAAATATCTAAAGTAGATTTATCAGCAAAAGTAAAAAGCAAGTATTTATTAGATGCACACACAATTTTAGAATCCAATAATAAAACAGCAACTGAATTATATTTCTTATTTGATATATAGTTATTTATTTCACTAAAATTAAGAATTAAATTATTTAAAACATTTTTATCAGCTTCAGCTAAAACATTATTTATTCTAACATCTTTTATTTGAAAAACATCATCTTTATTCGAACTTACACCATTAGAATTGCTTTTAGCGATGTTTTTTTCCTCAACTAAATTATATTGTTTAGTTGAAGAGGTAGTATTATTAACTGATGCTATTTCAGAGGAATTAATATTAGAATTAACATTATTATCTATTACTTCTATAGTGTTCAAAAAACTTAATATATATATTTCAAATAATAATTTTTGATCATTAGAATGTTTTAATTGAAAAGATAACTCATTTAAAACGTTCGTAAGAGTAAGTAAATTTTTTTTTGTTATTTCAAATTGTCCTAATATTTTGGAATATGAACTATCAAAATAATCTTTTACATCCATATTAATAGCAATATCTCTTATTAAAATTAACATTTTGTCAACTAAATCATTGAAATTTTTACCTTTTTTTGATATTTTATCAAGAATCGACAAGGTATTTTTAAAATCAACATTTAAAATATTTTCAAATAATTTATAAACAGTATCAGAAGAAATATTACCACTTAAATCATTAATTTCATCAACTGTAACTTGATCATTATCTAAAGATAAAACTTGATCAAGTAGATTAATTGCATCCCTTAAACCTCCATCCGATATTTCAGATATATAACTTATAACTGAATCAGATAATTTTCTATTTTCAGTATTTAAAATAAATTTTAATCTTTCCTCAATATCTTCTTCTGATAATCTAGTAAAATCAAACCTTTGACAACGAGATAAAATAGTTAAAGGTATTTTATTTATTTCTGTTGTAGCTAAAATAAATATTACATGTGTAGGCGGTTCTTCTAATGTTTTTAGTAATGCATTAAACGCGCCAGTTGACAACATGTGAACTTCATCAATTATATATACTTTATATTTACAAAAAGAAGGTAACAATTTCACATTTTCTCTTATAGTTCTAATTTCCTCGACGCCATTATTGCTAGCAGCATCTATTTCAATAATATCTATATCGTTTTTTTCTAAATTAATACAATTTTCACATTTGCCACATATGTCATCGTGAAAATCCAAACAATTCACCGCTTTTGCAAAAATTTTTGCAATACTAGTTTTACCAGTTCCTCTTGGCCCAGCAAACAAATACGCATGTGAAATATGTCCTGTCATCAAAGAGTTTTTTAAAATGTTAACAACTATTTTTTGACCAACAACATTAGAAAAATTTGATGGTCTATATTTTCTATATAAAGCCGTATAAGACATATTCAATCACCCCATAAAATTATATCATAATGAATAAATAAAATGTATTTACTTTCTTTTATTTTCAAAAAAATTTGTTAATAAGTCAGAATAATTATTTTTATATTTAATTTCTTTAATAAACTTAGTTTTATAATTAATCAATTTATTAGTACCAGATAAATAATATACTTTTTTTATTCTAGATTCTTTAATAATTTCTTTACACATATGACAAGGCTCCAAAGTAACATACATAATACAATCATTTAGTCGCCAATCCCTTATTTTTTTGCATGCTTTAATAATACAAGAAATCTCAGCATGTCCTAAAAGATTAGATGATTTATTTCTTTTGTTAATAGAACTAGCTATAATCTTGTTATTTTTAACAATTAGTGCAGCAACTGGCACTTCATCTTTTACATATGCCTTTTTAGCTAAGTTAATAAGTATGTCAAAATATACTTTATTGTTCATAACTATATTCCTTTCAACAATGTTCCACGTGAAACATTAGTAACGTAACGAAAAATTTAAAATAAAAGAATTTTATTTTAAATTTTTCATAAAAAAAGCACACACAATTAGTAAATGTTAAGGCTGCTATCTCTCGATTCTGACCTGATTCCATGCTAATCGTTGTGCAAAATGATTATAACATAATTATAGTATATATAAAAGTAATAATTACTTTATTTACCTTCGCACTATGTTTCACGTGGAACATTGGTTATTTCTTCTTACTTTATTTACCTTCGCACTATGTTTCACGTGGAACATTGGTTATTTCTTCTTACTTTATTTACCTTCGCACTAT
>CAKOLN010000008.1 GCA_934096075.1 uncultured Bacilli bacterium
AGTTTTGAGGATGTACCAAAGTCATCAAAAGCTCAAGATACTGTACTAGCATACAGTATATCAATAGCTGAAGGAGTAACACAAAACTACACAATAACAATACAATATCTAAATGATGAAAATGTAGACCAATCTGATGACATGGGAGCAGAACTAAGTGGTAAATTATACATATCAGAAGGAAGCTATCCATCATTAGCTAAACTCATACTAAGAGATAACCCAACAATAAGTGAAAGAACAGACTTTAGTGTAACTAATGTAGCAAATACCACAGGAACAATATATCAAACGAATAAAACAGAAGATGGAAGTACAGTATATTATTATTCAGGAAATACAACAAATAACTGGGTAAAGTTTGGAAAGGAAATAATACAAGAATGTACATATAATGGAGAACAAGCACATTATGGTGTTTATGATGAAGGAACAAATTTTTATAAAGAAATAAGAAAGATTGAATCTGATGACGAGTGTGTTTCTACTAATATTTGTTCAGATGATTATGGTCCAATTATCGGTCTGACCGAGGAACAATGTGGTGACGTCGATGGTACTTGGACAACTGATAAAGCCACAGCGGGTAATAAAACGGAAAAAGATATATATTGGAGAATAATAAGAACAAACGAAGATGGAAGTGTTAGACTTTTATATGTGGGTACAAGTCACAATACTATAAGTGGTTACATTGGAGTAGTAAATTTTGATGTATCATATTCTAAAAACCCGAGATTTGTTGGATATATGTATGGAACAAGTGGCTCACTAGAAAAAAATAGAACAAATGCAAATTCAAGTACAATAAAAACATTTATAGATGATTGGTATAAAAACAATTTACTGACTAATTATAATAGATTTATAAGTAAAACAGTAACATACTGTAATGATAGAAGTTTAAATTCATCACAAACATATTCAGTTAAAGAACCATTTAATTATGGACCACATACAAGATTGGCTGCAAATAGATTGGCTGCAAATATAACACCAACGTATAAATGTGGAGGAGATGGAAATGGGGGATTGTTTGAAACCATTCAAGCTATTGCAGACAAATTTAGTGCAAGTATAGGCAGTGGAGGAAACGGACAACTAACATATCCTATTGCACTAATGACAGCAGATGAGTTATCTTTTGCCGGTGGAGTAGCTGCTAAAGAATTGTCAAGTCCATATGCATGGTATTTTACTAATAGTAATGCAAATTCAGTAACTGGTAAAAATGACTGGTGGTCTTTGTCACCCTTTGCTTGGGGTATTTATACCAATTATGGTTGGATTGTAGGAGCAGGTAGTTCGAGTATGTTTGGAAAATTATATGGAGGAACCTCTGGAGCAAAGGGAGTACGTCCTTCGGTTTCTCTGGCTTCTTGCGTCGGTATAAAGTCTGGCGACGGGACTCCGGAAAGCCCTTACGAAGTAGATTACGATAATAGTTGTAAATAGAGACACAAAAAAACATCTTTATGATGTTTTTTGTTTTACATGAACATATCTTGTTTCTGTATAAGGAGTTCCTAGATAATTAATCTTATATATAACTTCATAAGATCCTTCTTTAGTATTGTCTATCTTTTTAACATCTTTACAAGCATCAGTACAATCTCTAATTGTTACTTTTATATCGTCTTTATTAATAGTATCAGTAGCGTCTTTTCCATTAATAATAAATTTAATTGTCTTAATACCCATATCAGCGATTGTATCACCAATTTCGTAAGTAGGATTAATTATAGTTTTGTCTTTTACTTGAACACCTTGTAATTCTATTTTAAATGTTGTACTTGTACCAGTAAGTTCAACTGTTACTCCGGTACTTGCATTATTTTTAAATAGTGAATAAGCAGATTTAACAACAATTGAATCATAATTATCTGTATTTTTTACTGTATACTTAGTATCTTTTGTGAATCCTACATATTTTAAATCACTGCCACTCTTTAAATATATATCATATCCAAAATCTCCAATTACATTTTTGTTATAATCTAATCTTCTTTGTAAATATTTATCAGCCCATTGCTTATAACCTGAAGTAAAATATTCTTTTAAATAAGTTTCATTAACTGCATCTGGTACTGCTGCACCTGTCCAAGTTAACTTAGCTGTTGAATTTTCTTCTATAACTTTAACATTAGTTGGATCAGTTAATTTGCTATATCTAGTTGAAACTTCAGTTGGTTCAGTACCACTTATAAATAAGTGTGTTTCTATTAAATCGCCTGGAGTATATTCACTAGCAAGTCTAGCAGGTATTGTTTCAAGTTCTACTTTAGCACTTGTTATACCTCTTGGAGTAGAAAATTTACTACCAGTATTTAAGATATTTCTTGTAAGCATTCCTTGTATTATATTTCTTTGAGTTGATGCAGCTCCCATAGTAGTGTAGTGATCTTTAGTTAACTCATCATATCCATACCAGAAAGCAATTGTATAATCAGGATTATATGTTGCTACCCAAGAGTCTTGTATAACATCATCATATATTCCTTCATCTCTTAATCTTTGTGGATCATAACTACTTGTACCAGTTTTAGTTGCTACTTGTGTACCACTTACATAAGCAATACCAGGAGTAACGTTAAATAATATGTTAGTTATTAAATATGAAGTTGTTTCTTTCATAACTCTTTCTCTTGTATAAGAATTTTCTATTGTTTCACCAGTTTCTTTATTTACTATTTTATTTACTGAATACGCTTTTGTATAATATCCTCCATTAGCAAACGTAGCATATGCACTAGCTAGTTCTACTGGATTAGTTCCTTCAAAAGCACCTATACTTGAAGATTCATGAATTTTACCATTATCATTACCAGGTGTAATCCCTAAACTTTGAGCAAAATTCCATTTTTGATCATTAGTAGTTGCTTGGAATGCTTGAAGAGCACATGTATTCATTGATTTAGATAGTGCTTTCTTCATGGTTACAATTCCTTCATATTGATTGTTCCAGTTATTAAGAACTCCACCTTTTGTATATTTAGTTTCTTCATCAAATAGGGGACTATAAGTAGACCAATTTAAATATTCTATTGCTGGACCATAATCTAGTATTGGTTTGATAGTTGAACCAGGATGTCTTTTTATCATAGTAGCATAGTTGAAACTTCTTTCACCACTTTTATTTCTTCCTGTTCCTACTGCAAGTAATGCACCGTTATTATTATCAACTACTGCAACACTTAGTTGAATATAATCATCTTTAAATGTATATTCATATGTTCCATCATAAATATTATTTATTACTTTTTGTTTATTTCTATCTAGATTTGTATATATTTCTAAAGGTGTTTTATATGGGTCTATACCATACTTATTAATTATTTCTTCTATTACAGTATCTACATATCCTTGATATTCGTTAACTGTATTAGTATTTTCTACTAACATATCTTTAACGTTTATACTTTTTGCTATTTCACATTCTTCTTCATTAATATATCCATGTCTTTTCATTAGATTTAATACTTGATTTCTTCTTGCTTGAGCATCTTCTGGATAATTATATGGATCATAACTACTAGGTGCTTGGAATAGTCCTGCAATTAGGGCTGCTTCACTAATACTTAAGTCTTTAGCGCTTTTTCCAAAGTATGTTTGACTTGCTTGTTCTACACCAAATGACTGATTACCTAAAAATTCACTATTTAAATATAATTCTAATATGTCTTGTTTTGTATAATTCTTTTCTATTTCAAATACTGCTAAGTATATATCAGTAAATTTTCTTATTATACCTTTAATACCTGTACTTGTAGTATCTGTTAATGAGTTTTTACTTACTTGCATTGTTAATGTAGAAGCTCCACCAGCATCACTATGTCCTAGTACTTGACCTATACTAGCTTTTATAAATCTTGCTAAATCAACACCATTATGTTGAAAGAATCTTGAGTCTTCAGTAGCTACTACAGCATCTATAAGTATTTCAGGTAGTTCTTCATATGTTAATTTTATTCTTCTTTCTACAACATCATTTCCAACATTCATACCAAGTGTATAAAATTGTTCATTATTTATGTCGTAGAATGTACTAGATTCTTTGGAAAATAGTCTTTCTTCATCAAACTTTGGTGCTTTAATAACTATATATGCTGCAAATGCACCAACCGCTAGAATCATTAGGATTGCCAGCACAGTTATAGTACATAATATTATATAACCAATTTTTCTTTTTTTCTTTTCTTTCTCTGGTTTAGGTATTTTTATTTTTTCTTTTTTAGGTTTCTTTTCTTTTAAAGTAGCCTTAACTTTATCTTTCTTATTTCTTATCTTATTAAAAGATATTTTACTTTTTAAACTTGCCATTTTTATCTTATCTCCTTAAAATAAACTTTTTCTACTGTTTTTATGTAATCTAATCTTGGAATGTATCCTTCATTAATAATATGTCCTTTATTTTCTATTATATTAAATGGTATGCTTTTTCTAGAAGTAGAGTTTATAAAATCTATTAAATTTTTACCATCTAGTAAGTAGAATTTGTTATTCATAAATATTATTAAGAATACAATACCGCCATGTCTTAATATATTTTTTATATGAGTGATTTGATGTTCTTTTATATTGTTTAAAGGAAAAGATGTTTTATTCTTACATTCTTTAGCATCAAATTCTATATATTTTCCTTTGTATATACCATTATAGTCAAGTGTACTAGTTTCACTAAATACAGCTTTATTTATCATTGTAGTTTCTCTAGAACGGTAACTTACAT
Source organism: uncultured Bacilli bacterium (assembly GCA_934096075.1). Taxonomy (GTDB): domain Bacteria; phylum Bacillota_I; class Bacilli_A; order RF39; family UBA660; genus CAKOLN01. Next base: position 4,730 of record CAKOLN010000008.1, read on the forward strand.
TTAGTACTTTAATAGGCGTAGGTTTTTTGTATATTATTGCTATATCCTTATTTAAGTAATAAGTATTAGTTTCATTTATTATATGTTCTAGAAACATACCACGATTACTATATGATATATTCTTTTTAAACTTTATAGGCATACTAATCACCTGAGTTAATTATACTATAAAATAATTAAAAAATCTATTTGATAGGTTAAATAGGTAAATTGTGTGTAAAATTGTACACAAATTTAACAGATAAGTTATTGAAAAAAATATGTTTGTAAGATTGTTCTTTTAGTTAAATCATGATAAAATACTATTATTAACTGGGGTGATAATTATGTTTATAGATGAAGTTATTATTAAAGTAAAAGCTGGTCGTGGAGGTGATGGATGTACATCTTTTCGTCATGAGAAATTTATAGAGAAAGGTGGACCTGATGGTGGAAATGGTGGAAATGGTGGAAACATCATTTTTATAGCTGATGAAGGTCTTAAAACTCTTATTGACTTAAGATATCAAAAATTAATTAAAGGAAATAAAGGCTCAAATGGAAGTGGTGCTTTAAGAACTGGTGCATGCGGAGAAGATGTTATAATTAAAGTACCTGTAGGAACTACTATTATAGATAATGATACAAATTTGGTTATTGCTGATTTAGTTAAGGATAAGGAAACAGCTATTATTGCACATGGTGGTAAAGGTGGAAAAGGTAATGCTGCGTTCAAGTCTAATAAAAATAAAGCTCCTACTATTAGTGAATATGGACTAGAAGGAGAAGAAAAGACTATTAAATGTGAACTTAAATTATTAGCAGATGTAGGTTTAATAGGATTTCCTAGTGTAGGCAAAAGTAGTTTAATAAGTGTAATAAGTGCTGCAAAGCCTAAAATTGCTGAATATCATTTTACGACGTTAACACCAAATTTAGGAGTAGTTGACTTAGGAGAAAAATCATATGTAGTTGCTGACTTACCTGGTATTATTGAAGGTGCTAGTGAAGGGATAGGACTGGGTGATAAGTTCTTAAAACATGCACTTAGAACAAAAGTATTAGCATTTGTATTAGACGCTAGTGGAAGCGAAGGTAGAGACATCATAGATGAATTTAAAACTTTAAAAAATGAAGTAAAAAAATATAGTGAAAAATTATATAATAAAAAGAGTATAGTTATATTAAATAAAATAGATATACCATCTTCTATAGATAATATTGATAGATTTAAAAAAGAGTTTCCTAATGAAGAAGTAATAACAACAAGTACCATTACTAAAGAAAATCTTAATGAACTTAAATATAAGTTAAGAGAATTAATTGATTCAGTAGAAGAAGTTAATCTTTTCGAAGACAATGAATTTGAAAGTTATGTATTATATGAATTCAAAAATGAAAAGCCTTACAATATAACTAGAATTGATGAAAATACATGGCAACTTAGTGGAGAAGCTTTAGAAACATTACTTAAAAGAACTAGATTTAATAGTGATGAAGCTACTCTTAGGTTTGCTAGAAAACTTAAACATTTAGGAGTAGATGAAGAATTAAAAAGTCTTGGCGCTAAAGAAGGAGATACTATAAGAATTTTAGATCAAGAGTTTCTCTTTGATGAAAGATAGGAGTATTTATGGATAAATTTATACCAGATATATATGCTCAAAGTATATATAGAATTAATTATGATAAATTGAAAAAAAATGGAATTAAATTAGTAATATTTGATTTAGATAATACAATCGCACCTGTAGATGTAAATGTATCTTCTAATGAAACTTTTGATTTAATGCTTAAAATAAAAGATATGGGTTTGAAACCAATTATTATGAGTAATAGTAAGAAACATCGTGTTGAACCGTTTAGAAATCATTTAGAAATCGATTCTTGTTTCTTATCTTGTAAACCTTTAAAAAAGAATTACAAGAAAATACTTAAAATATATAATGTAAAAAGAGAAGAAGTTGCTTGTATTGGAGATCAATTATTGACTGATGTACTAGGTGCTAATAAAATGGGAATGACAAGCATATTAGTAAACCCTATTAGTAAAAAAGATGGTAAGTTTACTATTATAAATAGACAAATTGAAAAATTAATTATGAATATTTTGGAAAAAAAAGATGTATTTAAAAAGGGAAAGTATTATGATTAAAAAATGTTTAGGTTGTGGTGAAAATTTACAAACAAAAGATGAAAATGCACTTGGTTATGTAAAAAAAGAAGTTTATGAAAAAAGTGATTATTGTTTAAGATGCTTTAGAATTAAACATTATGGTGAAACGAGTATAATTGATAAAAAAATAGATATCGATGAGTTTATTAAAAATATTAATGAAAAGAATATACCTGTTTTATATTTGGCAGATATAACTACATTAAGCAAAACAACACTAGAGCCATTTAATAAGATTACTACAAAAAAATATTTAGTTTTAACTAAAAGGGATTTGCTTCCAAAAAGTATATCTAACTCAAAGGTTTACAAGTGGATTAAGTCTAATGTTGGAGAAACTGTTGAACCAATTATTGTTAGTTCTCTTAAAAAAATGAATATAGACAATATTTACAATAAATTAGTAAATGATAATATAAATGAAATATATATAGTGGGATATACTAATTCTGGAAAAAGCAGTTTGGTTAATGCTTTATTAAATAGTAAAGGAATGAAAAGTGTAGTAACAACGAGTTTACTGCCTAATACAACAACTGAACTTATCAAAATTAATTTAGATAAGAATTTAACAATAGTGGATACACCTGGATTTGTAAGTGAAAGATTAGTAATGAATTATATTGACATGAATGAATATAAGAAAAAACTGCCTAAAAAAGAAATTCATCCTAAAATATATCATTTATATAGTGGCCAAGCTTTAATTGTAGATAAATTTATGAGAATAGAAAATAGAAGTAATAAGACTATTAATTTAATATTCTATTTAAAAAATGAACTTGAATATAAGAAATGTAAATTAATAAGAGATATGTCGCTTATTAATTTGAATAAATTATATGTTAAAGTTACTGGAAAAGAAGATATTGTAATAGAAGGGTTTGGATTTATTAAAGTGGTTAGTGAATCCGAATTAATTATGTATGTTATTAATAAAAGGATAGTTACTAGAAGACCTAAATTGATTTAAGAGGTGAATTTATGGGAATTATTAATGTTATGAGTGAATCTCTTTCAAATAAAATAGCTGCTGGTGAAGTTGTTGAAAGAGTAAGTAGTGTAGTAAAAGAATTAGTTGAAAATAGTATAGATGCAGGAAGTACAAATGTTAAAGTGACACTAGTTGATGCTGGAATTAAAGAAATAAAAGTGGTTGATAATGGAAAGGGAATGGATAAAAGCGATGCGTTATTAGCATTTACCCCACATGCGACTAGTAAGATAAAAAATGAAAATGATTTGTTTTTTATAAATACACTAGGTTTTAGAGGAGAAGCATTACCCTCAATAGCAAGTGTAAGCGAAGTTGAATTAAATACTTTCAATAGTGGAGTTGGTACTAAAGTTGTATTCAAAGGTGGAAAATTAATAGAAAATACAGTTAGTTCTATAACAAATGGAACTTCTATAGTAGTAAGTAATTTATTTTATAATACACCAGCTAGACTTAAATTCTTAAAAAGTTATTATACAGAGTTAAATAGTGTTGTTAGTTTAATAGAAAAATTAAGTCTAAGTCATCCAAATATTATTTTTAATTTAATAAATGATGATAAGGAAATTATTAAAACAAGTGGTAGTGGAGATTTATTAAAAACCATTCATGAATTATATGGATATAATGTGAGTAAAAATATGGTAGAAATTAAAGGAAGTAATTTAGATTACGATATTAGTGGTTATGTAAGTAATATTAATGTTTATAAAAGTACAAAGAATTCTATTACTACTTTAGTCAATGGAAGAATAGTTACTAATAGTTATGTAAATAGGATTATAAAAGAAGCTTATCATACTTTTTTAGCTGAAAACAAATTCCCAATCGCAGTTATTAATATAGAAACTGATCCTACTATTATAGATGTTAATATTCATCCTACTAAACAAGATATAAAATTTAGTAAAATGGATACTCTAGAAGAACTTCTTTTTGGATTAATAAGAGATAAATTAAATAACACAAATAATACATATAAGGCATATATTGAGGAAGAGCCTAAAATGGAAACAATTACTTCACTAAAAGAAGAGGCTGGTGAATATGTTCCCTATAATTTCTATCAAGAAGAGCCTAAAAAAGTGGTAGAAGAACAAGAAATTAACTTTGTTGTTAATGAAAATTTGGAGTTAGTATCAGATATAGAAGAAGAGTCTACAAGCCAGATGATTCATCCAGTTGGACTTGCTATGGGACTTTACTTATTTGCTAATGACAATGATAATGTATATATGATTGATATACATGCAGCAAATGAAAGAATTAATTATGAAAAGTATTTAAAAGAACTTAAGAATCAAGTAGTTAATAAAACCAATATGTTGTTTCCTATAAGTATGGAATTATCAGCTAAAGATTATATGACAGTGATGAATAGCAAAGAATTAATTAATAGTATAGGAATAGAATTTGAAGAATTTGGAGTTAATACAATAAGAATTTTAAGTCATCCTACATGGATAAGAGAAGGATTGGAAAGTGAAAGTTTAGAAAAGATATTTGATATTATTACTGATATGGATACTAAATTTGATAGGGTTAAGTTTAATGAAAGATTAGCTATAAATTTATCATGTAAGATGAGTGTTAAAGCTAATACTAATATAGGACCATTAGAACAAGAAACTTTAATAAATAGATTATTTAAATGTGAATTTCCTTATACTTGTCCTCATGGTAGACCCACTATTATCAAATATACAAAATATGAATTAGAAAAATTATTTAAAAGAGTGGATTAGGAGGGTTTTATGAATATTGAAAGTGTAAATATTGGAGAAAATTCTTTAGGTAAAATATATGCATTAAAATATACTAAAGAATATAAAAGTCAAAAATATAAATATAAATTACAACAACAATTATTAATAATAGACTATTTAAGATCAATTAGAATGTCTGAAGATGAGATAGTCAAAATCTTAAAAAGTGAAACACTTTTTAGTGTATATCTAAATTCTATTGATCAAATATATGATAATGTTAGTCTTAGAAAGAGGTAATGCCATGGATTTTATGGAATTTATAGAATTACTTACTGTAAATGATTTAACATTAGATGAAGATGGTAACGTTGTAGAAGAGGAAAAAGAAGATGAGTAAAATTATATGTGTGGTTGGACCAACTGGAGTAGGCAAAACTGAATTAAGTATTGCCTTAGCAAAAAAATATAATGCCGATATTATAAATGCTGATGCAACTCAGGTGTATAAAGAAGCTAATATTGGAACGGCTAAAATAACTGAAAAGGAAAAAGAAGGAATTAAACATTATATGTTAGATGTAGTTGACTTAGATAAAGAATACACAGTTATGGACTATCAAAGAGATGCTAGAAAAATATTAGATAACCTTATTAAGAAGGATAAGAATGTTATAATTGTTGGCGGTTCGGGACTTTATGTTAAAGCTTTACTATACGATTATAAATTTAGTCAAGAAGAAAAAACTACTTATGACTTTAGTTCATTAAGTAATGAAGAACTAAAAGATAAAGTTGATACAATATATAAAGATAATCAAATTCATGTTAATAATAGAAAAAGATTAGAAAGATTCTTAAGTCATTATTATAATACTGGAAATATTATCAAAAACAATAAAAATAAAGATAAAATGATATATAATGCTATCATAATAGGTTTAACAACTGATAGAAATGAATTAAATAAACACTTAGAAGAAAGAGTTCGTAATATGCTATTTAATGGTTTAGTAATTGAAGCATTATATTTAAATAAGTATCCTAAAGTAAGAACTTTTATTGGATATAAGGAAATAATTGATTATAAAAATGGAATAACTGATTTAAATGAAGCTATAAAAGAAATAACTAGAAGGACTAAATTATACGCTAAAAGACAATATACCTGGTTTAATAATCAATTTGATAATATAACTTGGTTTAATGTAGATTATAACAATTTTGATAAAACAAAAAAAGAAGTTATAGATTATTTAGAAAATCTATAACTTTTAATATGCTTCTAAAAAGAATTCTTCATCATATAAGTGTTCTTGTCTATCTAATTTGTGTAGTTTTTCTTTACCAATTAAGAAATAATTATTTTGATATCTAATATCTTCTGCATCATCCCAAGTTAAATCTAAATGTAACCACTTTCCTTCAATATAAACTAAATTCCATATATGATGATCACTACTAATTTTAATATTAGGAATATTAAGTCTATCTAAAAATATTGCCATTGTATCACTATAACCAGAACATACACTATATCCTTCAATTAAATTTCCATAGGCACTAGTTGAGTCATAAGGACTAGTTTTGTTGACGGCATTATCATCATACTTAGAATGATTAATTATATAATTATGTACAAGACTTATTTTATCTCTATCTGTTTTTCCATCAAGAGGCAAGCTATTAAGTATTTCAGTTACCTTATTATTAATTAAATCTATTTTATCTTTAGTATATTTATGTGTCACAATAATATTTATTTCCCCATTACTACTAATTTTAGTATTCAAATCACTAAAACTATTGAAAGGATGAACATAATCATTAACTTTAGTCATTAATTCTTGATTATTAGCAATCTCATCAATATCACTCATACATTCCTTATATTCTTTAGGACAATAAAATGTAAAATCATTCCATCCATTATTTAATATATTAAAATAAATATTCAAAACATCTTCTTTATTATAAGGTGTAAAATCATTAGTATAGGTAAACCTAATATAATCAAAATTTCTTTTATATTCATTACTATCTTTTATTTCAGGCTCATTTTCTTTCATCAAGAAATCCTTAACAGTAATACTAATATCATCTCTTTTAAAGTATACAAACAAAACTAACCCCATCATTAATATTGTAAATATTATATTCTTTATCGTTTTCATAAATCTATTATAAAATAAATATAAATAAAAAACAAGTAATTACTTACTTGTTACTTGTTTAAGTTTACTTGATAAATTTGATTTATATCTAGCAGCAGTATTCTTTTTAATAACGCCTTTAGATTGAGCTTTATCTATTGCTTTAACTGCAGTAGTGAATTTTTCATTTACAGTTTCTACATCTTCTTTTAAAGCTTTTTCGAATTTCTTAATAGCAGTTCTCATACTTTGTTTAACATCATTATTAAGTAAAGCACTTTTTCTATTAGTTATAATTCTTTTCTTTTGACTTTTGATATTTGCCAAGATAATGCACCTCCCTTTTAAGTACAAATAAATTCTATCAAAAATATGTATAAAAATCAACTAAAACCTTCATTTTAATAATAGGTGATAGTATGTTTAAAGATAATTTATTCTTAGAAACTAGTGAAAAACTAGCAAACTTAAGTGAAATAACAAATAAAAATAAAATTAATGAAGATATATTTATAAGTGAAATAGATATAGATAATAAACTTAGTAAACAAATAAATAAAATAAGAGGTAAATATATCACAATAAGTTTTAATAAAAATAGACTAAATAAAAATATAGAAAAATTAATAGGAGTATTAAATGATAGTATTTCAAATACTCTTAAATATTTAGGAATAAATAAAAAATCTAAAATACTATTTGTAGGATTAGGCAATAAAAGTATTACTTGTGATTCACTTGGTTATCATGTAATAGAGAAAATAGGCATAGAAGGTTCCTTATATAAAATATACAAAGATGTTGAAGGTATCACTAATATAAATAGTTATGAATTTATAAAAAGTATATCAAATACATTAGAAATAGATCTAGTTGTAATATTTGATTCATTAAAAGCAGAAAATATAACAAGATTAGGTAGTACTATTCAAATATCTACTGGAGGATTATATCCAGGAAGTGCAGTAACTGATAAATCTAATGAAATCAGTAAAAGAACAATAAGAAAAAATGTAATATGTATAGGTGTACCTACTATAATAAATCTAGAAAATGTAAATCCTAATAATCCAGATATGTTAGTATCAACTAAAGATATAGATTTAGTTATCGATGGATTAAGTTCAATAATAAGTATGTCAATTAATAGAATATTCTAATATTAAACGACATATTTTTTAATACCTGTTTAGTATAATTCTACTAGGTGATCATATGAGAAGATTCAAACCAAGAAAAACTAATAATTCTAAATACATATTAATATTCATAATATCTTTTATAGTTATGATATATTTACTTAAAGATAACTTAGTAGATAAAGATACTCTCTTAAATAAAGTAATAAATGAAACAACTAAAAATAATAATAGTTTACTTTTAAGTATAAAAGAAAAACTAACTAGTCCTAAATATATGTTATATGAAGGATTAAATAAAAGTGTAAATAAAGATAGTTTAAGTGTATTTTCTCATGAAATAATTGATAACTTTAACTATGAAGATAGTAAAAGTGAATATGTAACAGATCCGAATCCAATTAATATAGATGAACCTCTTGTATATTTATATAATACACATCAATTAGAAGAATATAATTTAGAAAGTGTTTATGATTATTCAGTAAAGCCTAATGTATTAATTGCATCATATATTTTAAAAGAAAAACTAAATAATAAAGGTATTAAAACAATTGTAGAAACTAATAATATGAAAGAATACTTAAATAAAAATAATTTATCATATAATATGAGTTATCATGCATCTGAATATTTCGCAAGACTTAAAACTAAAGAAAACCCAAGTATAAAATATCTAATAGATATTCATAGAGATTCAGCTAGTTATAATACTACTTTTGTTAATATTGATGGAATAAACTATGCAAAAGTAATGATACTAAGTGGATATGAACATACGATAAAAGAAAATAATACAGGATTTGCTGAAAGTTTAAACAATTTGATAGATGAAATGTATCCTGGATTATCAAGAGGAGTTATTATAAATGATAGTCCTCCAGTTAATGGAATATATAATCAAGATTTACCAGGTAAAAGTGTACTCATAGAAGTAGGTGGAGTAGATAATAAATTAGAAGAAGTAAATAATACTATGGAAGCATTAAGTAATGTAATAAAATCTTATATAGAAGGTGAACTATGAAGAAGAAAAAGAAAAATCCTTTTGTAGTTGTAATCACTGTTTTATTTGGTTTGTATATGAGTTTATACTATCTTAGTATAAATGGTTATTATGAATATAAAGAGTATAGTAAGATGACTTTAACTAAAGACGCGATGAAAAGATTTGAAGAAGATGTTAAAAATGGTAAAGATATAAGTATAAACGAATATATAACTGATTATAAAGATTATTCTAATAGTGTTTCTAACTTTGGACTTAAAGCTGGAGAAAAACTAGAGACTATAGTTAATAAATGTTTAGGAGGAGTATTCAAAGTATTAAGTAAACTTGTAACAGACTAGAAAAAAGTAAAGATCGTTTCTAATAACTAAATCCCTTAGTTATCTAATCTTTACTTAATATATTATATTCTAGTCTTTTTCATTTGTTAACAAAAGTCTAGCACATTTACTATAAGTTCTTGTTAAAAGTCCTCTTCCAAGTAAGGTACCACCAAAATATCTAACAACTATAATTAAAGTATTATCTAGATTATTATAATTTATTACATCTAAAATAGGTTTACCTGCAGTGTTAGAAGGTTCTTTATCTTCATTCTTTCTCTCTAAATTACCCATTTTATAAGCATAACAAAAATGTTTTGCTTTCTTATGTATAGTTTTTAAATCATCAATTATAATTTTAACATCCTCTTCATTATCTATTTGATACATATATCCAATAAATTTACTTTTCTTTTCAATTACTAAACTTTCATTTAACTTTTTCATACTTAAATTTTATATTATATTTAATAAAAATTCAATATACTCATATAATTTTATGGGTGAATATATATGACTAAGGAAGATTATTTAAAAAGAATTAAATCAAATAAGAATAAAAACTATAGAGAGAGTATAATTAAAAGAACACTTTTATCTGTTATATTTATATTAAGTATATTAATTGTTTCTAACTTAAGTGATAAGTTTAAGTCTTTAGTTAAAAAAGAATTATTAGAGAACACTTTTAATTTTTCCAAAATAAATGCTTTATATAAAAAATATGTTACTAAAATTAATCCTATAAAACCAAAAGGAGATGATACTTCTTTAGTTAGTAGTGCTCATGGATTAAACTATTCTAAAAGTGAAGATTATTTAGATGGAGTTAAGCTTACAGTAGACAGTGAATATCCAGTTAAAATGTTAGATAGTGGACTAGTAGTATATATTGGAGAAAAAGAAGGGTATGGAAGTAGTGTCGTTGTTAAACAAAGTAATGGAATAGATGTAATATATGGAAACATAACTGATACTAATATTAAAGTGTATGACTATATAGAGAAGGGTACTATTATAGGAAATGCTAATGAGTATTTATATTTAGTATTTCAAAAAGAAGGAGAAACTTTAGATTATAAAAAATATATTTGATAATATTAAGATAGATATAACTACTTATATATTAATTTTACTTTCCTTCCTAGCAGGATATTTTGAATATACATTTATTACTATAATAAGTATTATAATTCATGAAATGGGGCATTTTATTACTGGAAAATTATTACGTCTAAAAGTAAAAGAAATAAAAATATTTATGTTTGGAGGAGTAACAACATTAAATGAAGATTTAAATTTAAATATATATAAAGAAATATTGCTTTTGATAATGGGTCCTATTATTCAGATAATATTTGTTTTCATTATATTCTTAATACATAAAAATAATTTTATTGATACACTAACTTATACAAAAATTTTTAATATTAATATGCTTTTATTAAAATTTAATTTATTGCCAATATTACCTTTAGATGGAGGAAAATTAGTAAATAACATACTAGATATATTTATCTCTTATAATCTAAGTCATATAATTTCTATAATTATAAGTTTTATAAGTTTACCTTTAATATTTACTTTTGATAATAGATTATTAATTATAGTATTATTTATATTTTTACTTTTAAACTTATTTAATGAGATATCCAATCATAAATATAGATTAGAGTTACTTTTATTAGAAAGAAATTGTAAGAAATATAATTTTAAAAGAACAATTAAAATTAATAATATAAAAAATGTAATGAGAAATAAAAATTATATAATTATAAAATAATAAAGAAAATTTTGAGTATTTTTATAAAATTAGGTATAATTTTACAAGTTTTGAAGAAAATAATAAAAAAATAATTGAATATTTTATAGGAGTGATATATAATTAATATGAAAACTTTTTGTATTTGTTTTGAAGGAGTAGATAATATGTTAAGTTTAAATAGAATAAAAATAGATGGATTTAGAAATATTTCAAATGTAGAAGTAGAGATGAAAGATATAGTTAGTTTACTTTCTATAAATAGTTATGGTAAATCTAATTACCTAAATGGAATAATATTTGGAATTGATTTTATTCATGCTCCCTTAGAAATAAAGAGTAGAATGATGAATTATGAACCATATAAACCTTTTAATAAAAAGAATTTATATAAAGATTTTTCATTTGAAATGGAACTTTCATATAATGATAACAAGAATACATCACAAGTGATATATGGATATTCTTTTGAATGGGAAAATGAAAAGAATTTAAAACCAAGAATCGTTAATGAATATCTTAAAATAAAGGAAGATGGTTCACAAAAGTTTACATCATATATTAATCGTGAAAATGATACTGCTTTATATAAATCATCTTTAACAGGATCATGCACAAAAAAAATAAATATAGAAAAAAATGAACTAGTTCTTAATAAGATAATTGCCTATGATGAATTATATTATTTAAAGTTGATAAAAATGATTAATACTGTTTCTGTTTATGTTGATAAACATTTTAATACTAATTCTGCATACAATGTCAAAACTAGAGTACGTAAAGATTTCTCTGAATATAATTTAAGTGATGATACAAATGTACCAAGAATATTAAGCAATATAAAAAGAGATTTTCCAAATAAGTTTGATTTGATAGTTAATACATTGAGAGATATTTTTCCTTTTATAGAAAATATTGAAGTAGTTGAATACAATATAAATTCAGAAGCAATCAATAAAAATACAAAAGAAAGCAATTATGTAATCGCAGATAATGTCTACTTTCTAGTAGCTTTTGATAAAAACCTAGTTAAAACTATAGATTTTTCAAGTATGTCTGATGGTGTTAGAAGAGTTTTATTAATATTTACAACCTTAGTTTTAGCAGACATTAATAATTATTCATTAGTAGGTATAGAAGAGCCAGAAAATTCATTGAATCCAAAGGTATTACAAAGATATCTAATATCCTTGAAAGGATTCTCAGAAAAAACAAAAATTATAATTACTAGTCATTCACCATATTTAATTAATTATATGGATCCATCAAATATATATTTAGGATTACCTAATAATGATGGCTTGGCTATGTTTTCTAAGATAAAAGAAAAATCTGTTAGCAAATTATTAAATGATGCTGAAGAAATGGATATGCTAGTTGGAGATTATTTATTTGATTTAATGAGCGGAAATGCTGAAGATTTAGAAAAGATGATAAAATACGTGGAGTAATTTATGAGGAAGAAATGCATTATAATTTACACCGAAGGAGAAACAGAACATGAATTCTATGGTTCACTTATAAATGAAATAAAAAAAGAATATATTGTAGAAAAGTTTTCAGCAAATAAAATAATAAGACAATGTTTAAAAGGTATAACCAAATTTGATAAAAAGCTATTAAAAAAATTTGAATATGATGTTAAAACTAAATATGGAGAATATGATATTGTTGTATTTTTATGTTATGATACTGATGTATTTGATTTAAATGCTAAACCACCAGTTGACTGGAAAAAAGTTGATGAAAAATTAAAAACACTAGGTGCTAAAAAGGTTTATCACATTAAAGCAGAAAAATGCATTGAAGATATATTGTTAACTGATATAAGTAATATATGTAAATTTTTAAATATACCTATTATAAATAGAATAAGTGGAAAAAATGGTGTTGAAAAAATGAAGAAACTATTTATGAAAGGTAATAGAATTTACCAAAAAGGATTTTTGTGTGGAAACTTAATTGAAACTCTAGACATTGGTCTTTTATTAAATAAACATAATAAAATGTTTAAAGAACTTATTGATGAATTATTAAAGCCATAAAAGATTTAGTTAATTATTGTATAAAAGTCATGTTGTATTGATTTTTTGTACTTTATATGGTATAATCAAATCACTGATTAAGCAATGGGGGTTGCAAAAAAGAGAAGTTGAGACTCGTTGTATAATCAATGAGTTTTTTTAAGGGGGTTATTATGAATTATAGTGATGCATTAAGTTTATTTGGTTTTACTGGTGATTTTACTGAAGAAAACTTAAGAAAAAAATATTTAGAACTTTCAAAAAAATATCATCCAGATATGGGTGGAAACGATGAATTGATGAAAAAAGTAAATACTGCTTATGATACTTTAAAAGTTAAAACAGCTAATTATAATTTGCCATATTTTAATACTTTAAAAGAAGAACTACAAAAATTTGTAAGTAAAAAAATATATGAAGTTGGAAGTGCTGAATATAAATGTGCTAATAAAATCAATGATATTATAAATTCTCTACCTTTAACTTCAGATAAAAACGTATTAGACTTAGCATACAAAAGTATATTATCTAGTATTGATTGTTTATTAGAAGTATATAAAAGTGAAATTTATCGTGGTATTCCATTAATAGACAAATTCTTAAAAAGATATAATGGCAAAGATAAGGTTGAAACAATAGATGATTATTTTAAAAAAGTACGTGATGTAAAAGAAGATTATGATAAGATTGAAAATACGCTAAATCATGTTGTTCAGTCACTAGGAGTGGACAAAATACAAAGTATTTCAATAAAAGAAATAATACGTAATAAGAAATACGCTATGTTAGAGGATATAATTTATGATAAAATTAGTCTACAAGATGGAGCCATTCAACTTTGTTGTGAAATAATGTCTTTATTTATACCAAAAGATGAAAATGACACGGCAAAATATGAAAATAAATTAGAAAAATAAATTTTAATAAATACTATTAGAATTTAAAATAATAATTGATACCTAATAAAAGAACACTAAAAAATGTAAATAAAACATAACAATACTAATAACAAGTACCAAGAAAGATATTAGATTTTACCATATAGGCATTAAAATGTTTGACTAGAAGGCTTATTTATGGTAAAATCTATTTGTTTGTAGAAATCTTTCTCTACAACCGCTCAGAAAAGGTCTTAAAAAGTTTAACTTACCTTAAAGGCGAGTCTTATTGAAGGAGGAATAAAATGAAAGCTATTATAGTAACAGGTGGAAAACAATATTTAGTAACTGAAGGTACTGAACTTTATGTTGAAAAATTAGATAATGAAGTTAATACTGATGTTGTTTTTGATCAGGTTTTATATGTAGATGGTAAAGTAGGTAATCCAACAGTTAAAGGTGCTAAAGTTACTGCTACTGTATTAAAACATGGTAAACAAAAGAAGATTAGAGTATTTAAATACAAAAATAAAACTAAATCTTCAAGAATCGTTCATGGTCATAGACAACCATATACTAAAATTGTTATTAAATCAATTGAAGTGAAGTAGTATGATTAAAATTACTATTAAAAAAAATGATAATTTTATTGAAGAAATAAGAATTCATGGACATGCTAAGTATGACGAATATGGGAAAGATATAGTATGTGCAGGAGTAAGTAGTGCTCTTATTACAACAGTTAATGCTTGCTTAATATTTGATAATGAATCATTAGAATACAATGAAAAAAATAATTTCTATTTAAAAAATATTAAACAAGATGAAATAACTAATAAATTATTAGAAAATTTAGTTAATGTCTTTAAAAGTATTGAGAGTAAGTACAAAGAAAACATTATAGTTAAGGAGGAACATTAGATGAAATTTATGATTATAGATTTACAATTATTTGCATCTAAAAAGGGTGTTGGTTCTACTAAGAATGGTAGAGACTCAGCTGGTCGTAGATTAGGTGCTAAAAAAGCTGATGGTGAATTTGCTAATGCTGGTAATATTATCTATCGTCAAAGAGGAACTAGAATTTATCCAGGTGTAAATGTTGGAATGGGTAAAGATCATACTTTATTTGCTTTAGTTGATGGAGTAGTTAAGTATGAAAGAAAAGGAAAAGATAAAAAACAAGCTAGTGTATATCCAGTAAAGTAATTATCTAGATAGACAAGTATTGTGTTTTATGATAAAATGTAAATGTATTTAGAACGTAATATTTCTAAGTACATTTAATACATTATAAATGTTAATCGCTTCTGGATGGTGTGAGCAATAAAT
This sequence comes from uncultured Bacilli bacterium, assembly GCA_934096075.1. GTDB lineage: Bacteria > Bacillota_I > Bacilli_A > RF39 > UBA660 > CAKOLN01. The sequence goes on from CAKOLN010000008.1 coordinate 20,208, forward strand.
GATTCCAGTCGAGAAATGTTAATCGCTTCTGGGTGGTGCGAGCAATAAATGATCCCAGTTGTAAATGTTAGTCGCTTCTAGGTGGTGCGAGCAATAAATGATCCTAGTCGAGAAATGTTAGTCGCTTCTGGATGGTGCGAGCAATAAATGATTCCAGTTGTAAATGATTAAACTCCATATTGTTTGGAGTTTATTTTTTAAAAATGAAACAAACAAATGATTGACTTAATGATTTTGATATAGTACAATGAATATGTGAAGAAAATTTTGTTAAACATGTAGGAGGTGTTGAACATGAAAATAATAACAGGATATTTATATCACATTAAAGATGACTTTTTTGATAAACTTAAGAATTATGGATTAATGATAAATCATGAAAATGGACATTCTAGACCATCGTATAAAAGAATCGATGGTAGAAATCAAGTGATATTGATTCAAAATGCATTTCCAACAATTGCTACATCTGTATGTGATGAGATATTAGATAATTTCAAATATACATTGTCTCTAAAAGAGGATGGATTAAATCTTTTCTTTACTGATGTAGATAAAATTATGGATGTTATAAATAATGAAATTAAAATGGGAGTATAGAAATGAATAAAGAAAATAAAGAACTATGGGAAAGTGCTATAGGAATAAATGAAAGCGATGGTGTTGAACCATCTGAAAAATTAAAGGAATTAATTAACATGAATATTAAAGGACAAATAACTACAGACGAAATGATTGAAAGGTTAAAGGAATATTATGAAGAAGAAAACAACTAAGTATTTGTATGATGATGGAACTTTAATAAATAAACTAAATATTCATGATCCTGAGAAGTTAAAACAGGCAGAAAGTGATATTGTTACAGTTAGAATTCATGAAGTAATAAAAGGTGGTTATTTTGAACCTTCGGAAGAATATTTAAAAGAATTACACAAATATTTATTTAGTGATGTTTATCCATTCGCAGGACAATATAGAGATATACAAATATATAAAGAAGAACAAATATTAGCGAGGTTGTCTATAGAATATGCTCATCCAGATGAGATTGACTTCAAAATAAGAGCATTATTAGAATTAATAAATGAAACTAGTTTTAATGATTTAGATCAAGAAGAAAAGTTAAATTATATAACTAATGTTGTTGTGTCACTATGGCAAATTCATCCATTTAGAGAAGGCAATACTAGAACAACATTACTTTATATGAGGCAATTACTTAAAAGTTATGGATTATCATTCAATGAATACTTTTTTAAACCAAAAGGTAATTTTGAATACACAAGAAATGCTCTAGTGGCAGCTTGCTTTGAGTCAGAAATTTATGATAAACAGAGAAATTATACATATATTAAAAGAGTTATTGGAGATATATTAGAAAGTTCTACATATGAAAAAAAGTTAAAATAAGAAGGTGAAAAAATGAATTATAAATTAGAAGATAATTCTATTTTAATAGTGGATAATAAAAATAAGAATAAAATAATTTCAAAATACAGGAATGAATTAAAAAAAGTTAAAATTATAACATTTAATGAATTTAAAAATAAATATACATTTTCTTATGATAATAGAACTATATATTATATGATGAAAAAATATGGATATAAATATGAAGTGTGTTTAGTTTATTTGGATAATCTGTATTATATAAATAATAAAAACTATTCTAATAATAAGTTACAATTTCTTAAAAACCTTAAAGATGAATTAGATGAACAAAAACTATTAATTTATAATAACTTATTTAAAAGATTCATTTGTTCTAAGAAGATTTATGTTTATACAAATAAAACTGTAAGTAAGTTTTATAAAAATTTATTTAATGAGTTAGATGTTACTTATATAAAAAGTGAAGAAATAGGAAATAGAAACTTTGATATATATGAATTTAATGATATGAATAGTGAAATTAATTTTGTAGCAAGACAAATAACAACTCTTATTAAATCCGGTGTTAATATCAATAAAATTAAGTTAATGAATGTTAAAGAAGAATATAATTATACAATAAACAAAATATTTAAGTTTTATAATATACCTATATATTTTAAAAATACTAATTCTTTATATAGTACAAGTATAGGTAAATATTTTTTAGATAATTTATCTAGTGATAAAAAGATATCTATAGAAAAAGTTACATCTAAATTTAAAAATAATATTGATGAAATAAACCTTCTAATTAAGGTATTAAATAACTATACTTGGTGTGATAATTTAATGGATGTAAAAGAATTACTAGTGAATGATTTAAAAAATACATTTGTTATAGAAAAAAGATTAAAAAACGAAATAGAAATTATTGATTTGGATGAACTTGTTGATGAAGAAGAATATGTATTTTTAATAGGATTTAACCAAGGTATAATACCTAAATTATATAAGGATGAAGAATATATTACAGATAATATAAAAAATGAAATAGATGTTGAAACTACTTTAGAAAAAAATAATATAAGTAAAAATGATACTCTTGAACTTATAAATAAGATAAAAAATATATTTATAACTTATAAGACACATAATGGTTCTTTAAGTTATTCTATTTCTAATATAAGTGAAGAAATGAACTATAATTTAATTAAAGATTATAAAGATGAATATAATATGTCTAATTTATACAACAAAATATTACTTAGTAATTATTTAGATGTGTATTCGAAATATGGAGAAATAAGTGAATGTTTACCATTACTGTTGAATAACTATAACGATATAAATTATTTAGCATATGATAATACCTTTAAAGGAGTAGATAAAAACAAATTAGAAACTAAGTTATCACTTTCTTACAGTTCAATTGATAATTATTATAGATGCTCATTCAGATATTATGTTGAAAATATATTAAAATTAAGCATATATGAAGAAACATTTATGACTTTTGTAGGTAAGTTATATCATTATATATTATCAATTATGGATGAAGAAGATTTTGATTTACATTATTCTTACAAAAATTATATTGAAATGTCTAATAAAGATTTTAGTGAAAAAGAAAGATTCTTTTTAGACAAACTAGAAGGGGAATTAGAGTTTGTAATTAAAACTATAAAAGAACAACTAACCTTTACTAAATTAAGTGAATCTAAAAAAGAAAACAGAATAACTATTAATAAAAATGAAGATTTAACATTTGTAGGTATAGTTGATAAGATTATGTATGAAAAAGTACTTAATAAAACAGTAATAGAAATTATTGATTACAAAACTGGTAACCCTGAAATTAATTTAAATAATTTAGTTTATGGAATAGGAATGCAATTACCAATATATATTTATTTAGTAAGCAAAAGTAATGATTTTAAAAATATAAAAATCGGTGGATTTTATTTACAAAAAGTACTTCAAACTGTTATTAATAAAGATCAAAATAATAGTTACGAAACATTAAAAAGAAATAATTTAAAATTACAAGGTTATTCAAATAGTGATACATCAATATTAGAATTAGTTGATTCTAGTTATAATGATAGTAAAGTAATCAAAGGATTAAGAACATCTAGTAAAGGTTTTTATGCTTATTCTAAAGTACTTAATGATGAACAAATTAATTTTATTATTGATACAGTAGATAATAAAATAGATGAAGCATATATAAAAATTAAAAATGGTGAATTTGATATCAATCCAAAAAGAATAGGTGGAATAAATAAAGGTTGTGAATTTTGTAAATATAAAGATTTATGTTTTATGAAAGAAAATGATATAGTTAATTTAAAAGAAGTTAAGTTTGGAGGTGAAGATGAATGATACCTACAAAACCAGTTGATGCAATATGGACAGATGAACAATGGCAAGCCATATATGATAAAGGACATAATATAATCGTTAGTGCTGGTGCTGGAAGTGGAAAGACTGCAGTATTAAGTGAAAGAGTACTTGAAAATTTAAAAAGCGGTATGAGTATAAAAGAAATACTAATATTAACTTTTACTAAAGCAGCCAGTGAAGAAATGAAAGAAAGAATTAGAAAAAAGATAAAAAAAGAGCCGTCTCTATCTAAAGAACTTGAATTAATAGATGAAGCCTATATTACAACATTTGATAGTTTTGCATTATCTATTGTGAAAAAATATCATTATATACTTAATATAAGTCCAAATATAAGTATAATTGAAGAATCTATAATCAAAATTAAAAAGAAAGAAATATTAGTTAGTATTTTTGATGAATATTATAAAAATAAAAATCACAAATTTTTAAAATTAATAAACGACTTTTGTGCTAAAGATGATAAAGAAATATTGGATAGTATATTGAGTATTTATTCAAAAATAGAAATGAAAACTAATAGAATAGAATATTTAGATAACTATATAAATAAATATTTTGATAAAGATTTTATTAATAAAAGTATTAATGAATATGAAAAGTTAATAAAAGAAAAATTTAAAGAAATCAAGTTTATAATTGAAGAACTATCATACTATATGGATGAAGATTATATTATTAAATTAAAATCTAGTTTTGAAAATTTACTTAATTCTACTACTTATGATGAAATATTTAGCAATCTTGGTGTAGTTATTCCAAGACTTCCAATGAATACCGAAGATGAGGTAAAAGAAAAGAAAGAAAAACTTAATAATGTTCTTAAGGAAGCAAAATCATTATGTACATATATGAATACAAATGAAATATATGATTCTATACTTTTAACAAAAGATTATAAAGAAATTATTATAGAAATAATAAAAGAATTAGATAATAAAATAATGAAATATAAATATGATAATGATATTTATGAATTTACTGATGTGGCTAATCTTGCAATTAAATTAGTAAGTGAGAATAATTCAGTTAGGGACGAGTTAAAATATTCATTTAAAGAAATAATGATAGATGAATATCAAGACACTAATGATTTACAAGAAACGTTAATGAATCTTATTGGTAATAATAATATCTATATGGTTGGTGATATAAAACAGTCAATATATAGATTTAGAAATGCAAATCCAGATATATTTAAAACTAAGTATAATGATTATAGTAAACATAATGGTGGAGAAAAAATAGATTTAAATAAAAACTTTAGATCAAGGGAAGAAGTCTTAAATAACATAAATTTATTATTTAATAAAGTCATGGATGAAGACATAGGTGGAGCTGATTACATAACTAGTCATCAAATGATATTTGGTAATAAAAGTTATATTAATAAAGGCAAAACTAATCAAAACTATGATTTTGAATTTTATAGTTATAATTACGATAAACAAAGTGATTATAATAAAGATGAATTAGAAGCATTTTTAATAGCAAAAGATATAAAAGATAAAATAAATAATAATTATCAAATATTTGATAAAGATACAGGTATATTAAGAAATTCTACTTATAGTGATTTTGTTATACTTATGGATAGAACAGCTTGTTTTGATTTATATAAAAGAATATTTTTATATCTTGGTATACCCTTAGAATTATATAAAGATGAAACGATGAATAATGATCAAGATATAATCGTATTAAATAATTTGATTAAACTTATTATTAAAACTAATAATAAAATTTATGATAAAGAACTAGAGTATTTATTTACAAGTGTGATGAGAAGTTTCTTAATAAATTCGAATGATGAAGAAATATTTGACTATATTAAAAATAAAAAAATATATGAGAGTAAATTATATAACAAATGTAAAAGTATTGAACTAAATAATAAATCTAGTTTTGTTATATTAAATGAAATTATTGATAAGTTTAATTTTTATGAAAAGTTAATTACAATAGGTAATGTTAATGCATCAAGTGTTAAATTGGAAAAACTAATTACTAGTGCCAAATCCATGAGTAATTTAGGATATGATATAAATGAGTTTTCAATTTATTTAGATAGTTTAATAAAAGAAAATATTGATATTAAATATACAGAACATCAAACTGTAAATAACTCAGTTAAAATTATGACTATACATAAATCTAAGGGATTAGAATACCCTATATGTTATTTTTCAGGACTATATAAATCATTTAATGTGATGGATATAAAAGAGAAGTTTACTTTTAGTAATAAATATGGAATATTGACACCTTATTTTGATGAGGGCGTAGGAGAAACCATTTATAAACCTTTATTAAAATATGATTATTTAAAAGAAGAAATAAGCGAAAAGATAAGATTGTTTTATGTAGCACTCACTAGAGCTAAAGAAAAAATGATATTATTAATTCCTTATAAAGATATTTTATCTAATGAAGGTAGTGGTGTTATAGATTCGTTAATAAGAAGTAAATATAATTCATTACTTGATATTATAAATAGTGTTATTCCAAATATAAAAAAATATATTACTATGGTAAATCCATATGAAATAGTTACTAAGGATTATAACTTATTAATCAAAAAAGATTATAAAAGTAATATACCTTTACTTGATAAAAAAATAAAGGTAGAAGAATTAAACATTTTAAATGAAGAAGTGTTGACAGAACATTATTCAAAGACACTTAATAATCTAATTACTAAAGAAGAAAAAAAATCAATGGATTTTGGTATTGAATTTCATGAGACTTTGGAATATTTTGATTTAAAAACTAAAGACTATAGTTTAATAACTAATGAATTTATTAAAAATAAAGTTATTAGGTTTTCGAACCTTGAAATATTTAATAATATAAATGATGCAGATATATACCATGAATATGAATTTATATATAATTTAGATAATAAAAATTATCATGGAATTATTGATCTTATGATAGAATATAGTGATCATATAGATATAATAGATTATAAATTAAAAGATATTACTGATATACATTATATTGATCAATTAAAAGGATATAAAACATATATAGAAAGCATAAATAATAAAGAAGTAAATATTTATTTATATTCAATATTGGATGAAACTCTAAAAAAGATGTAAATTAAAGGATTTAAAATTAAGTATGTGTTATAATGAATACGGAGGCTGATATGTATAAGATAAATGAAATGTATGATTTAACGCATACTAAAGCAGAAGAGTATTTAAAAAAATACGAATACCCTTGGGAAGCTTTAAGTGAAATTAAAAACATAATTATAGAGATTGGTAAAAATCTTGATAGAAATGAATATAAAGAAATAAAAGAGAACGTATGGGTTCACAAAAGTGCAAAAATATTTAGTAGTGCCTATATTGATTCACCTTGCATAATTGATGCAGAAACAGAAGTTAGACATTGCGCTTTTATAAGGGGCTCAGCTCTTATCGGTAAGAACTGCGTAATAGGTAATTCAACTGAACTTAAAAATGTTATAATTTTTGATAATGTTCAAGTACCACATTATAACTATGTTGGTGATTCTATATTAGGATATAAGTCACACATGGGTGCTGGATCTATAACTAGTAACGTTAAAAGCGATAAAACCTTAGTTACAATAAAAGACAGTTTTAATAATATTACTTTGGAAAGTGGTATTAAAAAAGTTGGTGCGATGTTAGGAGATTATGTAGAAATTGGTTGCAATAGTGTTTTGAATCCAGGAACGGTAATTGGAAGAAACACAAGTGTGTATCCGCTTTCTTCAGTAAGAGGCGTAATACCTGAAAATAGTATATATAAAAATAAAGATAATGTAGTTAAGAAGGAGATTTAATAATATGGGAAAATACTTTGGAACAGATGGTTTTAGAGGCAATGCAAATGTGACTTTAACAGTTGAACATGCCTATAAAGTTGGTAGATATATTGGTTATTATTTTGGTAAAGATAAAGAATATGCAAAAGTCGTTATAGGAAAAGATACTAGAAGAAGCAGTTATATGTTTGAATATGCTTTAGTAGCTGGCCTTACAGCCTCAGGAGCACATGTTAGTTTAATGCATGTTACAACAACTCCTAGTGTTGCTTATATAACTAGAACAGATGATTTTGATTGTGGAATTATGATAAGTGCTTCGCATAATCCATATTATGATAACGGAATCAAATTGATAAATTCTAAAGGATATAAGATGGAAAAACAAGTAGAAGATCTTATAGAAAAATATATTGATGGAAATATAGAAGAATTACCTTATGCAACAATGGAAAAAGTAGGCATTGCGACTGATTATAGTATGGGAAGGAATAGATATATAGGATATCTTATGAGTATACCTACAAGAGCATTTAAAAACTATAAAATCGGTTTGGATTGCGCAAATGGAGCAAGTAGTGGAATTGCAAAATCAGTATTTGATGCACTAGGTGCTAAAACCTATGTTATAAATAACGAACCAAATGGAATAAACATCAATAACAATTGTGGTTCTACTCATATTGAAGGACTACAAAAATTAGTAACTGAAAATAAACTTGATATTGGATTTGCTTATGATGGTGATGCTGATAGATGCCTAGCAGTTGATTCAAATGGAAATGTTATAGATGGTGATTTAATAATTTATTTATGTGGTAAATACCTTAAAGATAAAGGGCAATTAGATGGAAATAAAGTTGTTACTACTATAATGTCTAATATAGGATTATATAAAGCCTTAGATGAAATCGGAATAGGCTATGAAAAAACACAAGTTGGAGATAAATATGTAAACGAAAATATGGTTACTAATGGCTATGTACTAGGTGGTGAACAATCTGGACACATAATTTTTAGTAAATATGCAACTACTGGAGATGGAATATTAACATCACTTAAAATAATGGAAACAATCATAGAAAGTAAAAAGACTATTGATGAATTGTTACTACCAATTAAAATATATCCACAAGTTTTAAAAAATGTACCAGTTACTGATAAACAGAAAGTATTAAATGATATGAATGTTAAAAACAAAATCAATGAAATAGAAAATAAACTTGGGAATGATGGAAGAGTTTTAGTTAGACCAAGTGGAACTGAAATGATAATTAGGGTTATGGTAGAAGCTAAAACTGAAGAAGAATGTGAAAAGTATGTTAATCAAATTACTGATGAAATAACTAAAATAAATGCATAAAATAGAATTAAACTACTTGAACTTAAAAAATTAAAGTGATAAAATGTAATAAATTGATGAGAAAGAGAAGTAAAGTTTATAACTATTTATAGAGAGTTAGTGGTTGGTGTAAACTAATAATAAATAAATTTGAATAACACTTTTGAAAGACTTTCTGAAATAACAGTAGGTAAGTACGTAATTAATGCGTTAAATAATAGAGTGGTCATAAGACAATGTGGGTGGTACCGCGGACATAAGAGTTAGTTCGTCCCTATGGGAAAATTAACTCTTTTTATAATGGGAGGAATGATTAAATGGATTACACATATTTAAAAGATTTATTTGACAAAAGTGATGAATATTTAGAAAGTGAAGTAACTTTGAAAGGATGGATTAGAAATCATAGAAAGCAATCTTGTTTTGGTTTTATATTCTTTTCTGATGGTACTTGCTTTAAACAATTGCAACTTGTATATGAGGATTCGCTAGATGACTTTGAAAAAATACAAAAATATAGAGTAGGGAGTTCTATTGAGGTTAAAGGAATATTTACTCATTCAGAGGGTAAAGGTCAAGATTTTGAACTAAAAGTGAAAAACATAAAACTTTTAGGTGATTGTGATGAAGATTATCCTATACAACCAAAACCACATTCAATGGAATTCTTAAGAGAACAAGCTTATTTAAGATTTAGAACAAATACATTTCAAGCTGTATTTAGAGTAAGAAGTGTTGCTTCAATGGCTATACACAAATACTTTCAAGATAGAGATTACATTTATGCTCATACACCAATATTTACAGCAAGTGATTGTGAAGGAGCTGGAGAAATGTTTCAAGTTACAACACAAAATCTTGATGAAATAGCATCTACTGGAAAAAATAAAATAGAAAAAGAATATTTTGGTAAAAAGGTAGGATTAACGGTATCAGGTCAATTTGAGGGAGAAACATTTGCACAAGCGTTCAGTAAAATATATACATTTGGTCCAACTTTTAGAGCCGATCCTTCGCATACACCATTACATGTTGCAGAATTTTGGCAAATAGAACCAGAAGTTGCATTTTGCGATTTAAAAGGTATCATGGATATATCTGAAGAACTAATGAAATATGTTATTAGGTATACAATGGAAAAATGTCCAGATGAAATAGATTTCTTTGATAAATATATTGAAAAAGGTTTAAAAAACAAACTTCATACTGTCATAAATAGTGAATTTAAAAGAGTAACATATCAAGAATGCATAGAAATATTGAAGAATGCAAATGTTAAGTGGGAGTTTACCCCAGAGTATGGAGAAGATTTAGCAAAAGAACATGAAAGATATATAACTGAATATTTTAATTCACCAGTATTTATTACATACTGGCCACAAAAAGTCAAAAAATGCTTTTATATGAAGCAAATGGACGACGGAACAGTTGCAAATGCAGATTTAGAATTACCTGGTATCGGCGAAACATATGGAATGAGTCAAAGAGAAGATGACTTTAAAAAATTAGAATCAAGAATCAAAGAATTAAACATGAATGCTGAAGAATACACATGGTACTTAAATTTAAGAAGATATGGTACTACAATTCATTCAGGATTTGGTATTGGTTTTGAAAGATTAATTATGTATATGACAGGTATGACCAATATTAGAGATGTAATACCTTTCCCAAGAACACCTGGAAATTGCTTATATTAAAAATAATTTTACTATTGTATTTTTTATAAAAAAGAGTAAAATAATAGGTAATTAATTTGAGAGGTGATTAAAATGCTTATTAAATATTGTCATATTATTGGTTGTGAATTTTTAAATGTTTTAACATCTCTTGATTATGGTAGAAGACTACTTAAGCATTTTTGTGGTCTTCTTTTTTGTAGTTAAGTTTTCTTAATTATAAAAAAAGGAGGTGAAATAATGACTGCAGACTTTGAAGTAATCGATGTAAGTGGTTGCATGAATTCATGGAGTGCAATTTCAATTGATGAAGACTAGTTTATTAATAATGTCCAACTAATGATTTAAGTCATTAGTTGGACATTATATAAAAAAAGAGGTGGTATTATGGAGCAACTTAAATTTCCTCTTATGATTACATGGACTATAACAGATAATTGTAATCTGAGATGTAAACATTGCTTTAAAAAAGAATACAACAATGAATATTTAGATTTAAAAATAATAAAACAACTTATAAATTTGTTTAAGAAACATAATGTGTATGGCATAATTTTAACAGGTGGAGAACCTTTGACAAGTAAATATCTTTTTGACATTTTAAAAGAGATAAATCACCAAATCAAGGTTGGTATTGCTACCAATGGAGTTTTACTTGACAAAGAATTAATAACAAGATTAAAAAATTATGGTGTGAAATCATTTCAGGTTAGTTTAGAAGGGACTACTAAAGAAATAAACGATTATATTCGTGGAGAAGGCGTTTACGAAAAAGTTTTAAAAAATATAAATTTATTGTTAAAAGAAAATCTCGATGTAACAGTTGCAATGACAGTTAATAAATATAACTATGAAGATATAAAAAGTAATTCGTTAGATTTTGTAAAAGCAATTGGTGTTTCTAAGCTAAGATTGGAGTATTATATTCCCATTGATGAAAACAAAAAAGCGCTCAATCCTATAACCAACGAAATGATGGATGATTTATGTAAAGAATTACTAAACAAAAATACTGACATCATTTTACAATATCCTAATTTTGATAATAACGTTGGATGTGGAGCAGGAATCTTTAATTGTGTTATTAATAGTGATTTAAGTTTATCACCATGCGATTTATTAACTCATAAATTTAGATCGAAACAAATAAAGACTACTGAAGATTTTGAAAAAATATGGAATTGTGATAAGAGCTTTATTGAATGGAGAAAAATAATGAAATGCTATAATTGTAACAAAAAATATAAATGTGTAGCAATGGGTGAGAGAAATGAATAAATTTCCTTTATGTGTTGTAATATATTTAACTAATTATTGTTATTTAAAATGTAATCATTGCTTTTTGAAACAATTAGGTATGTTGAATACTGAATATTTGGATGTTAAAATTGTAAAACGATTATTAAAAGAGTTAAAAGATAACAATGTTTTCTTGATTGCATACACAGGAGGAGATCCAATGATGCACCCTAATATCTTTGAAATTTTAAAAACAACAAAAGATTTAGGAATGCTTCCATTATTAGGAATATCAGGTGAAAATATAACTAATACAAATGCAAAAGAAATAAGTAATAGTGGAGTCAAATGCGTTCAAATTGGATTGAATGGGAGCAATTCGAAAATAAATGATTCTTATAGAAAGATTGGAAATTTTGAAAATGTTTGTGAATCAATAAAAAAACTTCAAAGCAACAATATAAATGTTAATTTGTCCTTCTGTTTAGATAAAAATAATTATTATAATTTAACAAGTATGTTAAATTTTGCAAAGAAAAATAATATTTATAAGGTAAAAATTGAATATTGGAAATGTCTTAATGAATCAAATGAAAATGAATTGAACAGCAGTGAAATGATTGAATGTGAAAAAGTGTGTATGGATTATATGCAATTAAATAACAAACCGGACTGGATACAATATCCAAAGCGTAGCACAAATTTAAATAAAATCAGAAATAAAGCAGTAATTATAATGCCTAATGGCGATGTTAAAAGAAATGAAATTGACCTTCCTATGGGAAATATAAAAAATGAAAAACTAAAAGAAATATTAATGAGAGGTGATTAAATGAAAAATGATTATTTTTTTGAAAATTATAGAATGGCAGATTTTTACGATGATTATTACGGAAAAAATGTGGCAGACATTCCGTTTTGGATAAGTTGTACAAAAAACAGAAAAAAAATATTAGAAGTTGCTTGTGGCACAGGAAGAATAACTATACCACTAGTAAATTCTGGTAAAGATGTCTATGCATTAGATTATTCTGAAGCGATGCTAAATATTTTACAAGAAAAAATAGAAAATCTTAATATTGAAAAAGACAAAATTAAATTATTATGCCAAGATATGAGAAATATGAAAATTGATGAAAAATTTGATGTTATTTTAATTACATCAAATTCAGTAAATCACTTAGAAAAAACTGAAGATTTTGAAAAAATGTTAGATTCAGCTAATTCTCTTTTATCAGAAGACGGTATATTAGTTTTTGATGCATTAAAACCTAAATTTAAATTTCTTACAAGAAATATGAATGAAAAATATGATGAAGAAGAATTTACATTATCAAAAACTGGTGAAAAAATTACTGTATATGAAAACAGCAAATATAATCATGCAACACAAATAAATAATGTAAATTATTATTACACTAATAGTAAAAATGAAACAACAATTCTTAATATTAAAGTTAGATTGTATTTTCCACAAGAATTGGACTATATAATTTCTAAGTCTAAATTTAAAATAAAAGAAAAATATGATTGGTATGATTGTAGAAAATTTGAAGGAAGAACCAATGAACAAATATTTATATTGGAAAAGAAAAAAAATAATTACTAAAATAGAATATTTTCAAAACAAGTTTAATTTTAAAATTCAATTTGTTGAATGTTTAAACGCTAATGGGTGCGTAATAAATTATGAAAAAAACTATTTTTTATTTATAAACAAAGAAACAAATGTTAACCTTTTACCATTAGTCATTTTTCATGAAATAGGTCATATTAAACAGAATACAATTGTAAATGATCCTAAAAAGTATATTTACTTTAACGAAGTAAAAGCCAATTTATTTGCAATAAATAATTTAAAATGTATATTTAATTTATTAACTTATTTAGAACTTATTATTTTAGCAATTTTTAGTGAAAAAAGGTTATACAAATTTTTTTTGAAAAGAAACTATATAGGAGGAGAATTTTTATATGAACTTAATTAAATTAAATAAAAATATTATAATTAGAGAAGAAGACAAAATGATTTTTTCGGCTAATGATATGAAAATATATAAATTTAATAATAAAGGTTTTATTTTAATAAATGAAATAAAAAAGCATAATGAAATTTCGAAAAACGATTTATTTGAATTGATAAATACCATAGATAATTTTACAGATGAGGAATACGAAAATTTAATAAATAAAATGATTAAATATAATATTGTAAAATATGATGAACTTAAATAAGATTGAACTAGAAGATTTATTAAGTTTTTGTATAAATAATGGAGCTGAGTTTGCTCAAATATACTATATAAAAAAGACAAAATGCATTAATAAAATTGGTTTAAATGACAAAAAAGAAATGCTAGTAGAAGAAGGAATCAGTTTAAACTTTTTTATAGATAAAGTATCTTATCATATCTCATCGAGTGGTGCAAATATTAAATTATTAAAAAAGAAGGTAAAAAAATTTTTTCACAAAAAAAATAAAATATCAAATAATCATATTACTTTAAATAAATTATTAATATATGGAAAAAATAATGAATTAGAAAAATTTAATATTGATAATTTAAAAAATAGTATCAATGATTTCATTAAAGAAAAAGATAATAAAAAATTAAAAGCAAAAATAACACTAATTAGTGAAAAAGATGAAATTTTAATTGCTAATTCTAATGGTAAGTATTTAAAAAAATTTGATTATTTATATAAAATTGATTTAATTGTTAAAATTGTTGAAAATAACAAAACTAGATATAATTATTGTACAAAAGCAAGCACGATTAATATAAATAAGTTATGCAAAGTAAACTATAAAGAAATTTTAGATGAACTATATGATAAACTTATTAAAATCACAGATGTAAATATTAATGATGCAACAATATCAAATATTATTATTGAAAAAGGAATAAGCGGAATGATTTTTCATGAAGCATGTGGACATGCATTAGAATCTAGAGAAATTAATCTAAAAAAAAGTGTATTTAATAATTTAAGACAAGTTAAAAATCAAAAAATCACATTAGTAGATAATCCTGAATTATCCGAATTATTCGGGTCTTATATGGTTGATGATGAGGGAAATAGAGCTAACAAAAAAATCCTTATAGATAATGGAATTATAAAGAATTATCTTACCGAAAGTTTAGATGAAGTTATGGATTTTAGAAAATGTAACGGCTCTGCAAGAAGAGAAAATTATTATTTTCCGATATCAAGCAGAATGAGTAACACTTATATTGAAAAGGGTAAAGATGTAAGTAATGAAATTATAAAAAAATTGAAATCAGCCATATATATAAAAAATATTGTTGGTGGAGTAGTTGATACTATTTCTGGAAATTTTAGTTTTAATGTTATTGAAGCATATATAATAAAAAATGGGAAAATAGATTATACAAAAGTTATTGATAATATTAGCATAATTGGAAATACTTTAGATTTACTGAATAACACGGAAATGATTGGAAATGAAATAGAATTTATTCCAGGCTATTGTGGAAGCAAAGGCGGATTTATAAATACGACAGTTGGTGGGCCTTTAGTTATGATTAAAAAAATGCTGGTGGTAAAAAATGATAAATGAAAAGAAGCTAATAAGAAAATTAGATCAAGAAATTATCAACGATTCAAATGAAATTAACTTTGTTAAAAATGATATTTATACAATTACTAGTGCATTTAATAAAATAAATAGTTATCAAGAAAGCAAACAAATGAAAATTCTTGTATTAAATAAGACTAGTAGATATGAACTTGATTGTAATATGTTTTGCAAAAATAACATAATAAAAGATTATATAATAAGAACGATATTATTTTTTTACATTAATTTTATCAATAAATATACAAAAAATCAAAATAACAAATTTGATATTTCGATTTCCTATAATTTTGTGTTAGACAAAAAATATAAAAGTTGTAAAACAAATATCTCAAATTTTTTTGAAATTAAAATATGTGGATATAACGATATTAAAAAAAATAGTCAACAATTCAACTATAAAACTAAAATAATTAATTTAAAATACTTGAAAGATCAAATAAAACAAATAAATAATAATATTAATTTAAAAATAGATGAAAAAATAGAAAAAATTGCAACTACTAAAATTATATTAAATGCATTTTCTTTTGCACAATTATTAAGTTACCAAATTAATTATATAAAAAAAATAGATAAACAACAATTTAATAATTTAAAGATTAAAAAAACAAAGAAAAAAATTAAATTTAATTGTAAAAATAAAAAAACGAACTTATTTGATATGATGGAAGATGGGTACTATATCACTGAACTTTTTTTCTTACATGATATTAATTCACAACAATATGTAAAAGCCTTATGTAAAGGTGTACAAATACAAAATAGAAAAAGAATGAGTTATTTTTCTGGGAAGATTATTACAATTGACACAAAAAAACTATTAAATTCAGTTGTTTGTTCTTCAAAAAACAAAATAAATTACAATGATATAGAGGCTTATGATATATATGTAAATTATCAAGCAAGTTGTCATTGACAAAATTTATTTTGAGTGATAATATAAGTCATAAATTAAGATTTAAGGGAGGTTTTTAAATGAAACACGAAGATATAAAATGTATATTAAACAATAAAAAAGTATTTGCAAATGACGTTACAGTTTGTGGATGGATAAAAGCAATAAGACGTTCAAAAAATGTATGTTTTTTAGAAATAAACGACGGTACAACATTAAAAAATTTGCAAGTGGTTATAGACTTAACAGATAAAAAAAATGCAGAAAAAATTTTGCAATTATCTTTAGGAAGTTCAGTATGTGTTAAAGGAGATATAGTAAGTTCTTTAAATCATAATCAAAATGTTGAAATGAATTTAAACGAAATTAGTGTATTAGGAAAGTGTCCACAAGATTATCCAATACAAAAAAAGAAAACTAGTAAAGAATTTTTGAGAGAAATACCACATTTAAGATCAAGAACCAATACATTTAATGCAGTTTTTAGAGTAAGAAATGTATTAGCCAAAGCTACACATGATTATTTTCAATCTAATAACTTTACTTATGTTAATACACCTATTATAACTGCTAGTGATTGTGAAGGAGCAGGAGAATTATTTAGAGTTACAACTTTAGATATAAATGAAGTTTCAAAAAATGAATTTAATAAAAATTTGGATCAAGATGATTTCTTTGGAAGAAAAGTAAACTTAACAGTTTCAGGACAATTAGAGGCAGAAGCAATGGCATCTTCATTTGGAAAGGTTTATACTTTTGGACCAACTTTTAGAGCTGAAAATTCCAATACTAAACGTCATGCTGCTGAATTTTGGCAAATAGAACCTGAAGTTGCTTTTGCTGATTTAAATGATATAATGGACATTGCAACAGGCACTATAAAATATGTTATTGAAAGGGTATTAACAGAATGTAAGGATGAAATAGAATTCTTTACAAAATATTATGATAAAGATTTATACAATAGATTAAACAATGTTGTAAAAGAAAAATTTGCAAGATTAGAATATACTGATGCAATAAAAATTCTTTTAGATTCAAAAGAAAATTTTGAGTTTCCAGTTTACTGGGGATGCGACCTAAAAAGTGAACATGAAAGATATTTAACAGATGTTATATTTAAAAAACCAGTATTTATAATGAATTATCCAAAAGAATTAAAATCATTTTATATGAAAGAAAACAAAGATGGAAAAACAGTTGCATCAACCGATTTATTGGTTCCAGGAATAGGTGAAATTATCGGAGCAAGTCAAAGAGAAGATGATTATGAAATTCTTTTAAATAAAATTAAAAATCTAGGTATGACTTTAGAAGATTATAAATGGTATTTAGAATTAAGAAAATATGGTACTGTACCACATAGTGGATTTGGTATTGGATTTGAGAGACTAGTTATGTATACCACTGGAATGGATAATATAAGAGATACTATTCCTTTTCCTAGGACAAAATGCAAAAAATTAAATTTATAAAAGAGGTTAAAATGAATATACAAGAAACAGAAATTGTAGGAATTAATTATACAAATAAAGTAACTATATATGCTTTAGAAGGAAAAGATAACAAATATTATTTTAGTGTATTACCTTATTCTAAAGAATCAGATTTTGTATCTAATGCGTTTGGTGCAACTCATGACTTAAAATTAGGTAAAACTGCATATATTACTCTTAATGATGATAAAGAAATAACAAGTATATCTTCTGAAAAAGAAACTTGTATTCTAGAATTGATTGTAAATACAAAAGGTGAATACAAAAATAATAGTATATCTAATAAAGAAGAATTAGCTAAATTAATAAGATATGAAATAGAAAATAATATCAAATTAATAAAATAAATAAATTAGTACAAGACTTAAATGTTTTGTACTTTTTATATAAATTTGTTATAAAAATCAAAACATCATAAAATTTATGATGTTCTTAAATTTACAATTGAAATTACTTATTACTCGCTAGCCACCCGAAGCGAGAAACATTTACTTTATGTTTAGTTCAACAATAATGTACTAAATATTATGCTAAAAGTCAATTAAAAAGTACAATAAATAACACATTTAATTGCAAAATAAAAACTTTGCTTGAATTTCTTTGAAAAACCTAAAAACTTATGTTATGATAAATAGTGATGATGGTAGTGCACTACCAGTAGGAGTGGTTATATGGCTTATGATGATAAATCGATAAAAATACTTGAAGGCTTAGAAGCTGTAAGAAAAAGACCAGGCATGTATATAGGATCAACTGATAAAAGAGGGTTACATCATTTAGTATGGGAAATCGTTGATAATGCAGTTGATGAAGCAATAAATGGTTATGGTAAACTAATAAAAGTAACATTAACAAAATCAGGCAGCATAAGAGTAAGTGATGAAGGAAGAGGTGTTCCTTGTGGTAAACATGAAAGTGGTAAATCAACACCTGAAGTAATCTATACTGTATTACATGCTGGTGGCAAATTTGAAACAGGAGAATACAAAGTAAGTGGTGGTTTACACGGTGTTGGTGCTAGTGTTGTTAATGCCTTATCTAAAAAAATGATAGTTACAATAAATCGTGATGGAGGAGAATATCAAATATCATTTAAAAATGGTGGAAATGTAGATGCTCCATTAAAGAAAATTGGAACAAGTAGAAAAACAGGAACAACAGTAGAATTTTGGCCTGATGATACTATATTTGAAACAACTAAATTTAGTTTTACTACTATAAGTGAAAGAATGCAAGAGAGTGCTTTTTTAATAAGTGATTTAACAATCGAAGTAACAGATGAAATAAATGATAGAAGTGTAAGTTATCACTATGACAATGGACTAGTATCTTTTGTAGAATACATAAACGAAAATAAAACCCCATTACACAAAACTATAGATATAAATGGAAATAAAAATGATATAGATATCAATATAGCGATGTGTTATACAGATTCTTATAATGAAAACATAATATCATTTGTAAATAATGTAAAAACAATTGATGGTGGTACTCATGAAGTAGGATTTAAATCAGCTATTACAAAAGTATTTAATGAATACATAAAAAACAATAACTTACTTAAAGGTAAAAATACAAGCTTAGAAGGATCTGATACAAGAGAAGGTTTAACTGCAGTAATAAGTGTTAAAGTACCAGAAGAAATACTTCAATTTGAAGGACAAACTAAAGGTAAATTGGGTACACCTAGTGCTAAAACAGCAGTAGAAAGTATAGTTTATGAAAAATTAAGTTACTATTTAGAAGAAAATAAAAGTGTAGCAAACTTAATAATGGATAAAGCTCTTAAAAGTAAAGTTGCGCGTGAAGCAGCAAGAAAAGCGAGAGAAGAAGCTAGAAATGGTAAAAGTAAAAGTAATAAAGATAGAATAACTAATGGTAAACTTACTAAAGCAAGTGGTAAAGATAAAACTAAAAATGAATTATTCTTAGTAGAAGGAGATTCAGCTGGAGGAAGTGCTAAAACAGGAAGAAATCGTGAAACTCAAGCAATCTTACCATTAAGAGGTAAAGTACTTAACTGTGAAAAAGCAAGTACTAATGATATAAATAGTAATGAAGAGTTAAACACAATAATACAAACTATAGGCGCCGGTATAGGAAATGATTTTAATCCTAGTGATTCTAACTATGGTAAAGTTATAATAATGACCGATGCTGATGATGATGGAGCGCATATTCAAGTATTACTTGTAACATTCTTCTATAGATTTATGAAAGGTTTGATTGAAAATGGTATGCTTTATATAGCTAATCCACCATTATATAGTTTAGAAACTGGTAAAACTAAAGAATACATACAAACTGATGAAGAACTTAATGAGAAAAGAAAACTTATTAAAGGACAATATAAAATAAATAGATTTAAAGGACTTGGTGAAATGGATTCAGATGAATTATTTGAAACTACTATGGATCCTAAAAATAGAAGTTTAATAAGAGTAACAATAGAAGATGCTATGTTAGCAGAAAAAAGAGTAAGTGTACTTATGGGAGATAAAGTTGATCCTAGAAAAGAATGGATTAATGAAAATGTAGACTTTACTTTAGAAGATGATTTTAGGAGGTAGTTATGGCAAAAAAGACAAATGAATCAATTGTAGAAAAAATATATGACTATACCCTAGAAGAAATAATGGGGGATAGATTTGGAAGATATGCTAAAAGTATAATTCAAGACCGTGCAATACCAGATGTAAGAGATGGACTAAAGCCTGTTCAAAGAAGAATACTTTGGAGTATGTATGAATCTAAAAATACTTATGATAAGCCATTTAGAAAAAGTGCTAAGGCGGTTGGAGATATCATGGGACATTATCATCCTCATGGTGATTCTTCAATATATGATGCATTAGTAAGATTAAGTCAACCATGGAAAATGAGAGAATGTTTAGTAGAAATACATGGTAATAATGGTTCAATAGATGGAGATGGTCCAGCAGCAAGTCGTTATACTGAAGCAAGATTATCTAAAATAGCAAATGAAATGCTAAAAGATATAAATAAAGATACAGTAAAAATGACACTTAACTATAGTGATGAAGACTTAGAACCTACTGTACTACCAGCACATTTTCCAGCACTTTTAGTTAATGGTTCGACTGGTATAAGCGCAGGTTACGCTACTAACATACCACCTCATAACTTAAGTGAAGTAATAGATGCAACAATAAAAAGAATAGATAGTCCTAACTGTAGATTAGATACAATATTAGAAATAATAAAAGGACCAGACTTTCCTACTGGAGGTGTAGTAGAAGGTAAACAAGGATTAATAGATGCTTATACAACAGGTAAAGGTAGAGTAGTATTAAAAGCTAACTATGAAATAATAGAAGAAAAAAATAAAAAACAGATACTAATAAAAGAAATACCTTATGAAGTATTAAAAGAATCTTTAAAGAAAAAAATAGAAGACATAAAATGTGACAAAAAAATAGATGGTATAGTTGAAGTAATAGATGAATCTGACAAAGTAAATCTTGCTAGATTAGTAATTGAACTAAAAAAAGATGCAGATGCTAACCTTATAATTAACTACTTACTTAAAAATACTGAATTACAAATAAACTATAACTTTAATGTAGTCGCTATTGATAATAAAAGACCTAGAGTACTAGGTATATTAGACATATTAGATGCATTTATATCTCATAAAAAAGAAGTAGTAATAAATAGATGTAATTTTGATTTAGAACATGCTAAAAAAAGAATGCATATAGTAGAAGGGTTTATAAAAGCATTAGATATACTAGATGAAGTAATAAAAACTATTAGAAAAAGTAAAAATAAAAGTGATGCTATAGAAAATTTAGTAAAAGAATATGACTTTACTAATGAACAAGCAACAGCTATAGTAATGATGCAACTATATAAATTAACTAATACTGATGTAACTGATTTAAAAAATGAATATGAAGAATTAATGAAAACAATAGAATATTTAAATAGTGTACTAAGTGATGAAAACATATTAAAAGGTGTAATGAAAGATGAATTAAGACAAATAAAGAAAGATTTTGGTACACCAAGAAGAACTATAATAAAAGATGAAATAACTGAAATTAAAATAGATGAATTATCTATGATACCTAAAGAAGACTATATAGTTAGTGTAAGTAAAAGTGGTTATATTAAGAAAGTTAGTATTAAGAGTTATAATGCTAGTAAAGATACTCCTTATGGTATTAAAGAAGGAGACTACTTATTAGGACTATATAAAATAAATAATATAGATACACTAATATTAATAACTAATCTAGGTAATTATTGTTATTTACCAATAAGAGATATAACAGAAAATAAATATAAAGATATTGGTAAACATATAAGTAGTTATATTCCACTTAGTGAAGGAGAAGTAATAGTAAGTTCATTTGGAATAAAAGATTTTGATAATAGAACTATAACATTATTTAGTAAAGATGGTATGGTTAAAAGAACTGAACTTAATACATTGCCAGTAACTAGATATTCTAAACCTATGACTATATTTAAATTAAAAGATAATGATTTAGTAGTAGCTTCTAGTATTAATGAGGGTGATGTATATATAGTTACTAAAAATGGTTTTGCTCTTAAATTTAATAAAGATGAAATACCAGTAGTAGGACCTAAAGCGAGTGGAGTAAAAGGTATTAAATTAAATGATGATGAAGTAATAAATGGATTTATAACTAATACTACTCATGAATATATAACATTATTTACTGATAAAAATACTGCTAAAAGAGTTAAATTAGATGAAATAGAATTCTCTAAGAGAAGTTTAAAGGGAGATAATATATTAAAAAGTCCTAAGTCTAAAAAATATGATATAGTTAAATCTTATGCAGGTACTTCTAAAACAAATTATGGTATAATTACTGGAGATACTAATTTAATAAAATCTAGTGATATAAATATAATGGATAAACAAAGTACAGGTAGTGTATTTGAAAAAACTAGTGTAACAGATGTATTTAAAGAAGCTAGACTTAAAGTAATTGAAGATGTTACTAAAGATGAAGTTAAAGAAAATGAAATAAAGAAAATACCTAAAGAAAAAATAAAAAATGAAGAAAAACCTAAAGAAGTAGTATATGAAACAATGACTATGAGTGACTTCTTTGATGAATTTAAAATATAGAATATTAAACATAGATTTATTGTCTATGTTTTTTGTTGAATTAAAAATTCTTAAGTGATAAAATATAATAAATTTATGGAGGCATATATGAAAAACGTAGTAGAGTTAAAGAACGCATTTGATAATAAAGATGAAGAAAAATTTACTCAAATATTTAAACAAATAGAGTCTGATTTGAAAACTATAAGAGATGAATATTATAAAAAGAAAATAAGTAAATATTCAAGTTCTTTTTGTAATCCAATAACTGAAATGAGAATAAGTTCTGAATGTTTAAGTTTAGAATTAAAACATAATATAAAATTATATCAAATATCAAATTTATATTCTTTAAATTCAAAGAAACAAATTTTATTAGAAAGAATGCTAAAGATACTTAATTACATTAGAGATAATATCCGTAATTCAATAATGATGAGTAAAGAAGTATACTATCCATTACTTTCTGAACAATTGATGCTTGATGAGATACAAAGTGAATTAGATGACTTAATAAAATTTTATAGAATCGCAAAAAGAGAAAATTATACTAAAGGAATTACTTATGTAACTAATAGACTAAAAGAATTAAATTATACTTCAATTGAAGATTTAACAAACAAAATTGATACAAAAAGTTTAAATCAAAGTTAAATTCACCACAACCTCTTGAATAAAAGTAGATGATTTGATAAAATTAAAATGTAAAAAATAAAGGAGTAAACGAAACTATGAAAGAACTAATTCTCTTTGAATCAAGTACCAAACTTGGTACGAATTTCGGGGGGGGTTATTATTAACTAACTCTCATAGTTTTTGTTTTACATTAAATTCATAGGTACAAGTCTATGGATTTTTTCGTGTGTGAGAAAAGAGGTAAAGGTATGAAATTTATAAAAACAAAAACAGGTATATTCTATACAATAACATTTCTATTAATAATGGTATTATCATTAAGTTATGCATCATTTAAAATAATAACAAATGAATATAAAGTAACTGATTTAAGAATAGGAAACTTAATGTATGGAATAGAAATAAGTAGTTTAGGAGGAGAAGAAACAATAAGTGGAAATACAGTTAGTTTATCATCAGGAAAAGTAACTGCAGTAGAAATAAAAATAAATAGTTTAAATAGTATAATAAGTAACTATGGAGTAGACTATAAAATAACAAGTGGAGAAGGAAAAGTATATTATGGAAGTACAACAATAGATAAAGTAAGTGATACAATAGATAACTATAATACATCGACAACAAAAATAGTAAAAGTATTCATAGAAGCAACAACAGATATAACAGTAGAATTCAATATAAGTGGAGGATATCAATATAATACAAAAGTAGAAGAGAAAACAGGATATACAAGAATAGCTGAAATGTATACAGATTCATTTAAAGTAACAATGAATGTAACAAATGGAACATCAGATGCAGTAAGTAAAACAACAACATTCAATGGAAGTACAACATTCACAATAACACCAAATGAAGGATATACATTAGAAGAGGCAGAGGTAAATTGTACAGGAGGAACATTAACAAATAATATCATAACAATAACTAATATAAGAAAAAATATAACATGTGAAGTAACACTACAAGAGGATGGACCATTCAAATCAGGAACATTGGCAGCACAAATACTAATAGATAATCCAACAGTGAGTGAAAGAACAGACTTTAGTGTAACAAATACAGCAACAACAACAGGAACAATATATCAAACAAATAAAACAGAAGATGGAAGTACAGTGTATTATTATTCAGGAAATACAACAAATAACTGGGTAAAATTTGGAAATTTCTACTGGAGAATAATAAGAACAAATGAAGATAAAAGTGTGAGATTGCTATTTTCAGGCACGAGTCATGATACAACAAGTGGTTATATAAATAATAACACAGCCTTCAATTCAACTAGAGATATAGACCCAATGTATGTAGGGTATATGTATGGAACAAGTGGCTCATTAGCAAATAATAGAACAAATACAAATGACAGCACAATAAAATCAACAATAGATAGTTGGTATGAAAGTAATTTACTTACCAATTACGATAAATATATAAGTAAAACATCAATATATTGCAGTGACAGGAGCATAGGAGGTGGAACATATAATATAAGCAATGCAAATTTCTATTTTGGGGCAAAAACGAGATTAGATGATAATAAAACACCCTCATATAAACGTGGTGCAAATACAAGCAGTGGACTATTTGAAAGTACACAAGCAATTGCCGATAAATTTAGTGCAAGTACAGCTAATGGAGGAAACGGACAACTTACATATCCAATAGCACTTATGACTGCAGACGAAGTATCTTTTGCAGGTGGATTATACTATACAAACGTAAGCTCTTCTGTATGGTATTATGCAAATAGTCAAGGATTTTCAATAACTTCTAGTTATAGATGGTGGTTACTTTCTCCTTGTGGTAGATTTAAAGAAAATCCTCAAAGTGTTGAGTATTATTTAGGTGTATTTAGTGCGGATGGTGGATATGCTAGAGGGCGCTTATATTATAGCGCGTATGCTTATTATACAGATGCCGTTCGTCCGGCTATAAGCTTAAAAGCATGTGTTAAATATTCATCAGGCAATGGAACATCATCTAGTCCATATGAAGTAACAATAGATGATACATGTGCAAGTGCTGAAAATTAGGTGACAATATGATAACGGAAAATGAACTTAAAATGATAATAGGATATAATGTAAAGAAATATAGAAAGCAAAATGGGTTAACCCAAAAAGAATTATCTAAACTAATTAGAGTATCAACTCCACTTTTAGGATCACTTGAAAGTAAAAATATAATACAAGGAATAAGTGTATATACACTATATAAAATAAGTAAAGCATTGGATGTAACTGTTGATAAATTTTTCATCAAAACCTCTTGAATAACAACGGATGATTTGATAAAATTGAATTGTAAAAGATAAAGGAGCAAACGAAAACTATGAAAGAACTAATTCTCTTTGAATTAAGTACCAAACTTGGTACGAATTTCGGGGGGGGTTATTACTAACTAACTCTCATAGTTTTTGTTTTACATTAAATTCATAGGCACAAGTCTATGGATTTTTTCGTGCTCAAAGAAAGGAAGAAAAAAGATGAAAGAAAAGAAATATGCATTGTATGGAATAGGAGTAGTATTAATATCATTAATAGGAATATCACTAGCATACTTTGCAACACAAATAGTAGGAAAAGAAAAAGATATATCAGTAAATACAAAAGATTTAAGGATAATATTCAATAATGGAGATGCCATAACAGGAGAAAATGTAGTAGCTGAAGATAACTGGAGTATGACAAAAACATTTAGTGTAGAGAATAAATCTAATAGTACGTATAAATATAATATAGTAATAAAAGATTTAATAAATACATTCAAAACAACAGGATATTTACAATACAAAATAACAAGTACAGATAGTGGATATAATATGACAAGTTTTGAGGATGTACCAAAGTCATCAAAAGCTCAAGATACTGTACTAGCATACAGTATATCAATAGCTGAAGGAGTTACTCAAAACTATACAATCACAATACAATATCCAAATGATGAGAATATAGATCAATCAGATGACATGGGAGCAGAACTAAGTGGTAAATTATACATATCAGAAGGAAGCTATCCATCATTAGCTAAACTCATTCTAATAGATAATCCAACAATAAGTGAAAGAACAGATTTTAGTGTAACAAACACAGCAACAACAACAGGTACAATATATCAAACGAATAAAACAGAAGATGGAAGTACAGTTTATTACTATTCAGGAAATACAGCAAACAATTGGGTAAAATTTGGAAAGGAAACAATAACTGAGTGCACTTATAATAGTGAGCCTGTGTTGTATGCAGTGCTAAACGATGCTGAAACAGATTACATGTATGCTAGAACAGTAAGAACAAGTGAAGAATGTAATTCTACAAAGGTTTGCACTTTAAGTTACAATATAGTTGGGTTATCTGAATCGTTATGCACTGAAATCAATGGTACATGGAGTAACGTTGATGCCACATTAGGTAAAACTACGAGTAACGATATATATTGGAGAATTATAAGAACAAATGAAGATGGTAGTACAAGATTACTATATTCAGGAATAAGTCCTGATACTACAAAAGCATATATTTCGATGGATTACTCAGAAACTTCTCGAAATGCAGTATTAAGAATAGGATATATGTATGGAACACGTGGTAGTTTTGAACAAGGAAGAGAAAATAAATATTCTAGTGTGTCAAAAAAAATAATAGATAACTGGTATGAAAACAATTTATTAACTAACTATTACAAATATTTAAGTAAGACGGCAATATATTGTAATGATAGAAGTACTACAAATAATTATACAGATCTTACCATTAAATATGGTGCTACTAGTAGATTAGAAGTGAATAACTCACCATCATATAAATGCGGAGTAGATAAAAATAGCAATTTAATCGAAAGTACACAGGCGATAGCTGATAAATTTAGTGTGAGTACAGAAGGAGGAGGAAATGGACAATTAACTTATCCAATTGCAATGATGACTGCAGATGAACTAGTTTTTGCCGGTGGAGTAAGTGGAACGGAAGCTGTGACAGACAACAAAATGGTGTGGTACTATTTGAATAGTAATAATGAATCCGTTACAAGCAATCTTAATATTCGTACTATGACTCCATTTCTTACTACAAATAGTAATGTGTATTTTTATTCACTTCTTGATTCTTATAGGTTGACTGGCTGGTCAAGTGGTGAACTTCGTCCTGTAATATCTTTATCCTCTTGTGTTGGTATAAAATCAGGTTATGGGACTCCAGAAAGTCCTTACGAAGTAGATTATGATGGTAGTTGCAAATAATTTTAGAAATAGATTAAAATTCTATTTCTTTTTTATTTATTATTTGATAAAATTAACTTAGGTGAAGAAAATAATGTTTAATGAAAATGATGTAAAGTCTAAAATGGACAAAGTAATTGAAAATTTAGAAAGTAGATTTACTACTGTAAGAGCTGGACGCGCTAATCCAAATATTTTAAATGGTATTATGGTAGAATATTATGGTGCACCAACACCAATTCAAAGTGTTGCGACTATAAGTGTACCTGAAGCTAGACAATTAATGATAAAACCTTTTGATAAGAGTTTATTAAAAGAAATTGAAAAAGCTATATATGCAGCTGAATTAGGTATGGCTCCTACTAATAATGGAGAAGTAGTATTTTTAACTATTCCTGAATTAACTGAAGAAACTAGAAAAAACTATGTTAAACAAGTTAAAGAAATGGCCGAAGAAGCAAGAATAGCTTTAAGAAATGTAAGACAAGATGCTAATAACAACATTAAAAGAGAAGAATACGCAGAAGATGAAGAAAAAAGATATCTAGATCAAGTACAAAAACTTATAGATAAATATAATGTAATAGTAGAAGAAAAATATAAAGAAAAGGAAAAAGAATTATTAAGTATTTAATTAAGTACTTGAAATAATTAATACGATTTTCTATAATTAAATTGTTATTCAGACATATAATATTAATGGACATAAAAAAAGAGTAATACCTAGCTTTGAGCTGTTAGGTGTTTACTTAGTCCATTACTTAACTGGTGAACACCGTCTCAGTTGAGTCGGTGTTCTATTTGCCTTAGAAAACTTATGCTTTAAAGCATAAGTAGTTTTATTATTAAAACAAGCAAACAACATTAATTTTTTCTATATTTTTATTTATGAAAAATAGATTAACTACTTGAAAATTTATAGAATTTGCATTAAAATATAAGTATCTTTTGGAAGAAAGTGTAGTATATAATTTAATTTCTAGAGAGTTAGTGGTTGGTGCAAGCTAATAATGTTATATATGAAGTTTCATTCTTCTGTTAAAAAAGAATCGTATAACTGCGTTAAAGTAATGAGAGCATAATAACTTTATGAATTAAGGTGGTACCGCTAGTAATAGTCCTTAAGCATAAAGTTTTTTTGTTGAAGGAGGCATTTATGAAAAATAAAAAAGTATCTTTTCCGAAAGGATTCTTTAGTAATATGAAATCTACAGATAATACTTCCAAAAAGACTAAAGAAAAAGAATTCCCATTTAAATGGAGTAAAAATGTATTAAATGGTAAAAGTAAAGTAAGGATTGTTGCCTTAGAAAAATAAAGAAAGGAATATAAGTATGAAAGAAAAATTAGAAACATTATTAATTGAAGCAAAAGAAAAAATAGATAATGCTAAAGAAGAAATGGAAATGAATTTAATTAAAAGTAAATACTTTGGTAAACAAAGTGAATTTACTTCTATAATGAAAGAAATGGTAGGACTTACACCTGAAGAAAAGAAAACTTTGGGATTGCTTACTAATGAATTTAGAACTACTTTTAATAATATATTTGATAGTAAACTAGATAATATAAAGAAAGAAACATTAAATAGAAAATTGGAAAATGAAAAGATAGATATAACATTACCTGGTAAAAAAATTAAAAATGGTAGTTTACACCCTTGTACTCAAGTTAGAATGGACTTAGAAGATTTATTTGTAAGCATGGGCTATGATGTGGTAGAAGGTCCAGAAGTAGAAACAGATGACTATTGTTTTGAAAAACTTAATATACCAAAAGATCATCCAGCTAGAGATATGCAAGATACTTTCTATATAACTGAAGATATGTTACTTAGAACTCAAACTAGTAGTGTACAAGTTAGAACAATGCTTGCTAATAAAGAAAAGACACCTATTAAAATAGTATGTCCTGGTAAAGTATATAGAAGAGATAATGATGATGCTACTCATAGTCACCAATTTATGCAAATGGAGGGACTAGTAGTTGATAAAAATATAAGTCTAAGTGATTTAAAAGGTACTTTATTAGAAATGGCTAGAAAGATATTAGGACCTAATACTAACATTAGATTTAGACCTAGCTTCTTTGGATTTACTGAACCTAGTTATGAAGTAGATGTTACATGCTTTAAATGTGGTGGTAAAGGTTGTCCTTTATGTAAAAACATTGGATGGATTGAAATATTAGGTAGTGGTATGGTTCATCCTAATGTACTTAGAATGTGTGGTTATGATCCTGAAGTTTATACTGGATTTGCATTTGGTGTAGGAATAGAAAGACTTACTATGTTTAAATATGGTATTAGTGATTTAAGAAATATATATACTAATGATTTAAGATTTTTAAATGAATTTGATAGAAAGGATGGTTTAAATGATACTAAGTAAAAAGTTTGTTAATGATTATATTGAAATAGATGATACTATAGAAAATATTGCTAATAATATGACAAGAGTTGGTAATGAATATGATTATGCAGGTAAACTTATTAATGCTACTAACTTAGTTATTGGTGAAGTACTAGAGTGTACTGTGCATCCAGATAGTGATCATTTACATGTATGTAAAATTGATGTTGGAACTGAAATATTAAATATAGTATGTGGTGCTCCTAATATGAGAAAAGGGCTTAAAGTAATAGTGGCTTTACCTGGTGCTAAATTACCTGGTGGAGAAATTAAAAGAGGAGTAATTCGTGGAGTAGAAAGTAATGGTATGTGTTGTAGCATTGCTGAATTAGGTCTTGATAAGAAATTCTTAAGTGAAAAAGATATTGAAGGAATACATGAATTACCATTAGATGCTCCAATTGGAGAAGATGCTTTAAAATATTTAAATTTAGATGATGAAATAGTAGACTTTGAACTTACTAGTAATAGAAGTGACTTAATGAGTATGATAGGTATGGCTTATGAACTAAGTGCTGTTTATGATAAACCTGTTAATGAACCTAAACCTAAATATGAAAGCCATGAATCTAACTTTATGGATGATATGACATTAGTAGTAAGTACTGATAAAGTAAAAACATTTTTATTAGGTAAAGTAGAAAATGTAAGTATAAAAGAAAGTCCAGAGTTCATTAAAAGTAGACTAATCGCATGTGGTATTAGACCTATAAATAATGTAGTAGACATATCAAATTATATAATGATGGAAACAGGTCAACCTCTTCACTTCTATGATGCTGATAAAGTAGGTAACTATATGGAAGTTAGAATGGCTAATGATGGAGAATTACTAACTACACTGGATAATACAGAAAGAACTTTAACTAAAAATGATTTAGTTATATGTGATTCAAAAGGCTCAATAGGACTTGCGGGTGTTATGGGTGGACTTGATACTGAAGTAACTAATGAAACTAAAAATATCTTAATAGAAAGTGCTATATTTGATGCTGGTACAGTTAGAAAAACTGCTAAAAGAATATTAAGAAGTGAGGCATCAAGTAGATTTGAAAAAGGATTAGATATCAATAGAACATACTTAGCTATGGAAAGAAGTAAAGAATTACTAAGTAAATATGCTAATGGTAATGTATTAAGTGGTACTGTTATATATGATTTATCTAATAAAGAAGAAAAAGAAGTAAATATTACTTTAGATAAAATTAATAGTGTTCTTGGAATGAATCTAGAAATAAGTAATGTAGTAGATGTACTTAATAGACTTAAATTTACTGTTAATGTAAATGGTAATGAATTTAATATAAAAGTTCCTACTAGAAGACAAGATGTAAGCATAAAAGAAGATATAATTGAAGAAGTAGGTAGAATATATGGAGTAGATAATATTGTTCCAACATTACCAAAAAGCTCTAAAAAAGGTAGTATGGATATCTATAATAGAGAATTAAAAGTAAGACTTTCTACACTAGGACTTAATGAAGTTTTAACTTATAGTTTAGTAAGTGAAAAGAATGCTAAAAGTTTTGGTAATGAGAATCTAGAACTAATAAAAGTATTAGAACCATTAGTAAGTGAAAAGAGTAACTTAAGAACTAGTATTATTCCATCTTTAATTGAAGTATATGATTATAATAAAGCTAGAAATATAACTGATGTAAGTATATTTGAAATAGGTAAAAAGTATTATAAAGAGAATAATGAATACAAAGAAGAAGAACTATTATCTATATTAATGTCAGGAGAATTAATTGGAGGAATAAATACTAAAATTAATGCTGATTTCTATTACATTAAAGGTGTAGTAGAAGGAATACTTGATTATTTAGGTTATAAAAATAGGTATGATTTTACAACACCAGTAACTATAAATGAATTACATCCTTATCAATCTGCAAATATAATCGTAGGTGGTAAATGTGTAGGATTTATTGGTAAATTACATCCAAGTATAAATAAATCTAACATATATGTAAGTGAAATAAATTTATCTTTATTAAGAACTATGAAAACTGGTAAAATGAAATTTAAAGAAATAAGTAAATATCCTAGTATAGTTAAAGATGTATCATTTATATTAAATAATGATATAACTAGTAAAGAAATAATAAAAGATATAAAGAATAAATCAACAAAGATTTTATCTAATGTTAAGGTATATGATGAATATAAACTAAGTGATGAAAAGAGTTTAACTTTTACATTAACATTTATGGATGAAACTAGAACTTTAACTGAAGAAGAAGTAATGATTGAGTTTAACAGAATTATTGATGAAATTACAAAAAAATATAAAGCAAGAATAAAAAATATGTAATATCTCTTGAATAGCAACAAATGATTTGATACAATAAAAATATAAAAAATAAAGGAGCAAATGAAACTATGAAAGAACTAATTCTCTTTGAATTAAGTACCAAACTTGGTACGAATTTCGGGGGGGGTTATTACTAACTAACTCTCATAGTTTTTGTTTTATATTAAATTCATAGGCACAAGTCTATGGATTTTTTTATGCTCGAAGAAAGGAAGGAAAGATATGAAGAAAAGATATTTAATAATTATGGTGATGTGTTTAATCATAATAATATCTACAACAAGTTATGCATATTTTAAAACAAGAATAAAAGGTGATGGATCAACTATTAGTATTACAGGAGGGAAATTAAATTTAGTAATAAATGAAAATAAAATAAATTTAACAAATCAATTTCCAATATATGATACCCAAAAAGATACAAAAGCAAGTAAAAACGAATTTAGTATAACACTATCAGGAAGTGGTGTGACTAAAGCATGTTATAATTTGTACTTAGATGTAGATAATATTGGAACTAATTTACAGAATAAATTTCTAAAATATGAATTAAGTGATGGAACAAATGCATATGTAGGAAATTTTGATGGATTAGTAAGTGGAACAAAAATATTAATGGTTAGAAATGAATCATTAAGTTCATCTTTACCATCAAAAAATTATATACTAAGATTATGGTTATCTTATAGTGAAACAGAAGATCAAAGTTTTATATTAACTGGTGATGAATCATCAAGAACATTTGAAGGAAAATTACACATAACAGGAACAACAGGAGATTGCCAATCTATTGCTTTAAAAGATGCAATATTAGAGGATAACAAAGTAGCGCCAGATAGAACAAATTTTTCAAAGGCATTTACTGAAGAAACAACAGGAACTATATATCAAACAAATAAAACAGAAGATGGAAGTACAGTATACTATTATTCAGGTGCGACAGCAAATAATTGGGTGAAGTTTGGAAAGTATTCTAATGATGATACATCAAGTTCAAATTTATGGAAAACAGGGGATGATATATATTGGAGAATTATAAGAACAAATGAAGATGGAAGTATAAGATTACTTTATGCTGGAACAAGTCCTGATACAACAAAAGGATACATAAGCGGTACAAATGTAGAAGGTACGTCATCGTTTAATAGTTCTTACTATGATCCAATGTATGCAGGTTATATGTATGGTACAAGTGGTTCATTAGAAAATAATAGAACTAACACAAATGATAGTATAATAAAACAAACAATAGATAATTGGTATAAAAACAATTTATTAACTAATTATGATAAATATATAAGCAAAACAGCAATATTTTGTAATGATAGAAGCATAGGATATAGAACGTATTCAATGACAAGTGAATTTATGTATGGACCACGTGAAAGGTCAATTAGTTATACTCCAACATATAAATGTGGAGGAAATAAAAATGGAGGGTTATTTGAGAGTACACAAGCTTTGGCTGACAAATTTAGTGTAAGTACTGAAGGCGGGGGAAATGGACAGCTAACATATCCCGTCGCTTTAATGACAGTTGATGAGGCTACATTTGCTGGTGGCAAAGAATTTGAAGAATTAAAGTATCCATATATATGGTATTATACAAATAGTCAAGGAGAATCAATCACAGGTGGTAAATCGTGGTGGACTTTGTCTCCTTCTCATTATAATTATTCAAGCAAATATAATGAAGGAAATATTGCTATATTTATAATTAGTGACTTTGATATTGGTATTTATGTGACTTCTTCTTCTGGATTAGGAGCAGTTCGTCCGGCTCTTTCACTGTTATCATGCGTAAAAGTGACTGGTAACGGGACATCTTTTAGTCCATACGAAATAGATTATGAAGGTAGTTGTAATTAAAAATGTACTTAATAAAATAAGTTTAAGAAATTTGTTTCAAAAACTTATTTTTTTAGTGGACAAATAATGTGAAAATACTTATAATAAGTATCCATGGAGGCGATATACATGATTAAAAATAACTTACCTGTTATTCTATTAAAAGGTCTTGTAGTATTGCCATTATCTGATGCTAGAATTGAGCTTAATAATGATATTTCTAAAAAAGTAATAGAGATATCTAAGTTATATCATAACGATGAAGTGTTAATTGTAACACCACTAAATGATTTAGAAGTTAACCCAGATACTTCTGATTTACCTACAATTGGAGTTGTTGCTAAAATAACTAGTAAATTAGATTTACCTAATGGAAATTCTAGAATAGTATTAAGAGGAATAAAAAGAGTTAGAATATTAGAATATGTAAATTATTCTAATGAAAAAGATATACTAGATAGTATAGTAACTAATATTAAAGAAGATGAATATGATGAGATAGAAGAAACAGCACTTCTAAGAAAATTAATGAATGAACTAGATTTGTTTATAAGCACTAATCCATATATATCAAATTCTATATTAAGTCAAATTAAAGGTACTACCGATTTAGATAGATTGACTGATATAGTTGCTAATTTTTTGCCTTTAAATTATGAAAAAAAGTTAAACTTTTCACTAGATTTTAGTAGAAAGAGTCGTGCTAAAAAATTAATTAAAGAAATAAATGTGGAGCTAGCTGTTATAGATTTAGAAAATAAAATAGATTTAGAATTAAAAAAAGATCTTGATGATATGCAAAAAGAAATGCTTCTTAAAGAAAAAATAAAAATTATTAAGAAGGAACTTGGAGAAAAAGATAGCAAAAGCGAATATATAGAAGAAGTAAATATCAAATTAAATAATCCTTTTATACCAGAAGATATTAAAAAAAGAATAAGTAGTGAACTAGATAGGTTAAGTGTTACACCAGATGTAAGTCCTGAATTAGCGGTTATTAGAAGTTACATAGATTATTTAGTTTCTATACCTTGGGGAATATTAACTAAAGATGAAAGCAATTTAAATACAATTAAAAATAAATTAGATACTACTCATTATGGATTAACAAAAGTAAAAGAAAGAATTATAGAATATATTGCTGTTAAATTAAATAATAAGAATACAGCTAGTCCTATAATTTGTTTAGTAGGTCCTCCAGGAGTAGGTAAAACAACATTAGCTGAAAGTATAGCAAAATGCTTAAATAAAAACTTTGTAAAAATTAGTCTTGGTGGAATAAATGATCCAGCAGAATTAATTGGCCATAGAAAAACGTATATAGGTAGTAGTCCTGGTAAAATAATTACATCTTTAATTAAATCTAAAAGTATGAATCCGGTCATACTTTTAGATGAGGTTGATAAACTAAGTAAAGATTATAAAGGTGATCCTGCTAGTGCGTTACTTGATTTATTAGATACTAATCAAAATTCTAGTTTTGTAGATAATTATATAGAAGAGAAAATAAATTTAAATAATGTAACTTGGATACTAACAGCAAACGATATTAATTTAATACCACCGGTCTTACAAGACAGATTAGAAATCATTCATTTAGATGCTTATCTCGATTATGAAAAAGTAACAATAGTAAAGAATTATCTAATTGATAGAGTCAAAAAGAAAAATGGTATAGTTAATGCTAAGGTAAACATAACTGATAACGTTATATATAAAATTATAGATGGATATACTAAGGAAAGTGGTGTAAGAGAATTAGAAAGACTATTGAATAAAATTATAAGAAAGATAATTACTAAATATAAATTAGAAAATAAAAACTTAGAAAATATAGAAATAAAAGAAAAAGATTTAGTTACTTATTTAAGTACAGTTAAATACTTTCCATCAAGAAATTCTAAATCTAAAGTAGGTTTATCTAAAGCTTTAGCTGCCAATCCATATGGTGGTTCCATTCTCGAAATAGAGGTTACTAGTTATCCGGGTAAGGAAGAATTTATTACAAGTGGAACATTAGGAGATACTTTAAAAGAAAGTATATTTATATCACTTAGTTATATAAAAAGTCATATCAAGGATTTTAATATAGATCCCAATAAATTAAAGGAAACCATTCATTTAAACTTTAGAGAAGGTGGAGTGCCTAAAGATGGCCCTAGTGCGGGCACTATGATTACTTCTACTATTTTAAGTCATCTATTAAACATAAAAATACCAAGTAATATCTCAATGACTGGTGAAATGACATTACTAGGTGATGTTCTTCCAGTTGGAGCGATACGTGAAAAAAGCTATGCTGCCATTAAAAATAATATAAATATTATGTTCTTATCTTGCGAAAATAAGAGAAATGTGGTAAAATTAGATCCTGTGATAAAAAACAAGATTAAATTCATATTTGTTGAAAACTACTTAGAAATATTTAATTATTTATTTAAGGGGGATAAAAATGAAAGATAAAGCAAGAACTAGATGGATGAAAATGGTATATGGTAATCAAATAAAAGAATATTTTTATGAAGAATATGTATCATTTGATAACTTAAGAAGAATTAGAACATATTGTGTATTAGAAGATATGTATTCTAGATTAATTAAACTTGATGAATATGGCATATGGAAAGAAGAAACAATAGAAGCTTTACAAAATGAAGGATATATTTCTATATATGAAACACCATATAAAAAATTATTAAAAAATAGTTATTAAAATAACACTCCTACATATATTTAAATGAAAGGAGTGTTTTATTATGAATAATATTATTGAATTTAAAAAAGATTGTATTATGAAAACTTTTGTATCTGAAATAACTGATATTTCTATATCACATGATTATAAAATATTAGATGATACTATTGAAGGATATTTTGATGTATTAGGAGAATATAAAGTAACTAAATCAAGTATAACTAAGGAGGATTTTTCTTATACTATACCTTTTACTATAGCTTTATCAAGCTTAATAGATAAGGATACAATAGATTTAACTATTAATGATTTTAGTTATGAAGTAGAAAAAGATATACTACATATTAAAGTGTCATTGAGTATGAATTATGAAGAATTAGTGCCTTCTATAGAAGAAACACCCATAATCCAAGATAATGAAAAGGAGGAGGATAAAATGGAAGAAATAACTGATGAAGAATTAAATCTTGAAACACCTAGTGAATTTCATAATGAACTTATGTTAGATGAAAAGAAAGAAACTGAAACTACTATAAATAAAGTACTAGATATAATGCCAGATTCTGGATTTAAAAAATATAAAGTATACATTATGAGAGAAGAAGATACTTTAGAAAGTGTTATGATAAAATATAATATTAAAATAAATGATTTAAAAGAATATAATGATGTAGAAAATATTAAAGTAGGAGATAAAATAGTAATTCCTTGTATTATAGATGACAAAGATAAATAAAATATCTATAAAAGGTAAAGTAAAAATATTAGATACAGATAGTGATAGACTTGTAATAAAAAAGAAAAATAAAGATATGTCTACTTTATTTAATTACCTCAGTGAAAGAGGAATAGATACTTATCCAGAAATTATAGATGAAAAAAAAGATGAAATAGAATATAAATATTATGAAGAAATACATAGATTTAATGAAAATATAGATGAAGATTTCATTAAGTCAGTCGCAGATATTCATTATAAAACTACTTACTATAAGGATGTAAGTAGAAAGAAATATAAAGATATTTATAATACTCTTATTGATAATATTGATTATTTAAAAGATTATTATGATAATTATGTTAGAAAATCAGATATAGAAATATATAATTCACCTAGTAATTACTTGCTGTTAAGGAACTTTACTATAATTAATTCTAGTTTATACTTTGTTGAGAAAGAATTAAATTCTTGGTATAACTTAGTTAAAGATAAAACTAAAGAAAGAGTTACTATTGTACATAATAATTTAAGAAAAGATAATTATTTAAGAAGTAGTAAAAACATTTTAACAGGTTGGGAAAATTATATGGTTGATACACCCGTCTTAGATATATATAAACTTTATAAAAATGAATATAAAAATATAGATTTTAAATCAATGTTTAAAGTATATAATGATTCATTTAAATTAACTAAAGAAGAATTAAAGTTATTCTTTATTATGATAAGTATACCTAAAAAAATAACTAAAAGTGATAATGAATTGGATAATGTTATAGAAACTAAAAATATGTTAGATTATATGTATAGAACAAATGACTTTATTAAGAACCATCTTTAATGATTTGATATAGTAAAGTTCCAATTAATATTAATAAAAGAAATACATTACTTCTTGAAGGACTTATTAATGAAAATATAGATTGCCAAAATATTAATACAATATTTACTATAAGTAGAATTGTATTAAATAGCTTTCTATTATTTTTATATAAGTTCTTTATTTCGTTAAACTTATTCATACATTCACCTAATTTATTTTATGTTATTTATCTTCAATTGACACTTTCTTTAATTAATAGTAAAATTATTATAGTAGGTGACTGATATGAATAAGAAGGGATTCACATTAATTGAGTTAACAATATCTATTGTACTCTTATCTTTGATAATGGTTTTTATGTTTAATTTTTTGGGTGAAATTAGAAAGAATGAAGATAGTATTGAAGATAATACAAATATGATCATTCTTAGAAATGATATATCAAAATATATAAATGAAGATATAAGAAATAACTTAGGTATAAAAGATATTAAATGTTGTATAGATAACATTTGTACTTATGAATGTTCAAATAATAATTATGAATATGGATTACATTTGAATAGTGGTAAAATTAAAAGGATTAGTTTACAAAAATCAAATGATAATTCATATAAAATATTAGAATATGATGATATAACTGATATTAGTGATGTAAAGAAAGAATTAAGAAGAAAAATATCAAATAAATATTCATTTAATCCTTTAATATATAGTGATCAAAATGATTTATATTTTGTAAGAATACCTGTAGCTCTTAATCCTGAATTTAATATTGAACTCTCATCTAAAAAAAATAATAATATTGTGTTTTATGATGTTACTTTAAATATAATAAATGGTAGTGTTGATGAAACAACTAAAAAAGCAATATTAAATGGTACAATTATGTTTACAGTAGTTGCTGATGATGGTTATGTTTTAGAAGCAAGTAGTTTATCTTGTAATAATGGATCAACAGTGGAACTATCTAATGGTAAAGTAAAGGTTTCTAAAGTAACTGGAAATGATGTTTGTACAGTTACACTAAAGAAGGAATTCATTAATCCATATACAAGAGGTACTTTTACTTATAAAATACTAGCTAATAATTCTGATATATCAGAAAGAACAGATTTTTTGGTAACCTTTACAGAGAATACAACTGGTAAAATATTTAAGCAAAGTAGTAGTACTGATTCATCTACTGGTCAATTTACTGAGGATTTAAATGGAGATGGAATTGGAGAAGATGTTTATTATTTTGCAGGTAATACTACTAGTAACTGGGTAAAATTTGCTGGATTTTATTGGAGGATTATTAGAGTAAATGAAAATGGAAGTGTAAGGCTTTTATATTCAGGGACTAGTCCAGATACAACATCAGGACATATTGGTAACGAAAGATTTTATTCGGTTACGAGTGCTACTGAATATGAGGGTAGAGGTTCTTATCCTCCATATGCTGGTTCACAAGTTCAGAGTGACTTAACTACGTGGTTTAATTCAAATTTAAAAAGTGATTATTCTAAATACATAACTAC
Source organism: uncultured Bacilli bacterium (assembly GCA_934096075.1). Lineage (GTDB taxonomy): Bacteria > Bacillota_I > Bacilli_A > RF39 > UBA660 > CAKOLN01. The sequence goes on from CAKOLN010000008.1 coordinate 60,348, forward strand.
AAAAGCATTATTTTGTTGGGATAACAGTGGTTCAAAAGGATCATTTACATATGGTACAATATGTAATTATCCTGAATCATATGGAGCTTTCCAAAGACTTGTTAATAATAAAAGACCTTCTTATCTTTGTGGTGGAACTGTAACAGGAACAAAAGGCAAATCTCCTTCAAATTCAGCAGTCAATGGAACATCCTATAATATTGGTTTAATGACTGCGGATGAAATGGTATTCGCTGGAGGACTTTATAATACTGCTATGTCGAGTCCATATGCTTGGTTTTATACAAATTCTAATGGAAACAGTATTGTTGGTAATTCTTCATCATGGCTATTAAGTCCTAGCAATTTTAGTTGCTATAACAATGAAGTTTCAAACCAATTATTTATTCAAGATTCTGCTTCAAAATTGTCTAGAACAGGCTTTTCTTCAAATGCTGTTATAAGACCTGTAATTAATTTAAAATATTGCACAAGCTATGCATCAGGTAATGGAACGTCAACTAGTCCATATGAAGTAAAAATAAGTGACTCATGCGCTGGTGCTGAAAACTAAATATGACTAAAATAATTTTTTTCACCACAACCTCTTGAATAAAAACAGATGATTTGATAAAATTAAAATGTAAAAAATAAAGGGGCAAACGAAACTATGAAAGAACTAATTCTCTTTGAATCAAGTACCAAACTTGGTACGAATTTCGGGGGGGGGTTATTACTAACTAACTCTCATAGTTTTTGTTTTACATTAAATTCATAGGCACAAGTCTATGAATTTTTTCGTGTGTGAGAAAAGAGGTAAAGGTATGAAATTTATAAAAACAAAAACAGGTATATTCTATACAATAACA
>CAKOLN010000009.1 GCA_934096075.1 uncultured Bacilli bacterium
AACTCAATTGACACCTTTATTATAGCACGGCTTTACACTTTTTCTATCAAAATTCCAGTTTCTACTTGTAATTTAGGTTAATAGAACTTAAACATATTTGTCTATATTTGTTGGTACTTTATCATTAATCACCATTTCTACAATTTTATCTTCTTTTTCTTTACTAACCTCTTTTCCAGTTATTTCACTTATTTCATTTATTATACTTCTTAAATTATCTTCATTTTTAAAATCTCCATTTTGTAATTTCCTAGCTAAATTTATAATAGTATCTTTATTAACCTTAGTTTTCTTTTCTATCCTTTCAAATAAATCGTCATTAGACATTTAACCCACCTCTAAAGTATTATATGAAAAAGAGAAATATTTGTTATATTTCTCTTCTTAATTTTTTATTATTAATAACTTCGTTTAGTTTACTTTTGTATGAATCTATAAAATCATCATAAGTAACACTAAATACTAGAAAATAATTTAATTTTTTATTTAATTGTTTTAATGTATCATATAATTCTCTACCATCTATTCCATAATTAACTACTATATAATCTATTGCCTTTTTATAAAATAAAGAAAATGAAGTTAAAATACTATAATCAGTATTTTTATTAATCATATCACCCAAATTATCTATTTTGTATATAGAATCTAACTTTAATAAATAAGAACAATCAACTTTATTTACTATTTCAATTATATTTTTTGTGTAATTATAAACTATATATTGTTCATTATTCTTATTTGCTGACTGGTATTTATATACTTTTCTTAGTATTATTCTTAAATCATTCATTATTCTTCACCTTTATTTTTAAAGTTAAGTATTATGGGAGTACCACTAAAATCTATATTTTGTCTTATTTTATTTTCTAAATATCTTTCATAGCTAAAATGTATTAAACCTTTACTATTTACTGATATATCAAATCTAGGAGGTTTAGTTCCACTTTGATGAGTAAAGTATATTTTTAGTTTTTTACCTTTATATGATGGTGGTGGTGTTTCCATAAATGCTTCCATAATTATGTCATTTAGTATATTAGTTTTAATTTCTTTAGTTGCATTTTCATAACTTTCTAATACAAGTGGCATAAGAGTACTTATTCTTTTTCTAGTTTTAGCACTTAAAAAGCATACTTTAGCATAAGGCATGAATTGAAAATTATTTTTAATATCTGTTTTCCATTTTTTCATTGCTACATCTTTATCAGTTTCAATAGTATCCCATTTATTAACCACGATTACTATTGCTTTACCTGCTTCTAATGCATAACCAGCGATATGTTTATCATGTTCTATTATTCCTTCTTCTGCATTAATTACAAGTAAACATACATCACTTCTATCAATAGCACGCATACTTCTTAATAAACTATATTTTTCTACACTTTCAAATATTTTACCTTTTTTTCTAAGACCAGCTGTATCTATTAAGATATATTCATTTTTATCATATGTTAAAACTGTATCTATACTATCTCTTGTAGTACCAGCAATATCACTAACAATTACTCTTTCTTCATTAAGTAATGCATTTACTAGACTACTTTTTCCTACATTAGGTCTACCTATAACTGAGAATTTTAATCTATTATCTTCTATTTCTTCACTTTCATCAAATTCACTAGTTACTACATCCATCAAGTCACTTATTCCAACATTATGTTCAGCACTAATAGGAATGTATTCATTAAAACCTAAAGTATAAAAGTCATACATATTATCTTCACTTAATTTATTATCTATTTTATTTATCGCAACAACAACTTTTTTATTAGATTTTCTAAGCATATCTCTAATTAATGTATCATTACTTGTTATACCTTCTTTACCATCTACAACAAATATAATTACATCACTTTCATCTATTCCTATTTCTACTTGTGCCTTAATTTCTTCATTAAATGCACCTTCACTTATATCAATACCACCTGTATCTATTAAATAAAATGGTTTGTCATCATATATACCACTAGAATATATTCTATCTCTGGTAACTCCCGGTATATCTTCTATAATTGATATTTTCTTTTTAACTAATCTATTAAACAATGTACTTTTACCAACATTAGGTCTACCTACTAAACATATAGTATTCTTTTTCATGATTTCATCCCCTTTCAAGTTAACATTATTATAGCAAATAAAGTACTATAATACAATAATTTGTTAATATTTATGGGAATCATAATTGACTTTTTTCTTTTAGTTATATTTATTTAAACTAAATGTCTAATCATAAATATGTTTATTAAATAATCTATTATTAAAGAAGAAAGTAAAAGTTTTGCAAATAGGATTTAGTCAAAATATATAGTAAACTTATTTTATACATTCTTCTATTGATATATTTATTTTCGTTCACTACCAATATTAAGTATTATCCCAATCATTATAAAACTAGTTACTAAACTACTTCCTCCATAACTAATAAATGGTAATGTCACACCCGTTACTGGTACTATACCTACTACTACACACAAATTAAGTATTGTTTGAAATATTAACATAAATGATAATCCAAAACATAAATATTTTTTAAATAAATCTTCTGTTTGTATTGCTATTTTAATTGTTCTATAAAATATTATACTAAATAATAAAGTTACTATTAATACACCCAAAAAGCCAAATTCTTCACTTATTATTGAGAATATAAAATCAGTCTGTGGTTCGGGCAAATAAAAGTGTTTCTGTCTAGATTTAAGAAAACCTTGTCCCAATAATCCACCAGGCCCGATTGCATAAAGGCTTTGTATTATTTGAAATCCACTTCCTAATGGATCACTCCAAGGGTTAATAAATGATATTATCCTTTTAAGTCTATAAGGGGCAGCTATAATTAAGCCAATTATTCCAAGTAATCCTAATATTCCTAACTTAACAAATATACTTAAATTTGTTCCAGTAATAAATATTAATACAATCAAAGAACAAACAATAATCATACCAGTACCAAAATCTGGTTCCAACATAATAAAGCCAAAAAATAAAAGTATTATACCTAATATTGGCAAAACAAATGAACTTGTTATTTTCTTTTCTTTATCATTTTTTGCTAGATATTTTGATACAAATATCACTAAAGATAGTTTACATATTTCGCTTGGCTGAAAACCAAATGATGCAATTCCAAACCAACTTCTGCTTCCATTTCTAACGACACCTATACCCGGAATTAAAACTAATATAAGTAAAAATAATGTTATTAGTAAAAAATGATTAGCATATTTTTTATATAAATTGCAATCTATTTTACTTACAATATTCATTAAAAATATACCGACTAACAAAAATATACCCTGATTTATAATATATTTATAAGGATTGTTAAATTTAAATTCAGCCCATATACTACTGCTTGAATAAATCATAATTAATCCAAATATTGCAAGAAGTATTGTGCTAAACATGAGTATTTTATCTTTCTTCAAATGTATCACCTATATAATTTTATGAATGTAAAAAGAAAAAATCCCCGAAGGGATTTTATTTTTTGAATTAATTATTCAATGATTTCAGTTACTTTACCAGCACCAACTGTTCTACCACCTTCACGAATACTGAATTGAGTTCCGTTTTCGATAGCAATCTTAGTGATTAGTTCAACTGTCATAGAAACATTGTCTCCAGGCATAACCATTTCAACACCAGCAGGTAATTCAATTACACCAGTAACGTCTGTAGTTCTGAAGTAGAATTGTGGTCTATAGTTACTGAAGAATGGAGTATGTCTTCCACCTTCTTCTTTAGATAGAACATAAACTTCTGCTTTAAACTTCTTATGAGGTGTAACAGAACCTGGTTTAGCAAGTACTTGTCCTCTTTCAACATCTTCACGGTTGATACCACGAAGTAATACACCAGCATTGTCACCAGCTTCAGCAAAATCAAGTGATTTTCTGAACATTTCGATACCAGTAACAACTGTTTTTCTTGTATCTTTAATACCAACGATTTCAACTTCGTCGTTAAGTTTTAATATACCTCTTTCAACACGTCCTGTAACAACAGTTCCACGACCTGTGATAGTGAATACGTCTTCAATACTCATTAAGAATGGTTTATCATTATCTCTTACTGGAGTTTCGATCCATTCATCAACAGCAGCCATTAAGTCTCTGATAGATTGTTCATATTTAGGATCTCCTTCAAGAGCTTTAAGAGCAGAACCTCTAATGATTGGAGTATTATCTCCATCAAATCCATATTCAGTTAATAATTCTCTAACTTCCATTTCTACTAAGTCTAAAAGTTCAGGATCATCAACCATATCACATTTATTGATGAATACTACCATTCTAGGTACACCAACTTGTCTAGATAATAGGATGTGTTCTCTTGTTTGAGGCATTGGTCCATCTGTAGCACTAACTACTAGGATAGCTCCATCCATTTGAGCAGCACCTGTGATCATGTTTTTAACATAGTCAGCATGTCCTGGGCAGTCAACGTGAGCATAGTGACGTTTTTCAGTTTCATACTCAACGTGAGCTGTATTAATAGTGATTCCTCTTTCTCTTTCTTCTGGTGCTTTATCGATATCTGCATAATCTACAAATTCACCAAATAATTTTGTAATAGCCGCAGTTAAAGTTGTTTTACCGTGGTCTACGTGTCCAATTGTACCAATGTTAACATGTGGTTTTGAACGATCAAATTTTTGTCTTGCCATTTTTATTTTCTCCTTTCATTTATACATATTAATTTTATCTAAAACTTACCTATTTTGCAAGTCTAAATAACTATTTTATGACAATTTATTGTATACTATTTTTCTTAATAATATCTTCTTGTATATTTCTTGGTACTTCTTCATAATGATCGAATATCATTTGATATTGTCCTCTACCTTGAGTATTACTTCTTAATACTGTCATGTACCCGAACATTTCAGCTAAAGGTACCATTGCTGATATTTGTAAGTCTTTACCTCTTGATTCATTACCAAGTGGTCTTCCTCTTCTACTAGTTAAGTCTCCCATAACTGTTCCCATATATTCTTCTGGAACAACTACATCAACTTTCATTATAGGTTCTAGTATAACAGGTTTACATTTATTCTTAGCTTCTTTTAATGCCATTGAAGCAGCAATCTTAAATGCCATTTCGTTAGAGTCTACATCATGGTATGATCCATCAAATAATGTACATTTTACATCTATCATTGGATATCCAGCTAGTACTCCACCTTCTAAAGCTTCTTGTAATCCTTTATCTACTACACCAATATATTCACGTGGTACTACACCACCAACAATCTCATCAACGAATTCATATCCGTTATCTTTATTAGGTTCAAATTTAACCCAAACATGTCCATATTGTCCACGTCCACCAGATTGTTTAATGTATTTACCTTCACATTCAGCAGTTTGAGTTAATGTTTCACGATAAGCAACTTGTGGTTTACCAGTATTACATTCAACATCAAATTCTCTTCTCATTCTATCTACTAATACATCTAAGTGTAATTCACCCATACCGGCAATTATAGTTTGGCCAGTTTCATGGTTAGTAGTAGCCCTAAATGATGGGTCTTCTTTAGCTAATTTTTGTAAAGCTAAACTCATCTTTTCTTGATCTGCTTTTGATTTAGGTTCAATTGCAAGTTCAATAACTGGTTCTGGGAAAGTCATTTTTTCAAGGATAACTGGATGTTTTTCATCACATAAAGTATCACCTGTAAATGTGTCTTTAAGTCCAACAGCAGCAGCAATTTCTCCTGCATATACTTCTGTAATTTCTTTTCTTTGGTTAGCATGCATTTGTAATATACGTCCAATTCTTTCTTTTTCTCCTTTAGATGAATTGTATACATAACTACCACTTTTTAGAGTACCAGAATATACTCTAAAGAATGTTAAGTTTCCTACGAATGGGTCATTCATAACCTTAAATGCAAGTGCACTGAATGGTTCATTATCGCTTGCTTTTCTTTCAATAGGATTATCATTCATATCTATTCCTTTAATAGCAGGAATATCAGTTGGAGCTGGTAAGTAATCAAGTACTGCATCAAGTGCTAATTTAACACCTTTATTTCCTAAAGCTGTACCACATAATACTGGGTAAAATTCACCAGCTAATACACCTTTTCTAATTGCAGATTTAATTTCTTCTACAGTTAATTCTCCATCTTCTAAATATTTTTCCATTAAAGCATCATCAAACATAGATACCATTTCTACTAATTCCATATGCTTTTCTTCAGCAATATCTTTAAGTTCAGCAGGAATTTCTATTTCAGTAGCATTTTCATGTTGTTCTCCATCATAATGATATGCTTTCATACTTACTAAGTCTATTATTCCACTAAAGTTATCTTCAGCACCAATAGGCCATTCAATAGGAGCAGATTTTTCACTTAGTCTATCTTTAATTGTTTCTAAGCTAAATTCAAAGTTAGCACCCATTTTATCCATTTTATTAGCGAATATCATTCTTGGTACTTTCCATTCATTAGCTTGTCTCCAAACTTGTTCAGTTTGAGTTTCAACACCAGCTTGAGCATCTATAAGCGCAATAGCACCATCAAGTACTCTTAGACTACGAGAAACTTCAATTGTAAAGTCTACGTGTCCTGGTGTATCTATAATATTTAATCTGTATCCTTTCCAGTGTGCAGTAGTAGCAGCACTAGTAATTGTGATACCTCTTTCTTTTTCTTGTTCCATCCAGTCCATTTGTGATTCTCCATCATGAGTTTCACCAATTTTATGAGTTATACCTGTATGGAAAAGAACACGTTCAGTAAATGTAGTTTTTCCGGCATCAATGTGAGCCATTATTCCTATATTACGTATTTTATCTAAAGATACATCACGTGCCATATTATATTTCTCCCTTCTTTATTATTACCATCTATAGTGAGCATATGCTTTATTAGCTTCTGCCATCTTATGTGTGTCTTCACGTTTTTTAACAGCTCCACCTGTTCCATTAGCTGCATCAATGATTTCATCAGCAAGCTTTTCAGCCATACCTTTACCATTTCTGTTCTTAGCATATTGAACTAACCAACGAAGTGCTAAAGTTTGTTTTCTTTCTTCTCTAACTTCAACTGGTACTTGATAGTTACCACCACCAATACGTCTACTTCTAATTTCTAGTTGAGGTTGAATATTATTATATGCTTCATTAAATACTTCAAGTGGATCTTTACCAGTCTTTTCTTTTACTATATCAAATGCCTTATGTAGAATTTCTTCAGCAGTACCTTTTTTACCATCTAACATGATACGGTTAATTAACTTAGTAACAACTTTAGAATTATATATAGGATCTGCTAATACTTCTCTTTTAACTGCTTGTCTTTTACGCATTTATTTCACTCCTTTCGTTTATTATTTACTTATTTATTTTTTGGTCTTTTAGTACCGTATTTACTTCTTCCTTGACGTCTTTTATCAATACCAGCAGTATCTAATGTACCACGAACGATATGATATCTTACACCGATTAAGTCTTTAACACGTCCACCTCTTATAAGTACAACACTGTGTTCTTGTAAGTTGTGTCCTTCACCTGGAATATAGCAAGTTACTTCGTAACCATTTGAAAGTCTTACACGAGCATATTTTCTTAATGCTGAGTTTGGTTTCTTTGGTGTCTTAGTACCTACACGAGTACATACTCCACGTTTTTGAGGGCTCATATTATTAGTTCTCTTTTTATCTTTTGAGTTAAATCCAACATTTAATACTGGACTTTTACTCTTTCTAACTTTTTGTCCTCTAGATTTTCTTACTAATTGGTTTATAGTAGTCATTATAACTCCTTTCTCGTACACACTTCCTGGTGTATCATATTTATAATTTTAATTAGGATTTCAATGAATCCAAACACGTATACTATACCATTTATCATATGTATTTGTCAATCTTTTTATTTCTAATTTTACAAAAAAAGAATTCTTAACGAATCCTTTATTTACAACTTCCATCATAATCTACTACATATGGATCATTTGGAGTACCTGTTCCTGTTACTTTAACACATGAATTTAATGATATTACTGGACGAACAGCATTCTCTATTGTAGTATCATCCTCATCTGTAATAATTGCATTACCAAAAACGTATGTTGGCTTAGCAAAGTCAAGGTCCCAAGCATATGGTGATAAAGTCAACCAATATGAACTTCCAGTAATAGAAGTATTAGTACTATTTATATAATACCATGGATAAGGGCTACTCGTATGACTATTAATACCACCTGCAAAAATAAGTTCATCCACAGTCATTAACGCTATCGGATATGTAAGTTTTCCATTGCCCCCACTTTCTGTACTTGCGCTAAATTTATCAGCCACAGCCTGTGTACTTTCAAACAATCCTCCTTGACCATTTCCTCCACATTTGTATGTCGGAGTATATGAATCTAATCTTGTTATTGAACTATAAAAAATGTATCCATTTGAATTTTGATTACCTATACTTCTATCGTTACAATAAATGGCTGTTTTATTTATATATTTATTATAGTTATTCAATAAATTATTTTTATACCAAGTATCAATAAATGTTTTTATTGTGCTTGAATTTTCATTTGCTCTATTGTTTTCTAATGAGCCACTTGTTCCATACATATATCCTACATACATAGGATCATCAGATAATACATTAAATGGTGATATTCCTATATATCCTTTTGTTGTATCTGGTGTTGTTCCAGCATATAATAACCTTATACTTCCGTCTTCATTTATTCTTATTATTCTCCAATACATATCATCTCCTGACTTCCATAAATTTAAATCAGAAGTGTCATTTGTTATATATTTTCCAAACTTTACCCAGTTATTTGCTGTATTTCCTGAATAATAATATACTGTACTTTCATCTTCTGTTTTATTTGTTTGGTATATTGTTCCGGTTGTATTTGCTATGTTTGCCACACTAAAGTCTGTTCTTTCTTCTATTATTGGATTATCTTCTAACATAGTTTGAGTTAACAATTTTGAATTTATCGTACCCTCAGTTATATATAGTTTTCCAGTTAATACTGCATTATTTAAAGCATCTATACTTTGATTTACATTTTCATCATTTGGATACTGTATTGTTATAGTGTAATTTTGTGTTGATTTTGATGGTATTGAAACACTATATGCTAGTACTGTATCTGTTGCACTTGATGATTTTGGCACATCTTCAAAACTTGTCATGTTGTATCCACCATCTGTACTTGTTATTTTGTATTGTAGATATCCTGTTGTTTTAAATGTATTTATTAAATCTTCTATTACTATATTATATTTATATTCATTCTTTGTTTTATTTTCTACACTAAATGTTTTAGTAACACTCCATCCTGGTTCTATCTCTGTTCCTTCTATTGCATCTCCATTTGTAAATATTATTCTTAAATCTGAAGTTGAAATAGTTACTCTTTTATTCTCTCCTTCAATTGAAGTTAAAAAGTATGCTAATGATACCCCGACAAATGTTAGTAATACTAATGCTATACTTAGTACTAAATATTTCTTTTCTTTCATCTTTTTCTTCCTTTCTTCGAGCACGAAAAAATTCATAGACTTTTACCTATGAATTCAACGTAAGCAAAAACTATGTTGATTAATAATTTTTAAAACACTATCTAAATATATACTTACTTTAAAGAAAATTAAATTTATCATAGTTCCGCTCCTTATATTTTATATATTAATTCTATCATTTTTCAATTTAATTTTCAACACATTATTCAGTTATATAATCTAATCTTCTTAATATTCTTCTTGCATCTTTACACATTTTCATTCTTCGATTTTCTAAATCTTCTTCACTTTTAATTTGCTTTAAACTAATTAATCTTTCATATAAGTCTTTATTATTCATTACTATTTTCATATGTTCCATAAATAATCCATCTTTTATATCTTTTGCAAAAAAGAAATTTATACTAGGATTACCATTTAATACACTTTCACCCAATTTTCTTTTATTAGAACCTACTACATCTCTTGCAAAATAATATTTAATTAAGTCCTCTTCTCCATTAACTACAACTTCTTCATGATTTGGTACAACTGACCCATTTATATCTCTTGCAAAAAGATAATTAAAATAACTATCGTTAGAATTTATAATGCTTTTACCAAGCTCAATAATATTTACTCCTCTTATTTTAGCTGTTTCATATATTAAATTAAGATCATTACTACCCAATATAATTTTAGTATGAGCCTTTTTATTGCTACCTTCTATATTTTTCATAAATAAATACGAAAGTTTTGGTATTCCTAATTTAATAACTCTATCTTCAAATTTCTTTATAGTATCATAATCACCATATAACTTTTTAAACTCCATTATTCCTTCAAAACAATAATTTACACTATATTCTAGTTTCATAATTTAATTTCCTTTCTTTTTTTATACTATTTAACTCATTATAAAGTTTCTCTTTATCGCAATCTTTTACATCTTTAATAAACAATAATACAAATCTTTTATAACTATCTTTACTAACTTTAATTTTTGTTTTTATTAAAGCATCTTCAATTATATTTATATCAATATCTTTTGCTTTAACAGCATAATTATATAACAAAGATATATCTTCACTACTTGCTACTATAACATCATGCTCTTTTCTATCACTTCCAATTACTATTTTAAAAAAATATGAAAGTTTTGGATTATTCATAGAAATAATTTTTTCATCAAATTCAAATCTAGTAGCATTAACTCCATATTTCTTTTTATAATCCATTATAACTTTCATAAAGTTTTCAATCATTAAATCATTTATCATAATATCCCCCATAAGAAGTATCCTAATTTAATTTTAACCTTTTTATAAGATAAAGTAAAGAAAAAAGTAGTAATTGATATTACTAATCTTTACCATAGTTTTAATTACTACATTTTTTAATTTACACATTACATAATATTCATTATTAGCTAATTAATGTATTCTAATTTAGATAATAGTTTAGAATTTATTTCAATAAAAGTACTTATTTTATTATTAAAGTACTTTTATTACTCCAATCAATATTACTTAATATTTCTTTAGTATCATTTAATGTAATACTATTTAATATTTCTTCTCTTTTATTTAATAATTTATTATGTGTAAACATATCAGTAGTAATCATATCTTCTACACCCATAAAATCTTCAAATAAAAGTATCATACTACTTAATTTTCTTTTTCTTTTTCTATCAAGAGAATCTTTATTTAAAGAAATCTTAGTAATATATTTATTAATAGTATTAATAAATTCATTAGTTTTACTAGTACTAGCTTTGAAATAAACAATTATATAATCATTTACTACTTCATATTCATATCCATATCTAGATATACCCATTTCATTTAACTCCAAAAAGGCATCTCCAGTTGATCCAAATATTTCTCCCAAAGCCATTCCTAATATCATTTTATATTTAATAATGTTAATTTTTTTATCTAATTTTATTTTATATCCAATCATAACTTTCGGTTCATTTAAATTCATAATTATTTCTTCATATTGTGTAACAACATTAATAGATTCTTTTTCTTTTATGACTTTACTTATACATTTAGTTTTCTTTAATTTACTAGTATATTCTTTAATATAATCTAATACACTATCTTTATTAAAGTTACCAGTTACCACTATAAACATATTATCTAAAGTATAAAAGTCATTATAAAGTCTTGTTAGTTCTTTATCTGTAACAGTTTCTATTCCATTAGTGGTACCTAATACAGGATATTTTATAAAAGATTTATTAAATACATTTTCATTCACTTTAGTTTGTAATAAGAAATAAGGATCATCATTATACATATAATACTCTTCTAATATTATACCTCTTTCTTTTTCTACATCTTCTTTTCTTATATTAGCTTTAAATACAGCATCAAAAAGTAATTCCATATTTTCTATTATTTTTTCATTACCAAATATATTATAATTAGTTCCATTATAAGTAGTATATGCATTTACTAAAGAACCATATTCATTTATCTTTTCCATTGCTTTTTTATTTTTAGTAAAATCCATTACTCTATGTTCAAGAAAATGAGCACTTCCCTTAGTTACTTCATACACTTTATCATTCTTTTTATACTTCATTACTTCAGCTCCAAAGTGAGTTGAAACTGTTATATAAAAGTTTTTAGTTTTATTTGTTGGATACATAAATACTTTAAGTCCATTTTCTAAATTTTCTTCATATATTACTTCATCATAATTATATTTAATCTTCTTCATTATTCACCCCTTCAAGTAAAAACACATCTTTAATTTTAACTTTCTTAGCTAAATTAATAATATCTTCAATAGTACATTCACTTACTTTCTTTCTTCTCTCTTCAATACTAGGTGTATAATCAAATTCATTCATATAGTAATAATTCATTATTTTTGTTTTATTATCATAAAAATCATTAAACGCTAATTCTAACGTTTTTTTAGCATTTTTTATTAATGGTTTAATTGTTTCTTCATTACACATATCTTCTAAACATTTAGTAATTAAAGTATGCGCTAGAGAAAAGTTTTTAGCATTTATACCAGATTCAATTATAATTGTACTTGTATATTTATTAATTATACTTCCTATATGATAACACAAACTATTTAATTCTCTAACATTAACAAATAATACAGAGTTATTCATACATCCAAGTATAGTATTATACAATATTAATTTGTAATTTTTTTCTTCTTCAGTAATATCTTTTATAGTACATCCAATTAAAAGATTAGATTGATTTGTATCTATTTGTTTAGTATAACATTTCTCTTCTCTTTCTTTTATTTTTATATTTAAATCTCTAATACTAACATCATTTTGTATAATATTACTAGTAAAATGTTTTACTTTAGATTTTATTATATCCTCATCAAAATCTCCAATTACTAATATATCTACTTTATTACTTTTAAATAAATTTCTATATATACTAGATAATCCTTCATTTGTAATATTATTAAATATATCTATATTCTTTAAATTATTTTCAGCATAAACAGTATTTTTAAAAAATATTTCTTCAAATAAAAGAGCTGCATAATCCTGCGGTTCATCTTTAATATTCTCTATATTTTTTATTAAACTATTCTTTTGGGTTTCAAATAATTCTTCACTAAATTTATTATCACTTATTTTTTGATTAAACATAATTTCTTCAAATAAATCAAATAATCCATCATAAACATTTAATTCTGTATATTTAGGATTCACCATAGTAATACCACATTCAAATATCATATTTTTACTTTGAGCATAGCTTTTAACCATTAGATTACTATTATATAGTCTTTCTAATTCTTTACTTATTTCAGTAATATTTTTATATTTTTTAGTAGTATTAAATCTTATCATTTTTTCAAGTAATCTAAGATAAGCAAATTCATTTTTATCAAAAGGCTTAGTTAATCTAACACTTACATCAACTGTTTTAAATTTATCAGTTTTAATTAAGTGTAATGTATAATTATCATATATTTCTTTTTTATAGTTCATCTTATTCTCCTTCATATATTATTATAAACTATTTATTGAAATTTAAAAGTATTATTTTTAAAAGAAAAATGAAGTATACATTTTTACTTCATTTATTTTATATTTAAAGTACTTTCTAATGCTAGTTTTATCATTTCATTAAAGTTAGTTTCTCTTTCTTCACTGGTTAAACTCTCCTTAGTTATGAATGAGTCACTTATTGTTAAAAGTGATGTTGCTTTTTTATTGTTTACACTGGCATTTATAAATAAGCTAAATGTTTCCATTTCTACACAATCACAACTATATTCCTTTGTAAGTGATTCCATATTTATGGATTCTGTATAAAAGCTTTCTGTTGAATGTACTCTTCCACTTTTTAAGTTTATATTTAATTTATTAGCGGTTTCTTTAATTATATTATTAAGTTCATTATTTGAATAAACTATCTTTTCACTACCATTACAATAAGTTAATGCATAATTTGAATCAGAATAAGCACTTTCTACTAAGAATAAATCTTTTACATTTAAATTACTTGTATAAGAACCAGCACTGCCGATTCTTATTATAGTATCTACATTATATACAGTAAATAACTCATGACTATATATTCCCATAGAAGGAATACCCATTCCACTAGAGAAAACTGTTAATCTTTTTCCTTTGTAGTAACCTGTGTATGCTAACTCTCCTCTTACAGAATTTACTAATTTATAATCAGTTAAATAATTTTTAGCAATATATTCTACTCTTTTAGGATCACCTGGCATAATAACAATATTTGCAATGTCTTCTAAACTACTTTCTATATGTGGTGTCATTCTTCATTCTCCTTATTGTTTTCAAGTCTTACTAATACTTCTCTAGGTTTAGATCCATTTTGTGGTCCGATTATACCTTTTTCTTCTAAAGTATCTATTATTCTTGCAGCTCGGTTATAACCAAGTCTATATTTTCTTTGTATTAAACTAGCACTTATCTTACCAGTTTTAACTGCAAATTCTACTATATCATTATATAATGGATCTTCTCCATCTTCTGTTTCGTGTGATATACTTTCTTCTTTAGGATTCTTATCTAAGTCTGTCATCTTTTCATCATATACAGGTTTACCACTTCTCTTAACAAAATCTACTACACGATTAATTTCTTCATCTGTTACGAAACTACCTTGTATACGAATAGGACTACTCTCTCCAGGAGGTAAGAATAACATATCACCTTTACCTAATAGTTTTTCTGCTCCACCCATATCTAGTATTGTTCTTGAGTCAACATTACTACTTACCATAAAACTTAACCTTGTAGGTATATTAGATTTAATCAATCCAGTTATTACATCTGTACTTGGTCTTTGAGTTGCAACTATTAAATGAATTCCTGCAGCACGAGCAAGTTGTGTAATTCTCATAATTGATTCTTCTACTTCTTTACTTGCAACCATCATTAAATCAGCCAATTCATCTATTATTACTAATATGAATGGTAATTTTTCTAATTCAGGTTTTCTTGATTTATTCTTTTCTACATATTCATTATATGCTCCAATATTACGTGTACCTGTATTAGCAAACATATCATATCTTTCTTCCATTATCATACACACTTTTTGAAGAGCCACTGCTGCCTTCTTAGGATCTGTTACAACAGGTCTCATCAAATGTGGAATTCCTTCATAACAATTAAGTTCTACCTTTTTAGGATCCACTAAAATCATTTTAACTTCATCTGGTTTAGCACGCATTAATATAGACATTATTATATTATTAATACATACTGATTTACCACTACCAGTAGCACCTGCGACTAACATATGTGGCGCTTTATTTATTTCAAAGTATTGTATATTACCCATTATATCTAATCCAAGTGGTGCGACTAATTTAGAATTATCTAATTTCTTAGGTATACCAGCTAAAATATCTTTCATCTTAACTTCACTTGTTGTTGGGTTAGGTATTTCTATACCTATAGTACTTTTACCTGGTATAGGTGCTTGTATTCTAACATCTTTGGCTGCTAAAGCAAGAGCTATTTCACGGTTAATACTTAATATTTTATTTACTTTAGTACCTGCTTTAATCTCTATTTCATATTGTGTTACAGTAGGTCCTACATGAACTTCTACTACTTTACCAATTATTCCAAAATCATTAAATACTTTTTCTAATATTTTATTATTATGTGCAATAAATTCAGTTGAATTAACTTTACCTCTGTTTTTACTACCTACAAGTAAATCTAATGGTGGCAATATATACTCAGCATCATTTTCTTTAATTTCTTTTTCTTCATAAGTAACTTCTTCTAAATGAGTCATAGGTTCTTCTTTAGTTTTAATTTCATTTATATTGGTAATTACTATCTTATCATCTTCTGTATCTTCAGTGTTATTATGAATATCTAACTCTCTAGCACCCTCTTTGGCAATCTCTTCCATAGTAGGTTTCTTTTTAAATGGTTTAGTAATTAAATCAATTATATCAGATATTGTTATATTAAATAACATAATTACTCCAAATAAAGCTATCACAGCACATATAATATAAGTACCTGTAATATCAAATAAACTTACAAACAAAGTTGCAAACAATCCACCTACTATACCACCACCAGTTGTTCTTATTAAATTTGTACTAGTAAATGCTCCGGTTAAATTATTTACAGTTGCTTTAAGTATTTCAATACCTTTAAGATCATTATTTTTAATATATTCTATATGCGCAAATATAAGTATACTTATTAATAAAGTATATAATCCTATAATTCTAGCATTTAAATAATTAGGACTTTTTCTTTTAATTAGTAATATACTACCTACTAAAAGGCATATTACTAAAAATAGTAAATACCAACTTCCAAACAAGAATATTGCAAAATTCTTAATTATTCTACCTACAGGTCCAAACTTACCAAAACCAAGTATACCTACAAGTATTAAAAAGAGTCCTTCTAACTCTCTTTTATATGGAAATTCATTTTTATTATCACTACTAGAAACTTTCTTCTTAGCCATTAATATCAACTTCTTTCTTTATTCTTTACATGCACTTATAAGTTTCTTATGTATCCCAGGCTCAACTATATTAAGTGCATTTAAACTTATTTCTAAACTCTTTTTATACTCTCCCTTTTCAAATTCTTTTTCTGCATTCTTTAAACTATTATCTATTTCTTTATAACTACTTCTATATCTATTACCATACACTATAGCTAACTCTGCCATACCACATGTTCTACTAAGTTCACTAGATAAACTAAATAGTTTTAATACCAAATCTCTTCCAGTATCTACTCTTATATTAAGTTCATTTATTTCTATAGGTTTCTTATCTAATTCAATTATTATACTTTGAATTCCTTCTTTAGCTTCTTTTAACTCTATAAAATATTTTTTAGGTATAACAGGTAACTTATAAGATTTAATTTTATTTTTAGCTTCTTTAAGTATTGTTCTTATCTCAGTTAATTGTTCTCTAGCCCTTAATTCATCCTCTTTTAAACTTCCTAAGTTTTTAATAGTTATTTCTAATTTATCTTCTATTTTAGCAATGTTTACATTTATTAGTTCACATTCCTTAGCTAATCCTGAATATGGAGTAACCTTGGTTAATGTTCTATCATTAATTCTTTTATAGTTTTCTTTCATACTAAATAAATCAGCACTAATTAATTCTAAATTTCTTAATTCATCAGGACTTAAAGCATAAGTTTCTTTTAAACTCTCTACTTCACTATATATGTTTTTAATTACACTAGATAATCTTGTAAGTTTAACTCCAATACTATCCATATATTCTTCATATTCTCTTTTACTTTGTTTTTCCTTATCAAAGTCAGCATATAAGCTCTCAAAATAGTCTAACATAGTCTTAAGCTCAAATATAGAATCTTCTATATTTAATACTTTCATTCTATCAAATATATCTCCAAGTTTTTTCTTAGATTCTTCTATGTTATAATCTAAATTAATATATTCTATATTATAACCATCTTTTTTCATCTTAGATGCAATAGTTTCCAATTCACTCATCTTTTTAGGTATTATCATTTTACACATTAATATTATAGTTGGAGTTTCATCTATAACTACTTTTAAGTTATTAATTAAATCATCTAAAGCATGTACTATTCTGCTAACTTCTTCATATTCATTATTTTCCATAACTCTTTCAAAAGCGCTAAACAATTTATTAATATTATCAAGTTGTAAATCAACACGATTACCCATTTCTTTATAATCATTTCTATTATTATTGTATTTAGTAATAACTTCTCTATATAAACTCTTTAACTTAGTAACCGCAGTTCTATTTCTTTCTTCACTCATAGTTATCTCTTCAATACTATCTAATAAAACTTCCATATTTGCTTTAACATAATAAATATCTAATTCACACTTAGCAAGTTCAAAACTAGCATCTTTATAGCTCTTTTCTACAATTAAAGATTCTATATCTAATAATTTATCTGTAATTCTAGGAATATCCTCTTTCTCTATCTCATTATAGATTTTTTCCCATTTTTGATATTTTTTTTCTAAATTTTCATTATTTATTAGACTTTTAACTTTTTCCATCTCTGTTTTAATACTTGATGAAATAATTAAGTTCTTTAAAGTTTCTAATCTATTTAATTCTTTTTCTAATTTATTTTTATTCTTTTTATTAATTAAAACAATAGTCACAATAATTGAAATAAAACCTAATACATAAATAGTTATTGCTAATAAAATTACTGCACTAGTTGTTATATTTTTCATTCATGTCACCTACTCTCTATAAGTATTTTATCACATAAAGAATATTTCTAAAAGTAAAACTTACCAAATTATCAAAATAATTTAAGTATTTTTTTAAATACAAGCACAAAAAATACTTGATATTTCTACTATTTTTTAGTATACTTAACTACATGGAAGAAATGGCAACTAAATTTAATTAGTAATGTGTTCATATCAACAAGAGTGATAAGTAATGAAGCCAATCATGAAAATCTTAATATAAACACCCTACTGAGGAGAATTTAGATAAACACTTCTTTCAAATATTATAAGGAGGTGCTTATATGGCAAGATACACAGGACCTGCTTTCAAGAAATCAAGAAGATATGGTTTCAGTACTTTAGAAAGTGGTAAAGATTTAAGAAAAAGAACATCAGCTCCTGGACAACATGGCACTAGTAGAAAGAAACTTAGTGAATATGGTATCCAATTACAAGAAAAACAAAAAGTTAAATTCATGTATGGTCTAACTGAAAAACAATTCAGAAAAACTTTTGATGAAGCTGGTAAGAAAAAAGGTATGCATGGTGTTAACTTCTTAATCATGTTAGAAAGCAGATTAGATAACTTAGTATATCGTATGGGAATGGCTAAAACAAGAAGAGCTAGCCGTCAAATAGTTAACCATGGACATATTTTAGTTAATGGTAAACGCGTTGATATTCCTAGTTATCAAGTTAAACCTGGAGATGTAATCAGTGTAAGAGAAAGTTCTATGAATCATCCAGTTATCAACGAATGTGTTGAAGCAACTACTAACAGAGTTGCATATGTAACATTTGATTCTAAGAAAAAAGAAGGTACTTATGTAAGATACCCTGAAAGAGAAGAACTAAATGCTGACATTAATGAATCTCTAATCGTTGAATACTATAATAGATAGTAAACAAAAACCTCTCAATAACGAGAGGCTTTTTTATTGTTTGATATTTTTAATTACAACTACCCTCATAATCAACTACATATGGACTTTCAGGAGTTCCATAGCCAGACTTTATACCAACACAAGAAGCCAAAGATATTGCAGGACGCACCCCAAAGTCATTCCGAACGTTGTAGTCGCTCAAGAGGCCAGGACTGCCAGAACCATAGACACTCCACGCGTAAGCATTAGAGCCACTCCAACCACGAGGAGACAAAGACCACCACCAATCACCTCCTGTGATTGATTCTCCTTGACTATTTGTGTAATACCATGCATAAGGACTATTTAAGGGAGTAGGTATTAATCCACCTGCAAAAGACAACTCATCGATTGTCATCATCGCTATAGGATATTTTAGTTGTCCATTTCCTCCACCCGTTGTACTTGCACTAAATTTATCAGCTATAGCTTGTGCACTTTCAAATAATCCATCAGTACCATTTCCTCCACATTTGTATGTTGGTACAGGCAAATGATTGTAATTTGTATTTAATCTTGTCATACTACCATAGTCAAAGTAAACTGATGTAGAATAATCATTATTCGGAACACTTCTATCATTACAATACATTGCATTTTTATTTATGTATTTATCATAATTATTTAGTAAATTGTTTTGATACCATGTATCTATTACTGTTTTTATTGTGCTATCATTTGTATTTGTTCTATTATTTGCTAAAGAACCTGTTGTTCCATACATATATCCTACATATATTGGATCATTATAAGTACTATTATATGCTGATTTTCCTATATAACCACTCGTTGTATCATGGCTTGTTCCCGAATATAATAATCTTGTACTACCATCTTCATTTGTTCGAATTATTCTCCAATAGAATCCAGCAAATTTTACCCAGTTATTTGTGGTATTTCCTGAATAGTAGTAAACTGTACTTCCATCTTCTGTTTTATTTGTTTGATATATTGTTCCTGTTGTATTTGCTGTATTAGTTATACTAAAGTCTGTTCTTTCACTTATTGTTGGATTATCTCTTAATATTACTTCACTCAATGTCGGATAGCTTCCCTCTTTTATCATTAATAAGCCACTTAATGTTTTATTCATATCTGCTGATTGATCATTATCTGTGTCTAAGTATCTTAATTCTATTGTATAAACTTGACTTGTTTTAGCCGCTACTGTAACATTATATGCTAATACTGTATCAGTTGCTATACTTGATTTTGGTATATCTTTATATCCTGTCATATTATAACCAGTATTAGTACTAGTTATTTTGTATTGTAAATAACCACTTGTTTCAAACGTATTAACTAAATCTTTAATATAAATATTATATTTTTCTTCGCTACTACTTTGATTCTCTATTGTAAATGTTTTAGTTACACTCCATCCTGGTTCTATATATCCACTTACTAAATTTAAATCTCCCTTATATAGTAAATATATACCTTTTGTTTTTAAACTAATACTTTTAGTATCTCCTTCTATTCTAGCTTTATAGAATGAATAACTTACCCCAAATACTAATAAAGCTATTAATATAACTGTACTAAATATTAAATATTTCTTTTCTTTCATTGTTTATCCTCCATAAAAAAACTTATCTTATTACAAGATAAGTTTAACAAAATATTTAATTTTATTCAATAAAATTGTTATAATTTACACAGATTTCACTTCATTTATATATTCTTCTAAAGTATCTTTATCAATAAATCCTACACTACTCTTTAATTCTTTACCATCTTTAAAGAACTTTAAATGAGGTATACTCATTATTCTAAATCTATTAGCAAGTTCATTGTATTCATCTACATTTACTTTAACTATCTTAATTTCAGGATCATTTATTTCTTCAATGATAGATCCTAACATTTTACATGGTCCACACCAGTCAGCATAAAAGTCAACTAACGTTATACCACTTTTAACTAATTCATCAAAATTTTCTCCATTATAATAAGTCATTAATTACCCCCTAATAATTTGTTTTTATTTTCTTCTGTAAGTATCTTATTGTTAACCATATCATTTAAACTTTCACTTACATCTTTTTTATTATATACATCTTTTATCATATTCCAAGTAGATTTAGCTACATTACCTACTACTGGTGTTTTTTCTAGTACTGCATTATATAATTTAGAATTATTTAAATAACTAATATTAAATATACTTAATACAAAGACTACAATAAATAAGAATATATAAGCTTTAAAGAAACCTAATATTGCTCCTATTACTCTAGAAACAAAACCAAGTACTATAGTAGCGTCAAATACTTTTTCAACTACTTTTGTTACTTTAAGTAATACTTCATATATAAGTCCAAATACTATTAGTAATAATATAAATGATATTATTGTATATATTAGAACTGATATTGCAGCATTACCACCCAATATAGGTAATTTAGATATTAAAAAGTTTGCTAATTGTCCTTTCAACTCCCATGATAATATAAATACTAATAAACTGCCAAAGAAACTAACTAAAGTTCCTAATGCACCCTTTCTTACTCCATCTAATATTCCTATAATGAGTATTACAATTATAATTGCATCTACTAATCCCATAAAATCTCCTCCTTTTAATAATATGCTTTAAATAAAATATTTTTATTTATTACTTTCATTTATAGTTTACCACAAGTGATTATTTTCTTCAATATTAATATTTATCTGGATTTAATAACCAATCAACTACATTTATTTTTCTTATACCATTGTAATCAGTTTCTAAATCCATATCAAAGGTAATTAAATATTTTGGATAATGATCTTTTGTTTTTTCCAAAGATCTTAATTCTCTTTCTAAAACTTTAGGTTCTCTAACTGATAATGCAACCTGATAATATTTTAATCCATCTCTATTTTCCGCTACAAAATCTATTTCTAAATCATCTACTTTTCCAACATAAACCTTATACCCTCTTCTTAGTAATTCAAGATAAACTATATTTTCTAATATATGTCCCATATCACTATCTGCTTTTTTACCTAACAAATAACTTCTTAATCCTTGATCAACAACATAATATTTATAATCTCTTGATAATAAGTTTTTACCTTTTACATCAAATCTTTCTGCTTTATATATTAAAAAGCTTTCTATAAATGCAGATATATACTTTTCTACTGTATGATTACTTGTAGACATTCCCTTACTAGTTAATGTATCACTTATTTTTTTAGTAGATATTGGACTACCTATACTATCAAATATGAATTTTAATATATTTTCTAAAAGCATTTTATCAGATATATTATTTCTAGTTATTATATCTTTATATACTATTGTACTAAATATGCCATCTAAATATTTGTCTAGATCATTTGGATTATCATTTAAAATTGATATATTTCCAGGCATTCCACCATTTTTCATATAATCTAAGAAGTAGTCATAACGACTTTTATTAGAATCATTAAATGCACTTAAGTATTCTTTAAATGATAATGGTAACATTTTTATTTCAATATATCTTCCTGAAAGTAATGTAGCTAATTCTCCTGATAGTAAGTATGCATTTGAACCGGTTATATATACGTCCACATTCTTCTTTATATACAAGCTATCTACTGCTTTTTGAAACATTGGAACATTTTGTACTTCATCTAAAAATACATAATATTGTTTTTTAGTATCTAACTTTTTGTTAACATAGTCATATAGTTCTTTATAAGTTTCAAAACTATATTCTACATCTTCTAAATTTATTTTTATTATTTGGTCTTCTTTTATTCCTATTTCTTTTAAATAATTTATGTATAAATCAAATAATGTAGATTTACCACATCTTCTTATTCCTGTTACAACTTTTATTAAATCTTTATCTTTGAACCTTTTTAATAATTCTAGATATTCCGTTCTTTCTAGCATAAGTTTCACCTCAATTACATTATAAATCAAAATTAACGCAAAGTCAAGTTTTGGAAATATTTTTCCAAAAGTATCTCTTTTTGCTTGGTTTTAGAAATTGTATTTAGTTAAGTTCATTTATCATTTGATATATTTTATTACTAATTTCTTCTGTATTATTATGGTGTATGTAATGACTTCCCTTTAGTGTATAAATGTGTTGTATATTAGAATTACTAATTAAAGCATTATGCATTTCTTCCCAGTCTTTTAAAAAGTCTCCTTCTTCTTTATATTCTTTCATTTCTTTTGTACTTTCATCAGATAAAAATGTTAAAGTATATAAGTTTTCATTATATTTTTGATAAAGTAATTCCAACTGATTATAAGGTATACTATTTAATTCATTGACTATAGTTTTATTCATAGTTTTGTTATATAAAAGGTGTTTGTATGAGTCCCAATATTCTTCTTTAACATCTTTAAGTAAGTCTTTTTGTACACTACTTTTCATAACTGTACTATAAAATAATCTTGTTATTCCTAGTTTTGAAAACAAAGTTAAAGATTTTGAATACACAGGAGGTGTACTTGTAAACTCGTTATTTTTTACATGACTTTCAATTTGATATGCAGTTGTGCAGTCTAAACAAATAAGAGCTTTTACTTCGCTATGTTTATTTGCATAGTTTAAGTTTTGTATTCCAGAATATGAGTGTCCTAGAAGAATTATGTTTTCTTTTATGTTATAATAGTCTAACACTTTATTTAACTCATACTCATAGTTATTTAAATTTCTTTCTTTATCTGTGTCATCACTGAAACCGTAGCCTAAAGGCTCAACTATTAATACACTTGCGTACTTTTTAACAAGGCTTGCTAAATTATAATAGTCATAATATGGCGAAGATGTACCCATTCCTGGTAAAAATACAACTGTGTACTTTCCTTCTCCCATTTTAATAGCGCTTATGTATTCATTATTATAGACTTCTATTTTGTCAGTTGGACACTCTATTTTTTTACTTTCTATTTTATTACAAATTTTATGATATATGAATGAGAAAACGAGAAAAATTAAAATAATTATTAGTATAACACCAATAGTTTTAAACACCTTCTTTGCCAATCAAACCACTTCCTTATGTTAATTGTAGCATATTTATATTTGTAAATCATTAGGTTTTATAACAAATGAATAGAAAAATATATACTTTTATGATAAAATCTTTTTAGGTGACGAAAATGACTATAGTTTTTAAAGTAAGTGATAATATTAAAGAAAAGATGATTGAGTATTATCAAGATAAAAGAAAAGAAAAGACTCCACCTTATGCAATATTTCAAGCAGTTGAAGCAGATACAGTTATT
The DNA here is from genome assembly GCA_934096075.1 of uncultured Bacilli bacterium. Lineage (GTDB taxonomy): Bacteria > Bacillota_I > Bacilli_A > RF39 > UBA660 > CAKOLN01. The sequence continues at coordinate 24,365 of CAKOLN010000009.1, forward strand.
ACTTTATATGAAAGTGGTAAAGTAATGTTTCAAGGAATAAGTGCTGATATTGATGCTAATATGTGGAGAGATTTAGAAAAACATTTAAATAATGTTGATGTTGATACAAGAAGTACTGAAGAAAAAAAGAAAGATAGTATTGATAAATCAATTTATTATTATAGCGCTATTGGAAGTGATGAAGTTGGTACTGGAGATTATTTTTTTCCAATAGTAGTTACTGCTTGTTATATGGATAAAGAAAATATTAAGTTTTTAGAAAGTTTAGGAGTACATGATTCTAAGAAATTAACTGATGAAAAGATTAAAAGGTGTGCTCCACTAATTATTAAAAAAATTCCTTATGAATCATTAGTTTTAAGTAACAAAGAATATAATGAATATCATGAAAAGGGATACAATATGAATAAGATTAAAGCTATTATGCATAATAAAGTTTTATTTAAAATGAAAAATAAATGTTTTAATTATGAAAAGATAATAGTTGATCAATTTGCTTTACCTGGTGTTTATTATAATTATTTAAGAGAAACAACTAATAAAGTAACTGGTATTACATTTACTACAAAGGCTGAAGATAAAAATTTAAGTGTTGCTTGTGCTTCAATTATCAGTAGATATGTTTTCTTAAGTGAAAAGAAAAAACTTGAGGAAAAATTAGGAATGTCTATTCCATTAGGTGCTGGTGTTAAGGTTGATGAAGTTGGTAAAGAAATTGTTAAAAAGTTTGGCAATAATATTTTAAATGATATTTCTAAAATAAGTTTTAAAAATACTGATAGAATTCTATAAAATTATTTACAAATTAATTAGGTTATAGTATTATTGATACATAAATTAATTAACGCACGCACAACTTGCCCCGATATTTATTATCCAGGGTTCAGACGCGGGGTTAATTAATTTTTTTATATTTAAAATCATTTACAAACTAATTAAGTTATGGTATCATTAGTACATAAATTAATTAACGGACACAAGCATGTCTCGATATTTGATATCTAGGACACATGTGGGGTTAATTAATTTTTTTTATGTTTAAAATATCATATAAATATTTTTTTGTATTTGCATCATTTCTAATTAAAACAATTGCTTCATAAAGATCTTCAACACCTTTATTTAGGATACTAAATGTTATTTTATATCTGTAAAATCCATATTTAGCATCTTTTGAATGTTTTTCTTTTTTATTAGTAGTGTATATTTTATCAGTAGAATTATTAATAATTTCTTTAAAATATTTGCTTAGTTTACTTTTGATTAGTTTTTGTTGTTTATTATTCAAGACAGAGTTTTTTGAGTATACAAATTCATATGCAGTCTTTTTATCAATAAATACATTATTATTAGTTTCTGTTATCTTATAGGATATTCCTTTTTGATTTTTGATATTTTTTATAGTTTCTTTATTAATAGATTTAAAGTCAATGTTATCAAAGCTTTCATTAGTTATTTGTAATCTATTAAAACTACTATCATTATTATATTTAACTTCACATTCTTTTAGTGAGGTTATTTTATTTTCAATTAAATATTCACAATCTAAACATTCAATGTCTAGTATTTTCAACTCACACATAATAAATCCTTTCTTTAATTTATTATTCTAACAAATTATTAATTATTAAACAATAAAAAAGATGTAATACTCACATCTCTTATTATCGATCTTAAATATCTCTATTTCTTAAAAATGGTGGTAAATCATCATCCTCATCATCTATTGGCTTAGCTGTAGTTGATGGTGTTGTATATGTTTGATACAAAGGTTCAGTTTCATCTTCAAAACCTGTTGCTATTACAGTTACTATAGCTTCATCAGTTAAAGATTCATTTATAACAGCACCAAATATAATATTGATATCAGTGTTAGCAGCACCTCTTATTACTTCAGCAGCATCCTCTGCTTCAAATAATGTTAAAGAATTTCCACCAGTAATATTAATAATACAATCAGTTGCACCATTAATAGTTGTTTCTAATAATGGACTAGAAACAGCTTCTTTAGCCGCATCAATAGCTCTATTATCACCAAATCCTACACCAATACCTATCAAAGCTTGTCCTCTGCTTTCCATAATAGCTTTAACATCTGCAAAGTCTAGATTTACTAAACCAGGAACACTAATCAAATCAGATATAGATTGTACACCTAATCTTAATACATTATCTACTTCCTTAAATGCATCAGTCATTGGAGTTGATTTATCAATTAAATCTCTTAATCTATCATTTGGAATTACTACATAAGTATCTACATGTTTCTTTAATTCATCTAAACCAAGTAAAGCATGATCCATTCTCTTTTTACCTTCAAACTTAAATGGCTTAGTTACTATTGCTACTGTAAGACATCCTAATCCTTGAGCTATCTCAGCAATAACAGGAGCAGCCCCAGTACCAGTTCCTCCACCAAGTCCACAAGTAACAAACACCATATCTGCACCTCTTAAAGCATCTTCAATTTCATTTCTGCTTTCTAATGCAGCTTCTCTTCCAACCTCAGGATCGGCACCAGCACCAAGTCCATCAGTAATTGAAGCACCTATTTGTAACTTTGTTTCAGCTTTACTAGTATTTAAAACCTGCAAATCTGTATTAGCAACAATAAATTCTACTCCTCTTAATCCAGATTCAATCATTCGGTTTACAGCATTACATCCGCCTCCACCTACTCCTATAACTTTAATTTTTGCTATTTGTAACATTTCTAATGAGTTTCCTTGCATCTTACACTCTCCTTAATTATCAAAAAAGTAACTATATACTTTTCCAAGTAAACTACTTTCATCTATTTTTTTCTTTTCTTTAAATATTTCTTCTTGACCATCTTCATCTACAGTAGTAGCCTTTTTATCTCTAAATTTAAGCTTATTATAATAAAAACTTATAACACCTAAAGCAGTACTAAATTTATTATTTCTAACTCCAAGTTTATTTAAAGTATTAACCTCTTGACTTTTACCAAATATTTCTTTATAAACTTTAGAAAATCCTTCTAATTCAGTACACCCTCCTGTAATGATTATATAACTAATTTCCCTCTTTGTTAAGAGATTTATTTGTTTTTTTGCAAGTTCTAATATTTCTCTAACTCTAGAATACACTATTTCACTTACTTCATACTGATTTATTTTAATATGTTCCCCAGATTTTGTCAAGCACTCTACTATTTCATTTGTACTAGCATTACTTTTATGAGCTAAAGCAAATGACTCTTTAAGTTTTCTACTATCATCTAAACTTAAATCATAAATATAACTAATATCTCTATCTATATTCTTACTTCCTATGTCTAATACTTCAGTACTAACAAGTATTTCATTATCTATAATACTCACTTCAGTTTTATTACATCCAATATTAATAACTGCCCCTATTTTATCTTTATATTCGTCTTTTTTAAATGCATAATAATCGGCTTGTCCACCAAAAGCCAAATCAACAACCTTTATACCTAAACTGTCTAATATTTCTATCAAAGGATATATATTCTTTTTAGGAACCATACCTAATATAGAATTAACTGATAACCTAGTAGCTTCTATTCCTTTAGGATTTTTTATCATATCTTTTTCATTTATAATAAAATCTTTACTACTCACACTTACTAACTCTAAATTAGGACTAACTCTATTATAAACACTAGCCTGCATTACATGAGTTATATCTTCACCAGTAATCTTTTTATCTTCTCTAGTTATTGTAATATAACCTTCTCCTTTAATAAAATTAGCATAATATGATGGACTAATTACTATTAATTTATTAATTTTAATACCAAGAATTTCTTCAGTTCTATTTATTGCGGTTTTAATACAAGGTATAGCCTTCTCACTATCAACAATAAGACCTTTTTTAATACCATTACTTTTAACTTCAGTACATGCTAAAACAAATAATTCATCATTATATATTTCACCAACAATTACTTTAACACTATTTGAACCTAAATCTAAACTTGTTATTATTTGTTTCATAATCCCTCACTTATTTTCTAAATCAATTATACCAAATTATTTATAATTTTCAAATATTATTCTTTAATTTCAAAATAATTTCCACTATCTAAATATAAAATTCCTTTATGTTTTCCAAGCTCTTTCTTTATTTTAAAATAATTATTAAATTCTTTTATTTTATTTAAAGTAATATAAACTTGATTACCATCATTCATATATAAAAGAAATCTTTCACTATCATAACTCGTATTATAATACTCTATTTCACTTATCTTATCCAATACTTCTTTATCAACTGAACTAAGTTTACTAATCAATTTATTTTCTACATCATCTGGAACATAATTAATTAATATGGGTACATTACTTTCAACATTTATATCACTTAACCTAGTACCATCTTCTAAAACATATTCATTATTACTTCTTACTAAATATAATATCTTATACTCTTCTATAGTTATAGTTATTTTAAATCCTACACCTTTTCTTACTTTAACACTTTTAACTAAAGGATAATTCTTCTTAATCGTATTTTCTACACTAAAACCCAGTGTTTTAAAATAAGAAGGATATTTATCTAAATGAGTAGTTTCCATTATTTCTAAATCACTTACGTACCTATTTCCTTTAATAACTATATTTTTAATTCGAATTTTAGATAAAAAGTATAAAGAAACACTAATAATTGTAATATAAAGGATAAACTTTAAAAATTTATTAAAGTTAAATCTTCTAACTCTTACCTTCTTAACCATTTCTTTACCTCCTATACTACTAAATATTTTATCACACAAAAAAGAAAATAGATATACTTTTATATCTATTTCGTAATCTTAATATTTCCTTTATACATTCTATTATAATCACTCTTAAGTTCTCTAATCGTTCCACTTTTATATTCATACACTTCTCCTATATTTATTTCTATATTAGAAATATTAAATTCATTTAGTATATTAAATACTTTGTTTTTCACTTTATTCATTTCAACACTTCCATATAAATCCACAAATAATGTTTCTTCACTATAAATTATATTCATTAATATCACCTGTCTATAATTATAAGCATTTATAAAATAATTTCATTCAATTCGACAAAACTAGATAAAACTTTCTTTACAGACTTTTACATTTTATATTTTAATTATTTATTTAATACTGTATAATATACCTAGGTGATTAAAATGAAATTAGCATTTGCTATTATAGCTTGTAAAATAGTTAATAAGTTAAGTAGATTATTTAAGTATGAAGGATCAGTAATTGGAGGAGCTGTAGCATTAAAAATCTACAAAAATTGTTTAAAAGATGTTAAATATCCTAAAACAATAATTGGAATAACTGGTTCTAGCGGTAAAGGTAGTACAACAGAATTAACAGCTAAGGTTTTATCTTCAAATGGAAAAAAAGTAGTATATAATAAGAACGGAAGTAATGTTCTAAATGCAGTTGTAAGTTTAGTATTGAGTAATACTAAATTAAATGGTAGTTTTAATGGAGACATATTATTAATGGAATTAGATGAAAGATACATGAAAGATTCCTTAGAATATTTTAATTTAACACATTTAATAATTACAAATATTACAAGAGATCAACCTCCTAGAAATGCACATCCAGATTTTATAAAAAAAGTCTTATCAGAATCAATAAGTCAAAATACACATTTAATACTTAATGCTGATGATCCTATTGTATATAGTTTAAGTTTAAATCACAAAGGTAAAGTAACAACTTATGGAATGGATAAAAATAATTATAGTAAAAAGACTTTATTAAATAATATAGATGCTGCATATTGTCCGATTTGTGGTACTAAATTAAAATATAGTTTTTATCATTATGGACACCTAGGCAAATACGAATGCCCTACAGGTGACTTTAAAAGACCAGAGCCAGACTATTTAGCACATAATATTAATGTAGATAAATACTTTATTTATATTAACAAAAACAAAGTACATTTACCATCTAATTTCTTATATTCAGTTTACTTCACAACAGCTACATATGCTCTAGCAAGTGAATTAGGCATTAAAACTGAAGATATATTAAAAGTAATAAATGATGAAGCATTTAAACCCAAAAGATTAAATGTATTTGACTTCGATAATAGAAAATGGCAAATGTTAGCAAGTAAAAATGAAAATAATTTAAGCTACAAACAATCCTTAGATTTTATAATACACGAAAAAGGTAAAAAAACTGTAATATTAGGATTTGATAACTCATCTAGAAGATATACTGAAAATGATGTAAGTTGGATATGGGATATAGATTTTGAAGAGTTAAATGATGAATCAATAGATAAAATATTACTAATAGGAAGATTCAAATATGATATGCTAGTAAGAATGGAATATACTGGTATACCAAAAAATAAAATAATATTAATAAACGATTTAGAAAAAGATTTGTTTAATATTCTAAGAACCAAAACTAAAGGAAATATCTACAGCTGTGTATGTTTTGACAAAGAAATAGAATTAAAAGCTTTACTAAAGAAAGAAGGTATATCTAATGTTAAAAATTAAAATAGCACATTTATATTATGACATACTTAATTTATATGGTGAAAATGGTAATGTCAGAGCATTAAAAAAATATATAGAAAGACAGGATGTAAAATGTGAAATACACTTTTTAACAATAAATGATAAAATAGATTTTAATGAATATGATTTATTTTATATGGGAATGGGAACTGAAGAAGGTTTATTACTAGTATTAAAAGATATAATAAAATATAAAAAAGAAATTAAAGAAGCTATTGAAAAAGGTAAATTCTTTATTGCTACAGGCAATTCATTTGAATTATTTGGTGAAGAAATATATAACTTTAGATTTAAGCCTATGGAAGCTTTAAATATATTTGAGTATCATACTATGTGGAAAGGATTCCGAATAGTAGAAAGCGTATATGCAAGTACAAAACTTATTAAAGAACCAATAATAGGATTTCAAAATAGAAATGGACATATGTATGATGTACAAAAATCTTTATTTAAGTATAAAGAAGGCACTGGTATGAACCTGGGATCAAAACTTGAAGGTTATCACTACAAAAATTTTTATGGAACGTATTTATTAGGACCTCTATTGATAAGGAATCCACATCTAACAAACTACATAGTTAAGTCACTAATTCATTCAAAAAATAAAAAATATAAGTTTAAAATTTATAATAGAACTACAGAAATAAAAGCATACAATACATATATAGATAATTTTATAAATAAAGAAGATACAGTTAAAAATTAACTGTATCATTTTTATTTGCAACTACCCTCATAATCAACTACATACGGATCATCAGCAGTACCACGACCAGTCACCTTAACACATGATTTTAGAGAAATGGAAGGGCGAACAGCATCCGCGACGCGCACGTAGACGTCGCTCAAGCTCGCATAGTCGGAATCCCAATTCCACTCGCGCGCATGGCTATCATTCCAGTAGATAGGCGACAATGACCACCAAGAACTTGATACTTGTGTTCCAGAACTATTGCTTATAAACCAAGCATATGGTGTACTCATATCTGCATACCATGCTGTTCCCCCAGCAAAAACTATTTCATCTGCTGTCATTAATGCTATTGGGTAATCTAGTTTCGCACTTGTATTTTCTACACTGAATGCATCTCTTATATCACTACAATTATATGTTGGTGTTTTATCTGTATGTAATCTTTTATATGATGCAAAATTAAATCGTGTATTCGATGTTGTATATGAACCTTCTGTTTCTTCACTTCTGTCATTACAATATACTGCACTTGTACTTAGGTATTTTTTATAATTTGTTAAGTTATTTTGATACCATGTGTCTATATATGTTTTTATTGTACTATCTGTTGTATTATTTCTTATTGTATTTAGTGAAGTATCTTCTCCATATTTATAGCCTACATATTTTGGACTCTTAATATTTGTATTAAATGAATTTTCTCCTATATTTCCAGTAGTTGTATCGTGACTTGTTCCTACATAAAGTAATCTTATACTTCCATCATGATTTGTTCTTATTATTCTCCAGTAAAATCCTCCAAATTTAACCCAGTTATTTGTTGTATTTCCAGCATAGTAGTATACATTAACTGGAGCACTAGTTATTCCTGTTATACTTTCTGTTGAAGTAAATAATGTTCCTGTTGTTGTTTCTGTAAATGGTGCTGAAAAATCATTTGTTCCGTTATTGTTATTACTTCTTGTACTTCTTGTTGGATTATCTCTTAGTATGGCATATGTAAGTGTTGGGTTACTTCCTTCAGATATATATAATTTACCACTTAATGTGGCTCCCATATCATCTGATTGATCTATATTCGCATCATTTGGATATTGTATTGTTATTGTGTAGTTTTGAGTAATTCCTTCGTCTATTGATATATTATATGCTAGTACTATATCTTGAACTTTTGGCGACTTTGGTACATCTTCAAAGCTTGTCATGTTGTATCCACCATCTGTACTTGTTATTTTGTATTGTAGGTATCCTGTTGTTTTGAATGTATTTATTAAATCTTTTATTACTATGTTATATTTATATGTACTATTAGATTTATTTTCTACACTAAATGTTTTTGTCATACTCCAGTTATCTTCCGCTACTACATTTTCTCCTGTTATAGCATCTCCATTATTAAATATTATCCTTAAATCTTTTGTATTTACTGATATATCTTTTTCTTTTCCTACTATTTGTGTTGCAAAGTATGCGAATGATATTCCTATTAATGAAATTAATACTACTCCTATTCCATACAATGCATATTTCTTTTCTTTCATCTCTTTTCTTCCTTTCTTCGAGCACGAAAAAATCCATAGACTTGTGCCTATGAATTTAATGTAAAACAAAAACTATGAGAGTTAGTTAGTAATAACCCCCCCCGAAATTCGTACCAAGTTTGGTACTTAATTCAAAGAGAATTAATTCTTTCATAGTTTTCGTTTACTCCTTTATTTTTTACATTTTAATTTTATCAAATCATTTGTTGTTATTCAATAGAAAATTCAAATTAACATAAAATCAAAACCATAAACTACATAAACTATATATGTTATTATTGTACCTATAATTAAAAATGGTCCAAATGGTATAATATTATTTTTTCTATTAAATAAACTATATACCAAAGCCAACAAACTTGATATAAACAAACTTATAAATGATGTAATTACACCACCTAAAGTTAATCCCATCAATCCCATAAGCTTAATATCTCCACCACCCAATGATTCCTTTTTAAAGATTTTATCTCCTAATAGTTTAATGCATAACATTGATACAAACATTACTATTCCAGCAATGGTAAACTCTAATATTTTAAAATTACTTTTTTCAAATATAAAGTGTATTATATAAATACTTAATATTCCTAATGCAATTACTCTATCTGAAATATAATAATAACAAATATCACTTATTAAAGTTACTGCTAATACACTAACTAATACTACGAGTACAAAAAAATTCATTGTAAATCCACACATATTATAAAATAATAAAAATGTTAACCCAGTAAATAATTCTAATAAAAAATTACTTATACCAATTTTCTTTTTACAATAATAACACTTTCCTTTAAGAAATATATAAGAAAAAAGTGGTATATTCATATACCACTTAAGTGGTTTCTTACAATGATTACAAAAACTATTTGGCTTAGTAAGCTTTATTTTATTAGGAATTCTATATCCCATACATGCATAAAAACTTCCCAAACATATACCAAATAGAAATATTGTTATATTAATTAAAATTTTCATAATTTCCCCCTTATTGTAAAATTGTATGGCTTATATCGTACATTGGCATTAATATTGATACCATAATTGTTCCAACAATAACAGCCAAGAAAATCATTAGAATTGGTTCAATTAAAGTCTTTAAAGTATTAGCCAAAGTTCTTTGTTCTCTCTGATAATACTCACTAACTCTCTCTAGCATTGAACTTAATTCTCCAGTACTTTCTCCTGTAGTAATCATATAGTATGCAAGAGGTGGAACACACCAATTATCTTTAAAGGATAAACTAATTTTATCTCCTCTTAACAAATTAGAAATAGTATCATACATTAACATCTTATAAAATTCATTATTAGTTATTTTACTTAAAATATCTATACTATCAGTAAGTAAAATATTATTTTTATTTAATACTGCAAATGTTTTTGCAAATAAATTCATCTCATTATATATAATCAATTTACCTATTACAGGAATATGCATTGCAAAATATTGTAAAATTGTTCTAAAAGCTTTAACTCTTTTATACAACAATCTTATAACAAATACCAATATAACTATACTAGATAGCATAATACCTATATTAGACTTTAAAAATCTTGAAACATTTAATAATACTAATGTTATACCAGTTATATTTGCACCTAATCCATTATATACTTCTTCAAATTGTGGTATTACATAAATCATCATAAAAGTAATAACACCTATTGCAAATATTAAGATTATGGTTGGATAAGTAACCGCACCTATTAATTGTTTTCTAGTAACATCTTTTTCTTCATAATACTCACTCATTTCATCTAAAGTACTTTCCAAATCACCAATTAATTCTGCAGCCTTAACCATATTAATTAATAAGGGAGGAAAAACATTTCCTTGTTTTCTTAAAGCTTCACTAAATGACTCACCCATAGATAATTCGTAAATAACTGAGTCATATACTTTTCTATATTTTTTTCTTTTATCTTGTTCTGACAATATTTTAACGGCATCAGTAAGAGGTATACCGCTCTTAATATAAGTAGATAATTGTGCCAACCAAAATATTAAATCTTTATTTCTCATTGGTTTTTCCAAATACCTATTTTCATTATGTACTAAATTTATCCACTTATTAGTCCTTATCTCATATACTTCAAAACCTGCATCCAACAAATATGAATGAACATCTAATTTAGATAACGCAGCAAAATATCCTTTTACCAATTTACCATCACTATTTCTAGCCAAATATTCATAAGTTTGTTTTTTATCAGTTCTTTCAGCATCAACACCATTTTTATCTATTAATAATACTTCTAATTCTCTTTCCTTTTTATTTCTATAATGTTTAACAATTGAAATATTATTCCATTTATCAATAAAATAATCTTTAATTTTATTAGGAGTATGTTTAAAGAAATAAGTCAATCTTTCATTAGTTGTCTTTGTTTTCTTAGAAATACTAGTTAATAAATCACTGAATGCCTTAACGATAAAACTAGGTATTTCATAAAATATAAGTTTTACAAATTTATAAAAGCCTAAAAACACTGCTTTTATTAATTCATATGTTTCAACAAAAATTATTTTCAAAAAATAATAATATACTACGTATCCAAGTTTATAGGTAAATTTTCCAATATATTCAAACGCATAAACAAAAGCATATATTATATAACTGAATAATGTTATTAATTTTGTAAATATAAAGTCTAAAACTTTAATTAAACCCAATCCAAAAAATTTAAATGTTTTATATATTTCAGTAACAAAACCTGTAAATATTTTTGTTAATAAAGAAGACTTACTATTACCTATTTTATTAGACGACTTTATTTTTCTTTTATTTGTCATTATTAATAGTACCTCCTTTATTCTCTTCTATTATTAAGTATACCACATTATTAGTAAAGAAAAAAGAAAAAGATTATATTATTCATAATCTTTTTTATACTTATCATAGACTTTAGCTAATTCAGTATCTTTAATATTTAATCCTGAATCTTCTCTTAATTTTATTAAAGATTTTTCATAAACATTTTTATTTTCATTTACATAATTTGTTTTTAATACAGTTAAAATTCTAGCCTTAATTTCATCAAGTTCTGGTATTTCTTTAGTTTCTTTTCTTAATATAATATGATAACCATAATTAGTTGTAACTAAAGAACCAGTATATTCCCCATCTGATAATTTTTTAGCAGCAGTAATAAATGCATCTTCCAAACTAGAATCAAATTCTATGTCAAATTCTTCAGTTACAATATCATCTTCATATTCTTTTTTTAAATCATCCCACTCTTCTCCATCTTTTAATTTATCTAATATTTCTGTTGCTAATTCTTCTTTTTCTTCTTTATTATCACTACCTGTTTTAACTAAAATATGCTCTACTGTAAAAGGAGCAATTACCTCTTCATCATAATATTTTTTTATATCATCTTCACTTATTAAACCAGTCAAATATTCATCATAATACTTTTGTCTTAAATAATCTAATTTTAAATATTCTACAAATTCTTCATAACTCTCAAAATTATTTTTAGATAAAAAGTCTTCTTTTGTCATTTGGTAATTTTCTTCATAATATTTAATATATTCATCAGCTTTACTTTTTATAGTTTCTTGATCTTCATCAGTCATTTCATATTTATTATAAAGAATAGTAGAATCAATTATATCTAGTAACTCATATTTAGCATATTTACTTTTAAGATCAGTATATAATTTATCAGCAGTTATATTAGTTTTATCAAGTTTAATTGCCACTTGTTCTCCATTTTTTAATTCAGCTATTCTATCAGGGTAAAATAGTAGCATAACAAGTATTCCAATTAATAAGCAGCCGCCCATTCTCAACCATTCATTCTTTTTTATCATTTTTATTTTTTTTGTTAAATTTTTCATAATCTCCTCATCTTTCTAAGTTCATTTTACTATTTATTTACATCAACTTCAACAATAATCAACTTATTTTCACTAATTTTTCATTTTTAAACTATCGATTACTGGACTATAACTATATCTATGGTATTTACATGGTCCATATTGTTTTAATGCCTCCAAATGCTTTTTAGTACCATATCCTTTATTATTTTTTAAATCATACATTGGATATTCTAAATCTATTTCATCTAACATTCTATCCCTAGTCACTTTAGCAATTATACTTGCAGAGGCAATAGACTCACTTTTAGCATCTCCTTTAATAATAGAATTACTTGGTATATCTATATCCAATTTCATAGCGTCTATCAAAATATAATCAGGTTTAACATCAAGATTATCTATAGCCATTTTCATAGCTACTTTAGTTGCTTCATATATATTTATCTCATCTATTTTCTTTTCATCTACAATACCTATTCCTATACTTATTGCATCTTTCATTATAATATCATATAATTTTTCTCTCTTTTTTTCACTTAATTTCTTAGAATCTTTAATTTCAGGATTAAAATAGCCAATCGGTAATATAACCGCTGCTGTTACAACTGGTCCAAGTAATGGTCCCCTTCCAACTTCATCTATACCACAAATAAGTTTATATCCTTTATCATATAGCTCATTTTCATATTCTAACATTTCACTCACTCATCTCTTTTTTTATTTTATTATAAATACTTTCACCATCTAATTCTAACACCTTTAACACTTCATTTCTAGCTCCTTGTAATACAAAACTATCTTTAACTCCATAAATAATAATATTTTGATTAGTTAAAGTTTTCAAATAACTTCCAAGAGATCCCACAATCATACTTTCTTCATACACAAATATTTTTTTATTTTTACTTATAATTTTACTAAAATACTCTCTATCTATTGGTTTTTGAAACAAAGCATTTACCAATTCAATATGTATTCCTTCTTCATTTAATTTATCAATAAAAGGCTTTATTTCATTTAAAAAATCTCCATAAGTAATTAATGTTGCGTCATTTCCTTCACTTATTTTAATCCACTTTCCTATTTCTATTTTATCAATTTTTTTACATTTTAAATTCTTTACTTTTGCCTTAGAATATCTTATACAAAAAGGAACTTTATTTACAATAGATGTTTTTAACAAGCATTCAGCTTCAATTGAATTACTTGGCGTAGAAATAATCAAATTAGGTATCGGTAATAAAAATGTTAAATCAAATAATCCTTGATGCGTTTCACCATCTTCTCCGACAATACCACATCTATCTATACATAGTATTACATGAGAATTCATTCTTGCTACATCATGCAAAACTTCATCATAAGCTCTTTGTAAAAAAGATGAATAGATAAAAACAATCGGAATTTTCTTTTCTAAAGATAAACCATTAGCAAGTACAACAGCATGTTCTTCAGCAATTCCTACATCAATAAAATTCTTAGGATAGAGTTTACTAAATTTAGTTAATTTACTACCGTTTGCCATCGCAGGAGTTATAGCTATTATATCTTTTTCCATTTGCTTTATTAACGAATTAGTAACTACTTCACTCCAACTCATTAATTCATCATTTGAAGTAGTAAGTATACCAACACTTGGATCAAAAGGACTTACTCCATGATATATTCCACTAGTATCCTCTTCAGCAAACTTATACCCTTTTCCCTTTTCTGTTATTACATGAATTAAAACTGGTCTCCTACTTCTTTTCGCAATATTCAAATAAAGTTCTAACTCTTCAAAATCATGTCCATTTATAGGTCCATAATAATCTATTCCAAACTCTTCAAAAACAAAACCATCTTTCATATACATCTTTTTAATACTTTCTTTAATATTTTTAAGTTTAAAAGATATATTCATACCTATTTTAGTTTTATTTAATATTTTTTTAGTTTTATCTTTAACATTCAAATAACCTTTTTTACTTCTTAATTTATCCAAATGATTATGCAATGCACCTACATTTTTAGAAATACTCATATTATTATCATTAAGTATTATTATTAACTTGGTTTTACTTGTTCCAATTTGATTAAGTGCTTCATAAGCCAAACCATTTCCTATAGAAGCATCTCCAATTACTGCGATTACATTATTTTTCTTATCATTCAAATCCCTACCCAATGCTAGGCCTAACGCAGCACTTAAACTAGTACTCGAATGACCTGCTTCATATGCATCATAAATACTTTCATTCATTTTAGTAAATCCAGATATGCCATTTATTTTCCTTAAATTATCAAATTCTTTAGCACGACCAGTAAGAATTTTATGAACATAACTTTGATGTGATACATCAAATACAATTTTATCCTTAGGAGAATTAAAAACTTTATGTAACATAATAGTTAACTCAACTATTCCCAAATTACTTGAAAGATGACCACCAGTTTTTGAAACCTTTTCAATCAAATAATTTCTAATATCACTACTTAATTTTTTTAATTCATTATTATTTAATTTTTTTAAAAATTTAGGATTTTCTATTTCTTCTAATTTCATAATCGCACCTTCTTCATTATAGTTTATTTTATCGTTGTAGTCAAAGAAAAAGAATAATGGATATCGTAATTTTTTGTCGGGAAACATAAAAAGACACATACCCGTGTTATAATAAAATTGTTAAAAAAATAACATAAGGATGCGTCATGTAAATATTGTACTACAAAAATATTAAAAAGAGTTAAAAAATTTACTATTTGATGAAATTTCTTTATAATTAATGATTTAACAATGAATTTTATTTATAATTTATTTGTTTCTACTTCATCTCTTGTTTCAAGTGGTAATCTATTATATTCATCGCTTTTTATTCTTTCGGATAGTTTTCTATAACTTAAATTATCTCTTATTGTTATATGTATGTAATAGTTTATTTCATTAATGTCTTTTAATGGTATTAATTTTACAATGTGACTCCAGGTCAAAAGTTGGGGCAATGCCCCAACTTTTTGACACAATTCATAAAACTTTTTCATTCTAGTTAATTCTGTAAATGTATATCCTTTGCCAAATTTCTTAGTCAAAATACTTGCATATTTCTTAACTATACCTTCTCCGTAATGTTTACCAGCTAGGGTTAGTTCCTTAACGATGTTATAATTTCTAGTAAGTTTATCTAAGTTATTCCTATATTCTCTTACCATTACTTTTGCTTTAGTTGTTATTATTTCATTTCTTATGTATTCTAAATAATTATCTTTCATTGTATTTTTTTCCTTCTAAATATTCACAGATTTGTTTAACTCTATTTTAAATGTTGTTTTATATACATTATCAGCATCTATTAATGATACTTCAAAATTATTCATTTCTTTTGTTATTAGTATTCCTATTGTTTTATTATGGGTTGGTTTCTTTATTTCTTTATCTACTATATTCATATATGTTTTTATTTGTCCTAAGTATTCCTTTCTAAGTTCCGTTACTTTTAGTTCTACTACACAATATCTATTATCTTTTATGTTAAACAATAAGATATCTATGTAATTGAAGCTATTTCCTATTTGCACTTTATATTCTCTACCTACATATGTAAATCCACCTCCTAGTTGTTCTAAAAAATAATCTAAATCACTTATTATCATTTCTTGTAATACTTTTTCTGTAAATTTTTCTTTTAAGTTATTTGTTCTAACTATTATTGGATTTAGTACTTCTTCTCCTGATTTTACCTTTTTATTTGTTTCTAATTTATCTTTTGTTTCAAGTGGTAATCTATGATATTCATTGCTTTTTATTCTAAGTGACAATTCTCTTTTACTAAGATTTTCTCTCTTTGTTACATAAATATAATACTTGATTTCACTAATATTTTTTAATGGTAAAAGTAATTTGTAATGAGACCAAGTCAATTGGTCATCCAGTGGGTGACTTTTTTCAATAAAGTGGTAAAACAGTCTCATATATTTTAAGTTTGTAATTCCATATGTTGTTCCAAATTCCTTAGTCAAAATGTTTGCATATTTCTTAACTATACCTTCTCCATAATGCTTACCAGCTAGGGTTAGTTCCTTACCGATGTTATAATTTCTAGTAAGTTTATCTAGGTTATTTTTATATTCTCTTACTATTACTTTTGCCTCAGTAGTTATTATTTCATTTCTTATTTGTTCTAAATAATTATCTTTCATTTTATTTCTCTCCTTCTAAATATTCACAAATTTGTTTAACTCTATTTTAAATGTTGTTTTATATACATTATCACCATCTATTAATGATACTTCAAAATTATTCATTTCTTTTGTTATTAGTATTCCTATTGTTTTATTATGGGTTGGTTTCTTTATTTCTTTATCTACTATATTCATATATGTTTTTATTTGTCCTAAGTATTCCTTTCTAAGTTCCGTTACTTTTAGTTCTACTACACAATATCTATTATCTTTTATGTTAAACAATAAGATATCTATGTAATTGAAGCTATTTCCTATTTGCACTTTATATTCTCTACCTACATATGTAAATCCACCTCCTAGTTGTTCTAAAAAATAATCTAAATCACTTATTATCATTTCTTGTAATACTTTTTCTGTAAATTTTTCTTTTAAACTATTAGTTCTAACTATTATTGGATTTAGTACCTCTTCTCCTGATTTTACTTTTTTATTTGTTTCTAATTTATTTCTTGTTTTATGTGGTAATCTATAATATTCGTCGTTCTTTAATCTTTCAGATAATTTTCTATAACTTAAATTATCTCTTATTGTTATATTAATGTAATAATTTATTTCATTAATATCTTTTAATGGTAAAAGTTTTAAATAATGATTCCAGGACAAAGTGCGGTGCACTGCACCGCATTTTTGAATTAACTCATAAAAAGCTCTCATTTTTCTTAATTCAGCTGCCTTATACCCTTTGCCAAATTCCTTAGTCAAAATGTTTGCATATTTCTTAACTATACCTTCTCCGTAATGTTTACCAGCTAGCGTTAGTTCCTTACCGATGTTATAATTTCTAGTAAGTTTATCTAGGTTATTTTTATATTCTCTTACTATTACTTTTGCTTCAGTAGTTATTATTTCATTTCTTATGTATTCTAAATAATTATCTTTCATGTATTTTTCTCCTTTAGTTAAATACATTATCATATAATTTTACAGTTGTCAAACAACTACAAAATTAAAAATTGAATAGTCAATTTTTAAAATCAAAGTAAATTTATTTGTCATTTGTATATATAAAAAGTACAAAACATATATAAATATTTAATTTTGTACTCTCAATTATCAAAATTATTAACTAAAATTTTATTTAATATCTTCTAATTTTACACTTACTAATTTACTGACACCACTTTCTTGCATAGTAATTCCATACAATAAATCAACATATTCCATAGTTTTCTTTTTATGTGTTATTACAAGTAACTGAGTCTTTCCTTTATAATGTTCAATATATTCACCAAATCTATCTACATTAGCTTCATCTAATGCACTTTCTACTTCATCTAATATTACAAAAGGTACATTCTTTAAATTCATAATAGCAAACAATAAACTTATCGCAGTAAGTGTCTTCTCTCCACCACTTAAAAGTGTTATAGTACCAGGTTTCTTGCCAGGAGGATTTGCAATAATCTCAATACCAGTTTCTAACATATTAGATGGGTCAGTTAGTTCAAGAGAAGCATTACCCCCACCAAATAAATTTTTAAATACTTTACCAAATTCAATATTAACTTTCTTAAATGTAGTAGCGAACTTTTCAATCATTACATCATCCATTTCATTAATAATCTTTAATAAATTATCTTCACTAAGTTTTAAATCATCTCTTTGATTAGTTAAAAATTCATATCTTTTACCAATTCTATCATATTCTTCTATACTAGATAAATTAACAGCACCTAAAGATTTAATAGTTCTTTTATATTCACTTATAATATTTCTAGCTACACTTTCTTCCATTTCAAGTTCATAATTATTTCTAGCTTTTTCATAAGTCATATTATATTCTTCACTTAATCTATTAAGTAAATTATCTAAATTAACATTTAACTTAGTTATTCTAACTTCCAAATTATTAATACTTTCTAATTCTTTTCTATTTTTATTTTCACTATTTCTAACTAATAATTCTTTTTCTTCTATTTCTTCAATTAAAAGTTTTCTTCTACTTTCTAATTTCTTTTGATTATTTAAAATAGTTTCTTTTTCTTTTAAACTAGAAGCATATTCTTCATTTAGTACATCTAACTCATTAGTTTCATTCTTAGTATCTAAAGCCTTTATTTCATCATTTATCTTACTTAATTTAAATTTAAACTCATTTATTTGTCTTTCTTTAATATCATTAATTTCTTTCATTTTAAGTAAATCTAAATTAGTTTTATATATTTGATTCTTAATTATTTCTAATTCTTTATTATACTCTTCTACTTCATCACTTGTATTCTTTAAATCCAATTCTTTAGTATTAATAGTTTTTAATATATTATCTAATTCTGTTTTATCGTTTACACTATTTTTAGATTTAGAACCACCTGTTAAAGAACCACCTACATGTATAATTTCACCTGTTAAAGTAACTACTCTATATCTAGCATTAATTCTTTTACTTATTATTAAGGCATCATCTATATCTGTAACAACAATTATATTACCAAGTTGATTAGTAACTATATTATTATATATTTTATCATAACTTACTAAGTCAGATGCAATACCTACATAACCTTTCATTCCTTTAACTAAATTTAATGTTTCACTATCTATACTTTTAGGTTTAATTAAATTCATAGGAAAGAAAGTAACTCTACCAGCATTCTTACTTTTTAAATATTCAATTGCATTCCTAGCATCTCTATCAGTTTCAGTAATAACAAAATTACTACTAGCACCCAAACTAACATCTAACATAGTTGAATACTCTATACTAACACTTATTATATTACCTATAGTAGACTTAATACCTTTTAAACTAGGAGTATTTAAAACAACTTTAACTGCATAAGGTACCTTAGTCATATTCTCTATATTATAATTAATTATATCTTTCTTATTATTTAATTCTAATAGTTGTTTCTTTAAATTACTTTCATTATTTAAACTTACACTTAACTTAGTATTTAAACTTTTATAATCTAAATTATAATTATCTAATTTCTTATTTAATTCTACTTCATCATTATGTGAACTTTCAAAATCTAACATAATACTATCTAAATTAGTTTTCATATCTAATTCTTCATTCTTTAATTTTCTTACATTAGATTTTACTAAATCATTATCTTTATCATATTTAATTCTTTCTTCTAATAACTCTTTTCTTCTAATTAAATCATTTACTTTATCAGTTAATACAAGTAATTCTTTAGCACATCCACTTATATCATTATCTAAATTAGTTCTTTCTAAATTTAGTTTTTCTAATTCTACTTTATCTTTAGTTATATTAGTTCTAGATTTAATTTCACTATTAGTTAAAGATTCTTTTTCATCACTTAGTTTATTTACTTCAATACTAATTCTTTCTATATCACTTGCGATTAAAGATACTTCTACACTTTCTAATTTTTCTTTAGTTTCTTTATATATAAGTGCCTTTTCACTTTGCTCTTTTAAAGGTCCTACTTGAGTTTCTAATTCACTTATAATCATACTTACTCTTTCAATATTCTCATTAGTTTTAGCAAGTTTTCTTAAAGTTTCTTCTTTTCTTTTTTTATATTTTAATACACCTGCTGCATCTTCAAGTACACCTCTTCTATCTTCAGGTTTACCACTTAATATTTCACTTATTTTTCCTTGCGGTATTATACTTAAACTCTCTCTAGAAGAAAAAGAATCTATAAATAAATCATTTACATCTTTTAATCTTACTTTTTCTTTATTTATGTAATATTCATTCTCTCCAGTTTTATATACTATTCTTTTAACTTCTACTTCACTAAAATCTAATGGTAATGTTTTATCAGTATTATCTAAAACTAATGTAACAGATGCACTTCTAGCTCCTTCTCTTGAAGCAGAACCATTAAATATGACATCAGTCATACCATTACTACCTCTTAATGTCTTAACAGATTGTTCACCCATTACCCATTTAAGAGCATCCACTATATTACTTTTACCACTTCCATTAGGTCCTACTATACCAGTAAAATTTCTATTTAATTCTAAATTTACTTTATCAGCAAAACTCTTAAACCCATTTATTTTAATTTCTTTTATATACATCGTAATACTCCTTTATGCACATTTACTTATTGCTTCTTTAGCAGCATGTTGTTCTGCCTCTTTCTTACTTCTACCTTTTCCAGTACCATATACTATTCCATCTATTTTAACTTCAACTATAAAATACTTCTTATGAGCAGGTCCCCCTTCTTTAATAAGACTATATTCTATACTTCTTTGTTCAGTTTGTATTAATTCTTGTAAAGTACTTTTATAATCCATAAGAAAATCTACATTACTTTCTATATAAGGTACAATTAAATTATTAAATAAAAGAGTTACTTTATCTATTCCAAGTTCTAAATATATAACTGCAATTACTGCTTCAAATACATCTGCAATAACTGTTTTATTAGGTTCTTTTATACCATTACCTACTTTAATATAATCTTTTAAATTAATATCTTTAGCATATTCATATAAAGCATTCTCACATACATAAAGACTTCTATTCTTACTCATTAAACCTTCATCATAATTATGATTCTTATAAATGTAGTCACTACTAACTAATTCTAGAACTGCATCTCCTAAAAATTCTAACCTTTCATAAGACTCACAATTATGTTCATTAGCGTAAGATGTATGCGTTAATGCTGTACTTAATAAATTACTATTAGATAAGTCTATTCCATACTTTTTTAAAGTTTTCATTATATCACCTATTTAATTATAACAAAACTCTTGAAAAAATGGTATACTTATTAGTATAATTAATGTGATGAGATATGAAAAATATATTAATTAAACTCATAAATTTATATCAAAGAACTCCTTTACATAGTCATTATGGTTGTAAGTTTATTCCAACTTGTAGTGAATATGCAAAAGAATCTATAGAAACTTATGGTGCTTGTAAAGGTAGTATCTTATCAATAAAAAGAATATTAAGGTGCCATCCATTTAGGAAAGTTAGTGTGGATATGGTTCCCAAAAAGGAGAAAAAATGAAAAAATTTATTTTAGGACTACTAAGTCTATTATTATTAACTGGGTGTAGTTTCAGTACAAGGGAAGAAAATATAAAAGTCTATACTACATATTATCCAATACAGTACTTTACTGATTACTTATATGGTAAATATGGAGATATTGAAAGTATTTACCCAAGTCAGGCCGATATAAATAATTATGAACTTACTGATAAACAAAAATCTATTTATAGTAAAGGAGATATATTTATTTACACTGGAATAAAAAAAGAAATAGATTTAGCTGTAGACTTATTAAATAAAAATGAAGAATTAAGAATAAGCGACGCAACCAAAGGATTAAATTATAAAAATGATATTTCCGAATTATGGTTAGACCCATCTAATGCACTTATGATAGCTAGAAATATTAAAAGTAATTTAGAAGACTATGATGAAAATGTTTATAATAGAAATTATATTGAAAGTCAATATGAAGATCTAAAAATAAAAATAAGTGAACTTGATGTTGAATTAACACTTATGGGTAAAAATGCAAGTAGAAAAACTATATTAGTAAATGATGACAGTTTAAACTTTTTAAGTAAATATAATGTTAAAGTATTATCAGTAGACAATGATTCAGAAGATTATACAAAAAATTTAAACGAAGCAAAAACCTTAATAAGTAGTGGAGATATTAAATATATATTTAAAACAACTGGTAGTACTTATAATGAAGAAATAACAAATATTATTAATAGTTATAAACTTGAAGAATTAGAAATAGAAACAATGTATACATTAACAGAAGATGAAAGAAAAGATAGTGAAGATTATTTAACAATTATGGACAATAACATAACAAAATTTAAAACAGAACTTTTTAGATAAGTTCTGCTTTTTATTTTATTTACAACTTCCATTGTAATCTACTTCGTATGGGGCATTAGGTGTTCCATTACCAGACTTTATACCAACACAAGAGGATAAAGATATTACAGGACGCACACCACTGATAAATCGAAAGTCACCGCTAAGTTCGCCAGTATTAAACATCCTACCTTCAACATACCACACATAGTTAGCAACTGTAGTCGAGACAGCGGGAGACAAAGACCACCACCACAAATAACCTGTGATTGATTCTCCTTGACTATTTGAGTTTCCTTGACTATTTACAGAATACCAGGACCACCGATCCATGTATGGACCATTTGAAGACCATGCTAATCCACCTGCGAATGAAAGTTCATCTGCTGTCATTAATGCTATTGGATATTTTAGTTGTCCATTTCCTCCACCTTCAGCACTTGCACTAAACTTATCAGCTAAAGCTTGTACACTCTCAAACAATCCACCAGTTCCATCTCCTCCACATTTATATGTCGGTACAGGCAAATGATTGTTATCTGTATTCAATCTTATATAGCTACCATAGTAAAAATTACTTGATGTAGAATAATCATTATTCGGAACACTTCTATCATTACAATATATAGCTGTTTTACTTATATATTTATCATAGCTTGTTAATAATGTATCTTCATACCACTTATCAACAAATGTTTTTATTGTGCTATCATTTGTATTTGTTCTGTTATTTGCTAATGAGCCTGTTGTTCCATACATATATCCTGCATACATTGGATCAGTATAAGTACTATTATATGTTGATGATCCAATATATCCTTCTTCTGTATCATGACTTGTTCCTGAATATAAGAGTCTTACGCTGTTATCTTCGTTTGTTCTTATGATTCTCCAATATATATCTTTTACTACTTTGTTCCCAACTGTTGCTTTATCAGTTGTCCAGGTACCAACTTTACCACATTCTTCTTCAGCCAAACCAATTATTGGTCCATAGATATAATCTAAACAAACATTAGTTGAAACACACTCATCACTTGATGCAACTTTTCTTACCTCTTTATAATAACTTGTTTCTTCATTATAAATACCATACCATACTTGCATATTTTTTCCTGAATCCTCATTATAATAAGTACACTCTATTTCTGTTTCTTTACCAAACTTCACCCAGTTATTTGTAGTATCTCCTGAATAATAGTATACCGTACTCCCGTCTTCGGTTTTATTTGTTTGATATATCGTTTCTGTAGTACTTTCTACATTTCCATTATCGAAATCTGTTTTTTCACTTACAGTTGGATTGTCCCTTAGCATTACATATGTTAATGACGGATAACTTCCCTCTTTTATCATTAGTAAGCCACTTAATATTTTTCCCATATCTTCTGATTGATCTTCTTCTGTATCTTTATATATTAATTCTATTGTATATTCTTGTTCTTCTTTTGGATTTATTGCTACACTATATGCTAGTACTGTATCTGTTTTACTTTCAGCTTTTGGTATATCTTTATATTCACTCATATTATATCCATTACTACTTGTTATCTTATATTGTAAGTATCCTTCTGTTACAAATGTATTTACTAAATCTTTTATGTATATATTATATTTTTCTATTTCACTCCCTTGATTCTCTATTGTAAATGTTTTAGTTACACTCCATCCTGGTTCTATATATCCACTTACTAAATTTAAATCTCCTTTATATAGTAAATATATACCTTTTGTTTTTAAACTTATACTTTTAGTATCTCCTTCTATTCTAGCTTTATAGAATGAATAACTTACCCCAAATACTAATAAAACTATTAATATAATTGTACTTAACACCAAATATTTCTTTTCTTTCATCTTTGACCTCTTTTCTCACACACGAAAAAATCCATAGACTTGTGCCTATGAATTTGATATAAAACAAAAACTATGAGAGTTAGTTAGTAATAACCCCCCCCGAAATTCGTACCAAGTTTGGTACTTAATTCAAAGAGAATTAGTTCTTTCATAGTTTTCGTTTACTCCTTTATTTTTTACATTTTAATTTTATCAAATCATCTGTTTTTATTCAAGAGATTTTGATGAAAAATTTATCAATAGTTACATTCAAAGCTTTACTTATTTTATATAGTGTATATACACTTATTCCTTGTATTATATTTTCACTTTCAAGTGATCCCAAAAGTGGAGTTGATACCCCAATTAGTTTAGATAATTCTTTTTGGGTTA
Source organism: uncultured Bacilli bacterium (assembly GCA_934096075.1). Lineage (GTDB taxonomy): Bacteria > Bacillota_I > Bacilli_A > RF39 > UBA660 > CAKOLN01. The sequence continues at coordinate 49,198 of CAKOLN010000009.1, forward strand.
ATCCCTTTTGTTTTCTATATTTCTTCACGTTATTTCCTATTATCATTTTAAGCTCATTTTCTGTTATCATAATTCACCTAATTTTCAGCACTTGCACATGCATCGTCTATTGTTACTTCATATGGACTTTCTGAAGTTCCATTACCTGACAAGTATTTAACACATGCCTTTAAGCTTAATGCTGGACGAATGATGACGGCGTCCGTTGTATTATTCAAGCTGTCGCTGAACAAGCGACCCGGAGGGTTGTTACCGCTGACGAAAAACACGTAAGCACCACCATAAGAACGATCCCAGGCAAGAGAAGAAAGCACCCACCAATAGTAACCACTTGTGATTGACTTTCCTTGACTATTTGTGTAATACCAAGCATATGGGCTATTTAAAGTAGTATTATATACAGAACCGGAAAAAGATACTTCATCTGCAGTCATAAGTGCTATTGGATAAGTTAATTTTCCATTTCCCCCACCAGTTGTACTTGAACTAAACTTATCTTCTACTGCTTGAGTACTCTCAAATAATCCACCTGTAGTATTTCCCCCACACTTATACGTTGGTGTTTTAATTGCTCCATCTGATTTTAATCTAATATAACCACCATAATAAAATGCTGCTGCATTATATGTTCCACGACCTACACTTCTATCATTACAATATATTGCTGTTTTACTTATATATTTATCATAATTAGTAAGCAAATTATTTTGATACCATGTATCTATTTTTGTTTTTATTGTACTGTTATTTGTATTAGTCCTATTATTTTCTAACGAACCTCTTGTTCCATACATATAGCCTACATACATCGGATCATTATATTTTTCATTAAAATTCGAAATTCCAATATAAGCTGTGGTCGATGTATGACTTGTTCCAGCATAAAGCATTCTTACACTTTTATCTTCATTTGTTCTTATTATTCTCCAGTAGAATCCTCCGAATTTTACCCAGTTGTTTGTCGTATTCCCCGAATAATAGTATACTGTACTTCCATCTTCTGTTTTATTTGTTTGATATATTGTTCCTGTTGTGGTTGCTGTGTTGGTTACACTAAAGTCTGTTCTTTCACTTACTGTTGGATTATCTATTAGTATTTGTGCTGCTAGTGTGCCTGATTTGAATGGTCCATCCTCTTGTAGTGTTACTTCACATGTTATATTTTTTCTTATGTTAGTTATTGTTAGTGTATTATCTGTTAGTGTTCCTCCTGTACAATTTACTTCCGCATCATCTAATGTATATCCTTC
>CAKOLN010000010.1 GCA_934096075.1 uncultured Bacilli bacterium
AAAAAGTGCATTTTCTTTTGAAAACACACTTTTATTACTTAATTGCACTTATTTGTGCACTTTAGATTGATTCAACGCTTTAATATGATTAATTTATGATAATGTCTTAAGTAATAACTTTGGAAAATGTCTCAAGGTTAATGTATAATATATCACTTAAAGTGATGTTTAAAATGAGAAAGGTTGAATTAAGAATGAATGAAAAAGAAAATATGAAGTTATTAAAGATTTGGTAGATCACAATGGTAACAAAAACAGAGCTGCTAAAAAACTCGGTTTATCAAGATGACAGATTGATCGTCTATTAATTAAATATAAAGAGAAAGGCAAATCTGTATTTGTACATGGCAACAGAAACAAAAACCAACTAGTACGTTAGATAGGTCAATCTATGAATATATTATACTACTTTACAAGAATAAATATCAAGGTTGGAATTTTCAACACATTGAATTTTATTCCGTTTATGGAATAATGTGCGTTTTTATAAAAACTATAATTATTTACACTTATATTGAAATTTTTTTAGTTTAATTATTAAAAATTAGTTATGAGTAACACCAAAATTCGTACCTAAATTGTACCTAAAATTATTTTATCAATACTGATGCCTCGCAAACCCTTATAAAATGGGCACAAAAAATGAGAGCACGGTTAAATGCTCTCTTCAGGGGGTTTTGGTTGAATACACTCTCACCTTAAAATCGTAAGAGCGATATTCGCAATATTCGCATAACATTCATCTGCTATGCTAATTAAATGATATAAAATTTTTACCCCGTTGTCAATGATTTTATTAAAACTTTATAAAACTTTTTTATAAATTAACATTATGATATACATTACTCACATCATCAACTTCGTCTAACATATTTAAGATTTTTTGGAAGGCAACTAAATCATCACCTTCTAAAGTAACCATATCTTTGGCATATTTACCAATTTCATCAACTTCAAAATTAATACCAGGATAAGCACTTTCTAATGCTTTTTTCATATTAGACATGTCACTTGGAGCAGCATATATTAATAAGATATCTCCATCCATTTCCATATCTTTTACATCTATATCAGCATTAAATAATACATCCATAACTTCATCTTCAGTATGACCTTTTATACCAACTACACATAAGTTGTCATACATATATGAAATTGCTCCTTGACTAGCTATTTTTGCGGCTGTCTTGTTAGCTACCGTTTTAATGCTAGCAACTGTTCTATTAACATTATCAGTTAAGCATTTAATAATCATATTGCTTCCACCAGGTCCGAATGCTTCATATTCACATACTGTGTAATCTTCAGTTACTCCTTTATTAACCTTGTCTATGCTTCTTTGAATAACATCTGCAGGTACTTGTTCCTTTTTAGCCTTTTCAATTATACTTCTTAAAGTTAAATTACCATTAGGATCAGTTCCCCCTGTTTTGGCTGCTTGATAAATCTCCTTTGCATATATTGAATATAATTTTGATTTTGCTGCAGCAGTTTTTGCCATTGATGCTGCCCTTACTTCATGAGCTCTACCCATAAATTTCACTTCCTTCTTTCTAATCTAAACTCTTGATTTCGTTTACTATTTTATAATAATTTTTATAATTTTTAAAGTTATTTATTACATTTTCTTTTAAAAATTGTTCAGAATCAGACTTTGCCTGTAATAAAATATTAAAATCTCTCTTAATATCTGCTAGTTTAAAAGCCATATCTCCGCTTTGTTTTACTCCAAATAAATCTCCTTCTTTTCTCATTTCAAAGTCTTTTTCTGTAATATAAAATCCATCACTGCTTTCTTCCATTACTTTTAATCTTTTATTATTTTTACTACCGACTAGCACACAAGTAGAATCAAAACTATTCCTACCTATTCTACCTCTTAATTGATGTAATGTTGCAAGTCCAAATCTTTCTGCATTAAATATAACCATCATAGTGGCATTTTTTACATCTACTCCAACTTCAATAACTGTTGTACTAACAAGAATCTTACTAACACCATTTTTAAAGTCATCCATTACTTTATCTTTTTCTTTCTTGTCAAGCTTTCCATGCATAAGACCTATATTAACTTTATTATTAAATGCTACTTCTAATTTATTTTTAATTTCAGTGATTGCATTAACTTCACTATTTTCACTTTCTTCAATTAAAGGGGTCACAACATAAATTTGATGTCCTTTTTTTATTTCATCTAACATCATATATAATATATCAGTAATTTCTTTTTCACTTTTAATAATAGTTTTTATTTCTTTTCTACCACTTGGCTTAGTTTTAATTAAAGAAATATCCATATCTCCATAAATTGTCAGTGCGTAAGTTCTAGGTATAGGTGTTGCGGACATATAAAGAATGTCTGGAATTTCTCCTTTATTTCTCAAACTATTTCTTTGATTAACTCCAAATCTATGTTGTTCATCAGTTATAACTAATCCCAAATTTTTAAACTTTACTTTATCACTTATAATTGCGTGAGTACCAATTAATAAGTCTATCTCTCCATTCTCAAGTTTTTCATATATTCTTTCTTTATCTTTCTTTTTGGTACTACCGACAAGTAATTCTACTTTCATGTCAGTGTCAATTAGTAAGTTTTTAATATTTTCATAATGCTGGACTGCAAGTACTTCTGTTGGAGCCATTAAACTTGATTGATAGCCACTTAAATAAACCATGTAGGATGCTACTACCCCTACAATTGTCTTACCACTACCTACATCTCCACAAATAAGTCTATTCATTCTACTAGTACTCTTTAAATCTCTTTCTATTTCCACAATGGCTTTTTTTTGATCATTAGTTAATTCAAATGGTATACTTCCTAAAAAATCTTGTAACTTATTTACATCAAATATTTTTGGTTCTTTATTACAATCTTTAGTTTTGATAAACTTTAAATAATTTATTTTAAACATAAAACTAAATAGTTCTTCATAAATAAGTCTTAACTTAGATACTTTAATATCATTAATATTTTTAGGAAAGTGTATCTTAGACAAAGCACTTTTTTTATCAATAAATTTATATTTATCAATTAAATATTCTGGTATATTGTCATTAACTTCATTACATATTTCTAATCCGTTAAATATATATTTACTAAGTTGTTTATTAGTTAGTCCATTAGTCAAATGATAAACACTTTCTATACTACCATCTATTACACCATTTAAAATGATATTATTTGCCATGACAGTATTTCTTTTTTCATTATATTTACCCATAACTGTAATAAGTTTACCGGGTACTAAATTATTTTTCATAAAAGCACGGTTAAATATACTTATATTAACTATTTTGCCATTCGTAAACATTCTAAAATTAACTGTGTTTAATTTAGCTTTTATAAATCTAACAATAGGGACACTATCAATCTTCCCAATTATTATTACATCTTCTCCATCACTTGCTTCATTTATATTATTTATTTTATATTGATTGTATCTAAAAGGGTAATATTCTAATAAACTTTCTACATCAGTAATACCTAAACTACTAAGCAGTGTTTTACTTTTATCACCTATTCCTTTAATTTTTTCTAATTCCATAATATTCACCATGACTAAATAATACAATACAAAAACTTGTTTGTCAATACTTAATATATTTTTATTATTCATTAGAAAGTAAAATCTTATAGTATTCTAAATAAAAACACTAGATGTAACTACTTAGTTAATTTTCTAGTGTATTCGTCTTTTGAATTTTGTTCAATTTGTTGTTTCATTAATTTGTTTTGTTCTTCAATTGCCATTGTTAATCTTTTTAATACATAGATATTTCCATTAAATTCTCTAATAGCATATGTTAAATTTTTCATTACATCATCTGAATAAGACATATTTTTACCTCCTTCGTGGGTTAATATTTTAACATATTAAGGTTTAGGTGTCAAATTTGCTGATTCATTTGATATTTTCGCATTTTCTTTAAGTCTATCATAAATAAAGTCAATTATTAAATCATGGTTATTATTCATTAAAAATATAAAATCTTTTAGTCCTATACTTGCTTTAAAGGTTGTTTTTCCTTCATATATATTTTCAAAATATATTTTACATGTTTCAAAAGTTTCATCTAAACTTACTTTATAATCTCCATGTGCGATTGAATTTCTTATTCCATTTATAATAGCAAGATTTTTTATATAAGTAGTATTATTATTAAAGTATGTGATTTTTTCATTTAAATCTTGTATCTCTCCATTTATTTTACTTATATATCCATTTAGAGTTGCTAATTTATTATTCATTAAATTTACTACTTTAGTGTTTCCATTCTTTTGGTTTGTATTTATTTGCATTTTTGTTTTATTTAAAGAGTTTGTTAGTTCCGATAATTTCTTTTGTTTAGATGCTAATTCTAGTTTTACTCCATTTATATATTTATCGTCTATAGTATATAGTTCAATGTTCAAAAGTGATAAGTCTAATTTACTATAATCTAACCCATCTAATGGTTTAGAAGTGTATGCATTTTTGTTTTCATATAAATCATCTAATGAATAACTGAATAAACTATTAAACATGGCAATTGCCCCCATTACTGCTTCACTATATGTTATTTGAAGACTGCCATATACTTCTTCCACATATTTTTCAATATTAATGCTGTTATTTTTATCAATTGAATCTAATATTATTAAGTTATTCATGCTTGATGATAATCCTTCAAATTTATGATTTGTATTTAAAAGTTTTCCAAAGTGTTTTGATACATAATCTATTTCTTCTTTATAGTCTACATCCTTTGGAATCATAATTAATAGATTTTCAGCAACTTTTTCATAGTCAATGTTTTCTATTTTAACAAATTCATAACTAAAATTGTATCCTTCTTTTTCTACTTCTGTTTCAAATATTCTTAAATATTTGATGTTATTTGTTCTTTTGTATTCACTAATAGCATAATTTAATATACTTAGAATTCTTCCTTCAATTGGTTTAGAGTCTTTTTTAGATAAAGTTATTTCTAATTTTTTAAATGATTTTAAAAATCTTTCTAATTCTTTTTTATTAGATATTGGTTTTTTTCTATCTGTTTGAATATTAGTAGTTATCAATAGTGTTTCTTTATGTTCTATTTCAGTTCTATTTTTGTAGTAATCATTAAGAGCATATACAATAAAATTAGTTAGTTTTGATATACTTAGTTTTATTTCTTTATTTTTTACATTTAATATTATTTTAGAATGTTTTAGGTCTATATAGAAGTTACCATGAGCTAGTTTGTTTCTTAGTAAGGCGACTACTTCGGCAGCATTACCTATTAAAGTGTTATCAATTATGTAGCCTTTGTCTGTTTTTGTAGCAACATTTTCTACTGTTTTTTCTAGAGAGTTTGTTAATAGTTTTGATTCAAAATTTAGATTACCTATGTTTTCTACTATATCTTCTTTAATTGATAATAATATGTTAGTTATAAATCCTATTTTGGCAGTGTCTATAAATTCTTTATTTGTTATATCTTTTGATGCAGGTCCATTTTGTAGATATGCTTTTTCTAATAAGAATGATGTGTAAACTAAATTACCTTTATAGTAGTTTAATATCGTATTTAATTTATTTAATTCAAAGTCTGTCATAGGTGCCTCCTTTTCATTGTGCATTATTATACTATAATTTAACAATTTTTTCTATAAGAAAAGATACCATAAGGTACCTTTATAAACTTTTTCCATTAATGTATAATTTATAACCATTTAAATCTATATTACTGTTGGTAGTGTCTTCATTTTCTAAAGATGTTATGTATGTATCTTTTGTTAATTTTATTTTAGATGTTTTGTCTAAAGTTAAAGTTATGTTTTCAGATTCATTATCAGTATTTATACTACCTTCAAAATAAGAAGAATCTTTCATAGTCATTTTTAATGAAGATATTGAATCTACTACAATATTACCTTCTACATTTTGTTTATTTAATATTAATGTTACATCACCGCCATTTTTGCCACTTGTTCCCCATGAATCTTTTTGAATTTTTAGGAAGTTACCTTCAGAATCAGTATTTGTTATTTCATTGTTGGTTAATGTTATGGTTGATAAAGAAATGTTTAATGTTATGTCACCAAAATTTATGGTGTCATTTTTGTTAGATACTTTTAGTTCTTTGTTAACTCTTCTTACCAATTCTTCTAAATGGAAAGGTTTTGTTATATAGTCATCAGCACCAACATCAAAGTAATCTAATTTGTCTTCAATACTTGATTTAGCAGTTAACATTATTATTTTACTTGATATGTTTTCTTCTTTAAGATTTTTTATTAGATGAAGATTTTTAAATTCAAAAAAGTTATTCCAGTGTACTGGAATAACTTTTTATTCGTTTGTTTCTTCATTTTCTGAAGTATTGTTGTTATTGTTGTTGTTTTCTTCATTATTATTGTTGTTCTCTTCGTTCTTATCATCTTCTTTTGTGTCTTCATCACTAGGTTTAGATGGCTCAGGCTCTTTTACTGTTTCTTTTAATCTAATAACATCTACAGTAATTGTGCTTGGTATTTTGTCTATTATTACTCTATCATGTACACTTTGATTAATAATTTGACCATCAACATAACTTGTATCAGAGCTTTCTATTTCATTTACTTGTATACTTCTACCTACTGATGATGCCCAAGATTGTGCATAAGATAATGTACTTCCTATTAAATCAGGCATTAGTGTTTTTCTTGCTTCACTATAGTACTTATAACCGACTATTTCCTTTTCATAAGGTGTATTAATACTAAAGTTCATTTTCTTTATTTCTTCTTGTTCAATTTGTCCTAGATTTATTTTCATTGCTTTAATTATACTGTCTAAACTTTGTTGATAATTTTGGAATGTGTAAGTATAACCCCAACTTTCATATACTGTTAAATCATATCCTGTTAAGAATGTTTTTGTAATATTTAAATTTACATCTCCACCTTTAACCATTAGTGATTTAGCAATGTTATAGAAAGATAAAAGTTCTTCAGTTGTCATACTTAAATCAATGTTATCACTTATTGTATCTAAAATTTTGTATAAATCATTAACATTTCTAATTGTTTTAGCTTGATTAATCATTCCTTCAACTACTAATTGTTGATTTTGTCCTCTTTGGAAATCTCCAAGTGGAAGTGTTTTTCTATGTCTTGCTAGTGCAAGAGCTTGTTTACCATTAAGCACTTGTACTCCTTTGTTTAGACATATTTCGTATCCAGGTCCTTCCATTCTATCTTCATTACTTTCACAGAAATCCATTGGTACATCTACTGTAATTCCACCTAGTACATCTACTAAATCAATTACACCTCTGAAGTTAATTTTTGCATAATAATCAATTGTCAATCCTGTAAAGTTTTCAACTGTTTTTACCATACATTTTGTACCACCCCAGGCTGCAGCATTAATTTTTGTTAAGTTTCCACCACAGGCCATTCTTACATATGTATCTCTTGGAATACTAAACATTGTAGCATGTAAAGTTTCTGGATCAAATGATATTAACATTATTGTGTCTCCATTAAATGAACTACTTGATTTTATACTAGCTTCTTCTGAGTCAATACCTAATAATAATATTGTGAATGGCTTAGTAATTTTTGTTCCGGTAGATATTATATCTTCTTCTGTATTTGATTTTTTATAATTTTTACCATATTCATGAATTAAATATATTTTAGTATCTTTATCAAAGTTTTCTATACTTTTAAACATATTTTGATAGTTTGAACTTATGAATATTGCATCTATTTCACCATTAGTTAATGCTGTCATAAGTGTTATTGTATCAGAATATTCTTTTATTTCATTTTTATCTTTTAATTTATATTGTGTTATTAATTCATTTGGTAATATATATCCTTCTATATCTTCTTCATCAGATATCATACCTATTTTTATATCTTTAATTTTATCAATTTTATTTCCTAAGTCTTTTAATGAAATTAATGATGTGTGATATTTTACTTCATCAGTACTAAAGTCATTTAACTTACTATAAACTGTTAATATTAAGTAAGCAACTATTCCACATATAATACTCATAAGTATTGATAGTATTGTGAATGTAATAAATTTTTTCTTTTTTTGTCTTTTAGCACTATCAATGAGTGAATAGTCAAATAAAATTGTGAATAAAAGAAGGATTATAATTACCATTATTCTATAGAATGTTTCAATACCTTTAAGTAAGTATAATGAATAAATAGTAAATCCAACTGCGCCAGTAAGTATTAAACATAATATGAATGTAATTATATATAATGGTTTAATTTTTTTCATCGTTTTTCTTCTCCTTCTTCTGTTTCTTATTATTTTGTTTTTCTTCTTCAACTTCTTGTTCTTTATTTTCTTTATTAGTTTCTTCGTTAACTTCTTCAGTATGTTTTTCTAATCTTTTTTGCATTAATCTTTTTCTTCTTTTTTTGTTTCTTATAAATGTTATTAATAATATCATAAGAAGTAGTATTGTTTCAACTCCAAGAATTAAAATTATCATCATGTAGTTTTCATTTCTTGTTGTTAATTCTTCTATTATTTTACCATTGTATCTAGACATTGTGTTATTTGTTTTATCATATTCGTAAAAATCTTCTTTATTATTTTCAATGTTTATTCCATATATTAAGTAAAATTCTTTATTGTCATTATAAGTGTAAGCTGTTACTTCTTGGTCATTTATGCTTATTGTTACTTTTTTATATCCTGTAGGAATAATTTTTGGTTCTTTAGGATATATTACTAATCCTGTTGTTTTTATTTCAGTATATTTTGAAAATTTGTTATTGCTTTCATCATATAAGAATAAGCCAATGTTTCCTTGTTCATCTTTCATACCTACAAGTATAAAGTCAGTTATTGAACTTTTGAATGCAGGTACTTCTATACCATCTATTGTTACTTTAGTTTCTTCATATGTATTTGGACAAGTTAATGTGCTTGCTCGTTTTACAAGTGTATATTTTTTGTTATCAATAGTGGCTGTTATAGGGTTTTTATCTTCTACTTTAACTGTTACACTATATGTTTTTTGGTTACCATTTTGTGCAGTTACAATAATGTCAAATTTATTATCTCCTTCTGATACATCAAATTCTCCTGTACCTGTTAGAGTCGCTGTTGAATCTTCTACTGAAGCATTTAATTTAATTTTTTCAGTATCACTTGGTACACTTACTATATATTCTAATTTTTCTTTATCAAATGCTCCATCTAGTTCATAACCTTCAACTGTTATTCCAGAAAGATTATTATTTTTAGAATAACTTGCTTCTAGTTCTTGTTGTGTTATTATACTAACTGTTTTAGAGTTTGCAGTTGTTGATAATTCTTGTACATCCCAGTTAATTACACTGTAAGATTTTACTCCTATACTAGCACTACCTGATGCGATTGCTTTAAATGTGTAATTATAACTAACTGATGTTTTACCACTTGATTGGGCTACATCAGCTACTGATACTTGGCCACTAACTAATTTTAATTTTGAAGTATCATAATTTATTGTGTATTCCCAAGAACCTATACCTCCACTTGAATATACGGTAACTGTTGCATTTACAGTGTTTCCGACTACTAAACTACTTCTATTTACTGAAACACTAATTGAAGCTGATGCTGCGTTTAGTTTAATCATCGATGTGAATGTTAGTAATAGTCCTATAAGTATCACACTTATTTTTTTCTTCATTTATTTTCAACTCCTTATAATCTTATTTCTTTTAAGATATGTTTTTGTACTCTTAGTAAGTCTTTTATTGTTATGTTATTGTCTACATCAGTGTCTCCTGCTTCCTTATAAGCATTTGTTAATACTGATTCTTTTAAGATATGCTTTTGTACTCTTAGTAAATCCTTTATTGTAACTAAGCCATCTCCATCTACATCTCCATTAACAACTATATCAAAGACTTTTGTTTCTCCGTTTGAACTTTTAATTTCTAATTTATCTCCAGTTCTTAAATTTATAGCATTTGTTATAGTTTTTCCACTTGAATCTTTGTAAACTACTGTACTAGTTGGATCAGCCTTTTTTATGTTGGCTATTAATGAATTAGAAGATGTTCCTTCAGATATATTTTTCATATATGTACCATTAACTTTAACACTAAGTTTTGATAGTATATCATTAATTGATGTTACATTATCGACTTTTTTAACAATTATTTTGTATGTTTTTGTATCTCCACTTTGACTTGTAGTTTTTATTTCTATTATTGTTTCATTGTCTTTTAATTCTATTGTTTCTTTATAATCTACTTTTGTTGTTGATTTTGTAGGTGTTACATTAAGTGTGATTTTATCAACTGATTTTATTACATAATGAGTATATTCTATAACATCTGGGTCAAATCCAGTTATTGTTTTACCATCTATTTTAATGTTACTTAAAGATGTGTCTGTATCTGCAAGATTTGGTAAACTTACATTTTCTGGCATATTGTTATAGATTGGAATTATAAAATCAAATGAAGCATTAATGTTTTCTGTCTTTTTTAGAGAATCATATATGTTTTCTCCTTCTTGAGTAGGAGCCATTATATTACTCATGTATTGTCCTGTAAAATATGTTTTTTTTACGACATTGAATTTTTGAAAGTATAGTGTGTTTTTGTTTTCGTTTACATATTGACTTGCGATGAAGTTAGCTCCACCTAGTATTGCATCTCTTCTTGTTTTCCAAGGTCTGCCAAATGAATTTGATGATTCAATATCACATTCTTTACCAGCGGCATAATATAAACCTTGTGTCCAATTTGAATATGCTCCGATGTTGTAATAATTATAGTATCCATTTAAGATGCATCCTGAATATGATGTATTTGCACTTCCACTTACTGGTCCATAAGTTTCTACATCTCCACCTTCTTTACTTACTCTTGCGGCTAGATGTAAAGGACTTACTCCATATGTGTTAGCAGCTTCCATAAAGTAACCAACATATTCATCTTGAGATAAGTATGATGTTTTAAAGAATGATTTTATTAATTCTTTTGTTTGTACTTCTTTATTAAATTTTACATTTTCAAATGTGAATATAAATGTTTCACTTAAGAAGTTTCTCGGATCCATGAAGTAAGCATTAACTGCATCATTTACATAGTACCAATTTCCACCTTCTGTTCCTGATGAACCGGGTATTATGTAATAGTCTAATACTGTAGTGGTAGTACTTTCAATTTTGTTTTTTCCTTGTTCTCCATCTAGTAATTCATTCCAACTTATATTTGTATTATATGGAGTAAATATCCAATTCGGATGATTTCTATGCATTCTCATTAGATATGGAATGTATGTAGCAGGAAATTTTTTAGATAATTCTTCTGCATATTTTTTTTCTGCTTCAGTGTATTCAGATTCATTTAATGTTAATTCTTCTTTAGTTCTTATGTAGTCTCCACATACATATCCTTCTCTTCCATCATGATATGATACATAAAGCCAGCCTTCTTCACAACTAGCTTTTGAATTTGTTTTTTCTATTACTTTAACTCTTGTACCAGTTATTATTTTGTCTTTTGTTGTTGATGAATAACTTGGAGATGTTTTAACACTTATGTAACTAGATGTATTTACTTTTGCTTCATAATCACCTGTTACATAACCAGTATTTCCTGATGATGTTTCTTTTACAGATATGAAATTGCTACAAGCATATAATGTTTTACCATCATAACTTACTTTGTACCATCCGCCAGAACACCCTGGTCCAGCAATTGTATTTTTATCTAATATTGTTAATTGTGAGTTATATGGAATTGCTTTATATGTATTTTTTACTTCATTAGTTGGTTCAGTTCTTAAATTTATACCATCTGAATCATTTACTATTCCTATTAATTCTGCTTTAAATATAGGCATCATAAAAAATATACTTAATAAAACAAGTAATAATTTTTTATTCTTCATTTTACCACCGCCTATTCTTTTTAATTATACCAAATTTTTATATAGATTTGGAGTATATTTTTAAATTTTCTTAAAAAATTAAAATAATGCCTATTTTAGACATTATTTTTTATCCATTCTGTTAGTATTTCTTTGCTATTTTTTATCTCTTTTATTAATTCTTCATTTGTGGATACATCATGTTTGTTACATATTTCTATTAAATTAGTTAAACCAATAAATTCACATAAACCATTTATTTTATCTAATGTACTTTTGTATTCATCAATTAAGTTGTCTTTATTATATTTATTTAAATCTTTTATTAATTCATCAATATCATTTAAATATGTTTCTACACTACTTTTATAAAGATTTATATTATTTGCATACATGGAATCAATTACTGATGTATCTATTCCGTGTTCTTCTAAGTATGACAAATTATTTGATGTTGAGTTTTCTGATTGAGTTTTAATAGGTTGTTTTTCTGACTCTTTTATATCTTTTGTTATTACTGATTGAACTGATTTATTTAAAGTATTTAATATTTTCCCTAGTACTTCTTCTAATTCTGGTCTTTGTATTGGTTTACTTAGATAATCTATAAATCCTTCACTTAGATATATTTCTTTCTTTCCTTCCATTGCATCTGCGGTTAAGGCTACCACTGGTGTGTTAAAGTCTTTTATTTCTTTTAGTTTTTTTAATGTTTCTTCTCCTGACATTGAAGGCATCATTATGTCCATAAATACTATATCATATTTATTTGTTTTGCATTTTTCTATTGATTCTTGTCCACTTGTTACTAGTTCTGTTTCTATATTATATTTTCTTAATATTGTGTCGGCTACTTTTAAGTTTAGACTACTATCATCTACTACTAGTACTTTTACATTATTATATTTTTGTTGTTCTGTTTCATTATGTTCTTCTAGTATTACTCCTTCTTTTATGTCTTGTGTTAGTGTTACTTTGAATGTTGAACCTTTTCCATATATACTATCTACTGTTATTGTTCCTTTAAACATTCCTACTAATTGTTTTGTTATTGCTAGTCCTAATCCTGTTCCTTCGATTGTTGTGTTTTTATCACTTTCTAGTCTTTCAAATTTTTCATATAGGTGTTTTAGTTGTTCTTCTTTTATTCCTCTTCCTGTATCTTTTACTGTTATTGTTAAGTTACATTTATCATCTTTGTTTTCTGCATCTATTGTGAAATCTACTTCTCCACTGTCTGTATATTTTATTGCATTTGTTACTAAGTTTGTTATTATTTGTTTTACTTTATTTACATCCCCATATAATACATTTGGTATTTCATCACTTATATTTGTTACTAGTTTTAAATCTTTTTCTCCTATTCTTGTTTCTAATAGTTTTACTAGTTTTTTTACTTCACTTTTTAGATTATAGTTAGTATTTACCATTTCCATTTTTCCTGCTTCTATTTTACTTATATCTAGTATACTATTTACTATATCTAAAAGTATATAACTTGCATTGACTACATCTTTTGCATTAGAGTATATTACATTCATATTTGTTTCTGTTTGCATATTTTCTGATAAACCTACGATTGCATTTAATGGTGTTCTTATTTCATGCGACATACTTGATAAGAAATCTGATTTTGCATTATTTGCTTGGTCTGCTTTATTTTTGGCTAGTTCTAATTGGTTAATAAGTTGCATATCAGGGTTTTCGATTGTATGATACATTATGCAAGTTATAAAAGCATGAAGTGATAACATTAATGTTAATTCTGGATGTAAATATTGAATTGTCATAACTACGCCACCTAATACTAAGAATATAATTAAAGGGTAGTAATATTTAATATTTATTTTCTTTAAGTGAGTAAATAATAAAATTGAGCAAAATAGAATTAGTAATCCACTTACAACATAAACAAAATTAGCAGCTATTCCATATGAGTATGCAGCACCATTATTAATATAATAATCTAAAGGTAATATTAAAATCATTAGACTGCTAAATATTCCAATCATTATGCCTAAAGTTTTTAAAAATTTAGTTTTTTCTTCATTTTGAATAGAAACAATCACTACATAATAAGTAAAAAATAAAGTCCATAGTACTAAATATATTAATATTAATTTTAAAAATAACATTAAAACTCCTTGACTAACACTTATTACTCCACGAATAGCTAATGTAGTTGGTAATATTTCTATTAACAATCCAATAATATTTGTTATTATTAATACACTATATATTTTATTTTCTTTTGTTGCTTTTTTATCTTTTGTAAAAAATAATACTGCAGTTAATAGACTATAAAAAATACTGATTATTGAAAAAAATATTCCGTTTTGCATGACCTTCACCTAGTGTAATTATACCACAGAAAAAAAGAAATAAATAAATAATTTATCTCTTTTTAGACAATGTTTGACTTTTTTCTATAATTAGTTGTAGCTTTTCATTATTTGAATATTCTTGAACTAATTTTTCTCCTATTTCTTTTAGTGCTTCATATTTTACTTTACCAACTGAAGTTCTTGGTAATTCTTTCATGACATTTATTATGTTTGGCCATTCTTCTTGAGGTAGCACTTTTTTTATAGTATTTAGTATGCTATTTATTGCTTCTTCTTCACTTAAACCAGTAAAATCATCTAATGATAAATGCAATACTAATTTTTCTTTATGATTTGTTATTTTACAATTTTTTATATTTCTATCAACTTTAATATCTTCTATTATGTCTAATGTATTTATTTCTCTACTGTTTATAACTATCGGTTCAACATATCTATCAATTACTGTCAAACAGCCATCTTTATCTAGAACTGCATAATCTTTTGTGTTATACCAACGAGTTCCATCTTTATCAATTAATATCGCTTTTTCTGTCAAATCAGGTCTATTGTAGTATTCGTTCATAAGACAAGGCCCGGTTATAAATAATTTACCTCTTTGATTGTATGATAATGGTTTTAATGATGCATCAGTTATTCTTACATTATTAAATGGAAGTGGTATGCCAGCGGTTCCTATTTTATTACAATTAGGATGTGTCATAGTAAATGTTGTGTTTATTTCAGAAGCACCATATCCAGCATTTAAATATATACCAGTTTTATTGTAAAAAGTTTCTGCTGCATTTAATTCACATCTTTCTCCACCTATATAACCAAATTCTAAATTTTTTCTAATTCTTTCAATGTCTTTCTCTTTCATATTTTGAAGAGGACTCCATAAATATTGAGACCAAATTCCTAAGTTAACATCATGTTTTTTAAAATATCCTTGCATTTTATCATAAGATAAAAATAGTTCTATTATGTTTTCAGCTCCTTGACTTAGTGCTGCATGCGCGATGTCTGAATCCCAAAAAGCTAAGAATGGTGGTACTAATGCTAAATGTTTTGTTCCTCTTTTAAATCCAAATCCACCTATTTTTTGTTGAAAACCTAATGCATTGTTGGCATCATGTGAAATTAAGATTGCTTTATTAATACCTGTAGTTCCACTAGTGAAGGGAATATTACAAGGCATTCCTTCTTCGTATATTTCTTGTACTTCTTCATCTTTAATAGTTGTTCCTAACATTAAAAAGTCATTTAATTTCATTGCATTTTTAATGTTTTTACCACTCATAAAATCTTTTAATGTTTTTAGTCCAAAAATTAATCTTTCAGGATTATATATTGGAGTTGAATAAGTTAAAGGCATACTTACTTTAATTGCTTTTGAAAATCTTTCATCGTTAACAACTTTAGAAATTTTATCTTCAATTATATCTAGTGTAAATATCATTTTAGGATTAACATTTGCCATTTGTTCATATAATCTGTTTATTCCATTGTCATTAATTGCAACATCTAATACATTCAAATTGCAAGTTATTAGTCCTAAAGATGTTGATGCATATTTTATTGCGTATAATTCTGGTGTAGCTAAAGCAATAACACAAATGACATCACCTTTTTTTAGTCCCATGCTTTGAAATGCTTTTTCATATTGCCAAACCATTTTTTCAAATTCACCAACTGTAATTTTTTTTAAACCACGATTGTTTAACATTATACGATTTTTATCATCACCTATTTCTTGAAATAAGTAATCTTTTTGAGACATTTTTGGTAATTTCAAGTCAAATATTTTTTGGTCATACCATTGTTCCCAAATTCTATCTTTTTCTATATTTCCAGTTATAGTTCTATTTAGTTTTTGTCTTTTTTCATCTTTTACTATATTTTCCATTATTCACCACTCCCCAGTTGATTTTTATTTTACCATTTTTTTGCAATTTTTCAAGTAAAAAGGTAAGATTACTTGCTTGCCTTATCTATTTTTCTTTGTTAATGTTTTTTCTTCTTCAAATTCAATACTTTCCTTTAAAACTTCTGTAATATTAGAATCATACATAATATCTAGTCTGTGTAAGGCCCTTGTCATTGCAACATAAAGTAAGTGCATATCAATCTTTGATTGAGAGTCGTATTTATCTTGAGATACACTATTAATAAGAACGGCATCAAATTCTAAACCCTTAGCTAAATAACTTGTTAAAAGTGAAGTTCCACCACGGTAGTCAACATCGGAACTAGTTATATAGTTATAATTTATCTCGAGTTTATCTAGTATTTTTTTAACAACTTGCATTTCTTCTTCATTTTTACATATAATTCCGACTGATTTATATCCTTTTTTAGCGTAATCATTAATTATAGTTAAATATATTTCATCGCTTTTCTTTTTCAAAATTCTAATATTTTCTCCCTTTCTAATTACGGGACAAGCTTCACTTAAACTTAATTTTCTTAGAACATTATTTGATAGATTTGTTATTTCTTGTGTTGTTCTATAACTTTTTAGCATTTCAAGAATTTCACAATTTCCATTGAATACTTGCTCTTTTAATTCTTTCCAATTTTCAATACTTCTATAGGAATATATTGACTGTGCTAAATCGCCAAATATACTAAATGTACATTTATCATATATTGTTTTAATTATATCGAATTGAAATAAACTATAATCTTGTGCTTCGTCTATTACAATATGTCTATATTTTTCGTATTCTGTTGTTCCACTATACATTAAACTTAAGTAATCAATAGCAGCCATATCTTCGTATGGAATTATTTTTTTCTTTAATAATTTTAAAGACTCCTTACTTATTAAATCGCCTTCTTCTGGGGTTAATTTCATATATTTTTCAATATTTTCTAAAAATAATTTGTACAAATTAATTGGACTAATTAAAATTGGTTTTACCAGTTTTTTTAATTCAACATTGCAGCCTTTTTTTAATTTGTCTTTCAATTCATCCATTCTTGCAATAACAGCATTTCTTTCATTTGATCTTAAAGGGTATTTTTTCATTTCATCCATTAACGGACTTACTAAATCATAGTAAATATTGTCAAAATCTTCTTTTATTCTTTTTGTAGTTAATTTAACAAAATCATTTATTGATTTAGAATATCCCTTTTTTACTAAAATTCCCTTTTTTAGATAATCTAAACTAATTAAATCAATATTTTCAAATTTAATACTTTCTTTTAAACATGAATCAAAATAATCGTTTAAGAACATCTGTAAACTTTTTTTATATTGTAAACTTCCTTTTAAATCTTTTAATTTTCCTTTGTTTTTTAAGTTTCGTGACAATTCTTCATTAGATGTTTCGTAGTAATATGTTGGTTCTCCTATTAATCTTTTACCTAATTCTTCAAAAGTTATCTCATTAACATTCTTTGTATCCAAATCAGGAAGAACCACAGATATATAGTTTAAAAAATATTTATTAGGTCCGATTATTACAAACTTGCTTGCATCAATGTTTTTATCGTTATTATTATATAAAAGGTATGCTATTCTATGTAATGCAACTGATGTCTTACCTGATCCTGCGACTCCTTGTACTATCAAGTTTTTTTTGATTGTTTCTCTAATTATTCTATTTTGTTCTGCTTGTATTGAAGCAATTATTGTTTTCATCCTACTATCTGCATTTACATTTAAATATGGTTGTAATAAATCATCATCTGAAACCAAGTCCACATCTTGAATAGATTTAATTTCTCCATTTTCGATAATTATTTGACTTTTGTTTGTTAATGATCCATTTATAATACCTGATGGTGATTCATAGGAAACTTTACCAATGCTTTGATCATAATATAAAGTACATATCGGATTTCTCCAGTCTAAAACTAGTTGATTTGTTTTTTCACTTATGTCTGTTTTACCTAATCTAAATTCCTTAGAGTCTTTGCCATTTAAAGCAAATGAAAAGCTTCCAAAATAAGGGCTATTTTCCAAATTTTCTAATTTTTCAATTCTGTTAGTATACATTTTTGTAAGGTTATCGACTAGATCCTCATCTCCCCATTTAACCTGTGCATATCTTCCTTTATACTCATGTGGAATTCTTTCTAAAGTTTCAATTTGTTCTTTTCTTTCTTCTATAATTCTTTTTTTTACTAATTCTAAAAATTGTTTTTCTAATTCTATTCTATTCAAAACAAAACCCCCTTTTTCTAGTAGGTAACATAGATATTATTAAATGCTTTTATAATCATATCTTTTCCCATTACATCTATTTTATCTAAGTCTTCTATTTTTACTTTTCTTACTTCATAATAATTACTTTCTGTACATCTATCTAGTTCTTCACCACCAAGCTTTGGGGTACCACTTATTATTGAACAACTAAAGAAATTAGCTATTGTTTCTTCACTTTCATCTTTTCCTATGTATCCATTAATTTTTACATCAACTGAAAATTCTTCTTTTACTTCTCTTTTTACATTTTCTTCAAGTGTTTCATTTTCATTAATTCCACCACCTGGTATTACATAGTATTCTTTCATTTCTCCATTTTCTTTTATTCTTCTTCTAAACATAAGATATACATAATCATTTTCAATTATTATACCTCTTGAACTTACTCTTTTATTCATCTTATAACCACTCCATTTCCTTTTCCATAAAATCCAAAATTCTATTTCCTAAGTCTATTATCTTTTTCTTATTATTTTGGACATCACTTAATGCATCAATTATATCAAAAAAATATTCCTTTGTCGATTTATTTTCTTTTTCATTATATACCATCAAAAATTCGTTTATAACATTTAGGTAGCCATACAAGAATTTTCCTTTTATATTAAAATAACACTTTAGAACTAAAATTAATTTCTTTATGTATTTCTTTTCTACTATACTATTTTTATCCAGCAGTTTAATGTGCATTCTTCTAAATTCGTGTAAAGCCTTAGGTAAATTATTTCTGTCATTCTTTTTTATTGCTCTATATTTAATTCTTTTAAATTTAAAACTTCCATAAATCGTTGGATTAACATTTAATTTTTGTTTTTCATATAACATTACTTTAGTTCTTTCGTCTATTAAGTTTTTTTTAATTTCTTTTTCGGTATAGAATGTAGTCCCAATATGTATTAAACTGTTTTTTATATATTCAGTAAACTTTTTTACTTTTTTAATTTCATATTTATCAAGTATTATATATAAATCAATGTCTGACCAATTTACAACTGGTATATTTTTTCCACAAGAACCACCTAAAATTATACATTTCAAATCTTCTCTAAAAATTGTTTTTGCTTCATTTAAAGTTTTATCTATTATATTTGTGTAATCTATTGATAATTTAATAATTCCAGTTTTAATTTTATCTTTATAATTCGTATCTTTATCTATAAATTTGTATTTCATATTTTTAATTTCCTCATAAAATTGCTTTTATTAAACACTCCATTTTCATTCAGTAAATTTAATTCACTTTTAATTTTTTCAATATCTGGATCCGGAAAATGAATTTTGTTAAAAAAAATCATGTTATAATTTTCTTCATTAAATTCAGTATTTGCAGGCATAGTTACTAAATTTGATTTAATTATTCCTAAATTTATTTGTTCAAGTGAATTTTCTAAATCTATGTCAGACATATTTAATATTTTTAAGTAATATTTATCTGTATCATAAACATACTTTTTTCTTAAAGTTTTTTTAAATTTACTTAGTTGATTCAATTTTAACTCAATATTTGTTATGCCTATATCGAACACATTAGCAGTAGCATATTTATTATTAAAACACATGTAGTAGCCTAGAATTGTTGTTAATAATTGTTTTCTTCGCATTATTATATTTTCTATAGTGTCATCTCCATTTATTAAATCTATTTCATATAATTTCTTAGATAATGATACCCAGTCGTTAATTTTGTATTGTGTAATAGTATCTATTTTCATTTCATTTTTTAAAAAAGAAAAATAATATTTTGTTGATTCTTCATCTTCAATCATGTCTGGTTTAATTATATTAAATGCTTTCATTTGTTCCTTCCATAAATTTTTTTAAACTGTTTAAATCAGATATTTTTATATATATTTGTACAACTAGAGTTAATATAGTAATTTGATCATCTTCACACATTTCCAACAAATTTATTGGTGTTAATAATCTCATACAAATGTAATATTTTAAAAATTGAAAATCATCTTTATACTGATAATAATTTTTGTTATTTAAATATAGATCTATAAAACTATCAATTATTTTTTTTGACTTATTTTGTACTTTATAATTTATTTTTTTAATATAAATTACATCTTCTTTTTTTTCATATTCTATTTGGATTTTATGTTTTTTATATTTTGTTAAAATGTTTTTATTGGATGAATATGCCTTTATATTATATTTTGGATAATAATAACTACCATGTGAAAAAAGTGATACAAATATTATTGATAATTCACTTACAATGGTATTATAACCTGCATTTTCAAAATCTGTGAAGTAACCAGTGGTAGTTATGTTTGTATCTGTTGGATCACCTTGAGTTATATATGAATACATTTTTTTATTCTTTTTAATAACGTCTAGTATTTCCATTAATATTCCTTTTATATCATATCTTATATCATCTAAAATGATTACATTAAAATCTAAAAAATTAATATAATTATTAAGCATATTTGTCCTATCACGAAAATATCTTTTTGATTCACATTCAAATTCTTTTTTGATTTTTAATGTCTTGTCTAAACTATTTGAATATTGACTAGTTATAGAATTTAAATCAATGTAAGTTTCTTTTCCATATAGATAATCATTTATTGTTTTGTTTTCAAAATCTTTTATATAATCGTAAATTATATAATTATTATGCATGATTGCTATTTTTGATACCTTGTAAAAATTTTTTATTAAATTGTATTTTTGTAATTCTTCGTTTGCATCCAGACATAGTTTCATAAAGATTTTTTTATCATTATATTGTCCTGTTTTTATTTTTGTTTTAGATGTATAGCTAGTTTTTAATGTTCTTATTTCATCAATTAATACAAAATCAAAATATTTTTTAAATTTATTATATTCATTTAAATCATTGCAGATTCCAACTTTTATACTTCTATCTCCAGACATTTTTGAATCGGTAATTTCATCTCCAATGATCATTAAGTTTTTAGATTTTGTATGAATATACTTTCTTTTATTTATGGGCGTAATTACTTTTAATATATTTTCATTTGCAATTATCTCAATGTTTACATAGTTATTTAATTCTAATATTTTTTTAATCAAAGGTCTATAACCAGAAGAACATATAATAATTTTTATATTTTTTTCTTTGCAGTAATGGTATAGTTTTTGAAAACTATTTCTTATCTTAAAATATTTTAATGCTTTGGTTAGATTGTCATTAGCTTTATATTTTTTTAAAAGAAATATCTTTTTTAACCACAAATATTTTGTCTTAACTGAATTATTACTTTCCATTACTTTTTGATCAATTTTTTCTTTTAAATCAGAATACTTTTTTCCAAGAATACTTGAAAATACACCAATAGTTGTTTTACTGTCATAAGTTGTAATGGTATGATCAAAATCAACTACTATAGTATCTATTTTTTTAATTTTAATGATATTAAATATTTCTTCAAAATTCATTTTTCACCTATATAAAATCCTTTTTCTTTTTAATCAATTTAGACTTCTACCTCCATCAATTACAAATATAGTTCCAGTTGTATATTTTGAAAATTCTTCAATTATATTATAGCAAAAATTTGCTATTTGAGTTGGTTCAAAAATTATGTTTAACGGAACTTTTTCGAGTGCACATTTTTTCAAGTATGGATTAGTTGTCCACTCATCATTCATCTTTGTATTAACAGCACCAAAAGATAATCCATTAACTGTTATTTTCTTACTTGCTAATTCTAACCCTAACTCCTTTGTCAACATTTCAATAGCACTTTTCGAACAGTCATACGCAATTTTATTTTTTCGTGGTTTATTAGAATGTACTGAAATAATATTTAAAATAGTACTTCCTTCATGCATTTTTTGAATGGCGTTATGAATGCAATTGCATGTACCAATATAGTTTGTTTTCATTATTTTTGTATATTCTTCTTCATTATAATCTTTAAATTCACTTATTATTTGTTTTGATGCACAATTTACTAATATATCAACTTGTTTTTCTTTGTTAAATATTTTCTTAAATACATTTTGTACATTTTTATAATGCGAAATATCACATAAGCAATATTTAATATTTAAAGATTTTAATATATCTTTATTGGTATCATTAATGTCAAGAACATATACCTTGTTATTATGGCTAGCAAATAATTTTGCTATTTCCAAACCTATTCCATTTCCACCACCCGAAACTATAACAACTTTTTCAATCATGTTAGCCTCCTTAAATGGCTTTATAATACTATATTTAGTGTTACATGTCAAAACTTTTTAAAATAAACTAGATTAATTTTTTATATAATTAAAAACTATTAACAAGATTATTTTGCTAATAGTTAAAGTAGTAATTAAAATGATAATTCTTCTGTGTTATAACTTCTTTAATTCTAACTCATTTAAGACTTGTTCCATTCTATCATCATTTGTCATCGAAGAAATAAGTTTAATATAACTTTCATATCGCATCTCATTTATTATTCCTAATTTAACTGCTTGTTTAACTCCGCAATCTTCAATTGGTATAATATAATGATTACAACCTTTATATTTACATCTTGATTTCAAATTATCAAATTCAGGAAAATAATCTTGTATTTCTGATACTTCAAACGATGATACATCTAAACTTCTTATACCTGGTGTATCTATTATTGAAGAATTATCATTCCATACATAATATTTTGATGCAGTTGTTGTGTGTCTACCTCTTTTTGATTTTTCACTAACATGACTCGTTTTTATTTCATCATCATCCATGATAGCATTTGTTAATGAACTTTTACCAACACCACTGTTTCCAACAAAAATTGCTTGTTTTCCGTTAAGATATTTTTTTAGTTCTTCTAGTCCAATATTTTTATATGTTGAGGTTTCTACAACTGGAATATCTAAATTACGATAGATATCTAAAACTTTTTCTTCTTCGTTTTTTAAGTCACATTTATTTAAACAAATAATTGCCGGTATGCCACTATTTTGTAAAATCATTAAATATCTATCAATAAATTTTGAATGTAGAGGCGGCTCTTTAGCGGCAACTACTATAACAGCCAAATCAACATTTGATGCAATATTTTTTGTTGTTCCTATATCATCATGTCTTGTACTATCTTTTTTTATTCTTGAAAGCATTGATGTTCTTTTTATCATATTTGTTATAGTAAACCTTTCATCACTTTTTGAAAGTATAACTTTATCTCCGGGGAAGACAACTTGATTACAGACATAATTAATGTCTTTTCTTAATTTTGCTAATACAACTTCATTTTTGAACAGAATGTAGGCATCGTCATACCTTACTTCAATAACTACTCCATATTCTTCTGCTGATTCAACAATAAAATTGTCTATTGTTTCGTTCTTTTTTCCAAATGCTTTTTCTTTAGCTCTTTGTTTTTTTTCTATACTTTTTGTTGTTTTAAAACTATCATATGCATTATAATGTGGCATAAAATTCCTCCTAATTATTTTAATTTTATATAAAAAATTTAATGTTTTTGAAGTCTAAAACCATTGTCTCTAATGACTATATGTTCATTAACTTATTGCAAAACATCAATTTTATTTTTATAGTATTCCTTTGTAAAAATAGATTTTCATTGCGTCTTCTGAATAATTTGGTTTTGATACATCGATATCAAGTATTTTACCTACATAATAAATTAATAATTGTGATGCTAATAATAAATCATATTCACAAAGTAAACCATCATAATTACTTTCTATAAATATGTTATTTCCTTTGTTTAGATATTCAATTAAAGATTCTTCATATTTGCTTGTATTTTTTCCTTTAAAATATATACTATTCTTATTATTAAGATTTTCATAATTTATGAATCGTCCGTGTGAAAAATTTTTCTTTTCATGTAAAATACATGTTCCTACACCAGACTCAGTTATTTTGCTTTCTATATCAATGCCAGCACATGTAGTATAATCGCCAGTAAAAATATTTATTATTTGTTTATTTTTAAATATATTTTTAATTTCTTCTTTTTTAAATTCATTTGTTAAGTAATTATTCCAATATTTAAATCTTTCATTAATAAATTCTTCAATGTTTAAATTTTCATAAAAGCATTTTAAGAATAGAGTTGCTGGTACTAATGCACCTTCAAAAGATAGGAATCCTCTTTCTTTTCCTTTGTTGGTACTTGTTCTATAACTAATGATATTCTTTTTAGGTATTTCAGTCTTAATTACGACTTTTTGTTTTTCATTTTTTGTTATTATATATTTATTATTTGTTTTGAAATCTTTAGTTCCTTCTAAAATATCATTAGTTGTACCAGAATAAGAAAATAAGAATATTTTATTTATTTGATTATTATTTCTATATTTAAAATCTCTAGGATATAATGCATAGGTATTTGAACCATATTTTTCATTTATTATTATAGAAGCAAATTTTGCTCCTGCATATGATCCTCCTGTTCCTATAAATGCATATGAGTCATTTTCTTTAAATTCTATTTGTTTCAAGTCATTTATAGCTTCGCTTTTAAGTGCATTATATATTCTTGTTTCTAAATTGTTAATATTTATGTTACATCTTTTAATCTTTTTTCTAGTTACTATTTGAAAATCTTTACATGTACATAAATTATTATTTTTTTTAATTTTATATAGTTTTTGCAAGTGACCTCTTGCTCCCATTTCTTTCACTGCTTTACTTGTTAATTTGCAAGAATTTTGGTACCATTTTTCAAATTTTGCTATGTCATATTGCATATTATTTTTTAACCAATCATAAATAATTGAAGAAATAAAGGCATCTCCGGCTCCAGTTGAATCTTTTACTTTTGAATTAGTTTCTAGCTCATATGAATAGCATTTATTTTCATAAATAAAATCAGCACCTTTTTCTCCTTTTGTTATAGTAATTAATTTTGCATTTAATAATTTATATAATTTTATATTTGAATCAATATTTAATCTTTTTAAAAGATATTCTGATACTCTTTCATTAAAGTTTATTATTTCAAATTTATTATTTATTTTTTGTATTATTTGTTCATTTGTTAAATCTTCTAATTCAAAGTATTGTCCTAAATCAATTATTTTTTTATTAGATGAACTATTAATAATTATTTGATTTTTTTCGTTAAGATTATCAAATACTAATATATCATCAGGTTCTAACTTTGTAAGTATTTTATCAGTGTTAATTAGACTTTCGTTATACCATCTTTTTTCATTACAGAATGGACATCTTTTTTTTGATGTAAATGTTAACTCACCATTTTCTTCAAAGTATGAAACATGAAAACATCTAGTACTAATGGAGTTATCAATTTCTATATCATCTATATCTATATTTAATTTTTGTAGACTATCTATTGATATTTTACCACTGGAATCATTTCCGCATATTCCGAATACCTTAGTTTTTAATCCAAACTTAGATAAATTCGCAACTATATTGTGTGATGTCATGCCACCATTTACACCAATTATTTTATTATTTTTGTAATAAAAATCTGTTACTAAATCTCCTATACCTACTACTCTCATTTTGTTAATCTCCTTATTTTAATTTACTAAATGTTTCATCAACTAGATTGCTAATATTTATTGATTTTCCTTCTTTAGTACTCTTTCAAGATAAATCTTGTCTTTGAATCCACCTCGTTTTTCTCTTTTTTGTTCTGCGATTAAAATTATATCTTGTAAGTTTTTACCTTCTAGGCTTGCTAGGGCTTTTATTACTTCTATCTTCTCTGCTAACTCTTCTAGTCTATCTATGTCTTTGGAATTAATTACTTTTTGATACTCTTCATATAATTTTCTTTCTAATTCTATTTTATATTCTTCATCATTTAATATTCTTGTTACTGGAATTTCTCCATTATTTGTTATTATACTTGGTATTTTATCTCTTATAATTATTAAATTTATAAACTTGCTTGTTAATACTTATTGAATTAATTTTTAAAAATCAATTGTATCTGATGTACTAAACTTTTTATTTATATCACAAAAAAACCTTTCATTATTGTCTTTTTCATAAAAAATTCTTAACTCTTCTCCTATTTTAAATCTACCATGTGGTACTCCAAATATACTCTTTGTTTTATATTTAACATCGGCAACATTATATTCACATTCTATATAATCAACTAAACAATACTTTTTCAAATAATCTTCAACTTCGTCATCAATACATTTAGTTGTAATGTTTGTGATTTTTCCTAATGTCATTAGCGTAACAGAAGAACCTTTAACAAATTTTTCTCCACCATTAACACTATTATATTCATCAAGCAAACATGATTCACAACATTTTAAAGGATTATATTTTATTATAACTTTTTTATTTAATGGATATTCTTTATATAAAACTCTTGCAGAATTGCTATTTACTACTGAATGAATAATATCCCCGTTTGGTGTTTTATACTTATACATTATATTGTATTTGCAATGAAATGATTGATCACTATTATGACTATATTCTGTTCTACTATAATCAATTATTTCACCTTCAACCGTTTCGGTAAATCTTTTATATGTTTTTTTAGGCTGTAATAAAACAACATAAAATAAATAGCTCATTAGTGTTATAAACAACCCAAAAAAACATAAAATGGGTATAAAAATTAATTTTTTGTAATATATCATGGTTAATCCTATCATAATTGTGCTTATAAATATTCCTAAAACAATTAAGATTAGCAAAGTCTTGTTAAAATATGGCTGATTATCTGAATCAATTAATACATAATCTTTATTTAAATCATCACATATTATATTAACACTTTCTGAAATTGCATATTTTTTTCTTCTTACTTTGTTCTTTTCTTTTATTTTTTTTACATAAATATTACCATTTGCTTTAAAAATCACCTTTTCATTTGATTTTGATATTATATTATTACCTTTAATAATCGTTCCAATATATTTGTTATTTTGTTCCATATTAATTATCACTCCTTATTTTAATTAATCTACTTTTTTACAATATTAATACCTCTCAATTCTATTTCTTTAGTACTCTTTCAAGATAAATCTTGTCTTTGAATCCACCTCGTTTTTCTCTTTTTTGTTCTGCGAGTAAAATTATATCTTGTAAGTTTTTACCTTCTAGGCTTGCTAGGGCTTTTATTACTTCTATCATATCTGCTAACTCTTCTAGTCTATCTATGTTTTTGGAATTAATTACTTCTTGGTATTCTTCATATAATTTTCTTTCTAATTCTATTTTATATTCTTCATCATTTAATATTCTTGTTACTGGAATTTCTCCATTATTTGTTATTATATTTGGTATTTTATCTCTTACTAATTTATTATATTTTCCCATTTTAATCTCCTTTTATATTTCACTAATTAGAGTTATTTTCTTTTCAATAAAGTTATGTTTCTTATAAAGATTAATTGCTTTTATATTTTCTTTCATTGCATCTACTTCTATATATTTAACATTCTTTTCTTTAGACCATTTTTTAAATTCATTAATAAGCATATTTCCTATACCTTTTTGTCTATAATCTTGTTCTATAAATAATGCATCTATTTTAGAAACTAGATTTATACAAGTATCTCCATTATTTTCTACGTATCCATAAAGATAACCTATTATATTTTCATTATCTAATGCTAAGAAAATTATATTATTTGAATTGTTTACTATATTTTCATAAAAGTTATTTATAGTACATTCTCCATTTATATTGTTATCATATTGTTTTTCATACCTTATTAATTTAGTTAATAGTTCATTTACTTTTTTTAAATCTTTTATTTCAGACTTTCTTATTTCAATGTTCATTTTTCTACTCCTTTTAGTTCATCTATCATTGTTGATATTTGATTATATAGATTATTATTTGCGCTTTCTAAATCATTGTCTTTAACTTTAAATGGTGTACCTACTTTTATTTTTAAATCTTTACTTCTGAATTTATAGTGACCTGTTATTGCGATGGGTACAATTGTAGCATTTGTTTTGTTAGCCATTGATACTGCTCCAAATTTAAATGGAAGTAATTTTTGTTTTGTTTTATTTCTTGTTCCTTCTGGAAATATCCCAATAGCGCCTCCATTATTTAATACTTCTAATGCTTTCATTTTAGCTGATTCATCATGTATACTTCTATTTACCGGAATGCATCCAACCATTTTAAAGAACCATCTTGTTTTAAATGAATCCCAATATTCTTTTTTTGCCATAAATGTAATAATTCTTTTAGTACTTATTATTATGTTACATTGATCCATTAAATGTATATGATTTGCAGCATATATAACCGGACCTTCTACATTTAAGTTTTCTTTATTATATATTTTTGGATTATAATATAATTTATATATAGGTTTTAATATTGCTTTTAAAGTTTTATACCAAAATTTCATTTTTCTAATTCTCCTTTTATTAAATTCATTAGTTTATTATTTTCTTTTTCTAAATCATTAGTTTCTAATTTATAAGGTTTTAAGTATGTGAGCGATACACTTTTTTTAAATAATTTATATTTTCCTTTTATGATAAATGGTGTTATGTATGAATTAGTTTTACTAGCAAATGATACTGCTCCGTATTTAAATGGCATGATTGTTTCTTTAGTTTTGTTAATTGTACCTTCTGGAAATATACATATTGTTTCATTATTTTTAAGTGCTTCTAAAGATAGTTCTTTGGATTTAGGATCTTTTTTTGATCTATCTACTGGTATTACACCTGAAGATAAGAAACATGGTTTAAATATACCTTTAAATAATTCTTTTTTTGCGAGAAATCTAATATTTAATTTAGTGGATGATATTATTAGTAAAGCATCTAAATTACTTGTGTGATTACCTGCGAGTATATTAGATTCATTTGTTATTAGGTTTTCTTTACCAATTATTTCTACTTTATAAAATACTTTCATAAATAAAGTTAGTATTGGTCTTGATAGTTTGTATAAAGTGTATTTCATATATTAATTCCTTTCATTTTAATTATATCAAATATTTAGTATGATAACACAATAATTTTTTTGACATATAATATTTTAGAAAGAGAGGGTAAAATGAAGAAAATATTATTAAGTGTAGGAGTGTTTGCTTTGCTTATTTTTGGATTAGTAGGTTTATTAAATAGAAAAGAAGAAACTGTAAATAAAAAAATTGTTATTGCCGAAGTCACTCACAGTTTGTTCTATACACCGTTTTATGTTAGTATTCATAATGATTATTTTAAAGATGAAAATATAGATGTTGAAGTTATTTTAACTAGTGGTGCTGATAAAGTTGCTGCGGCTGTTTTGTCTGAGGATGCTAATGTAGGACTAAGTGGATTAGAAGCTACACTTTATGTTTATGGTAATGGTCAAGAGGATTATTTAGTTAATTTTTCAAGTTTAACTAAAAGAGATGGACAATTTTTAGTTGGAGATTGTAAGTATAAAGATAATTTTAGTTTAGATGATATTAAGGGTAAAAGAATTTTGGTTGGTAGAAAAGGTGGAATGCCAGAAATGGTGTTTAATTATGCCTTATATAAGAATGGATTAAAATCTAGTGATGTTATTAGTGATACATCGGTTGAATTTGCTTCTTTAAGTGGAGCATATATCGGAAGTAAGGAAGAAGTGTTTGTTAATCTTTTTGAGCCTACTGCTTTAAGTATAGAAAAAGAGGGTTATGGATGTGTTTTGGGTAGTTTAGGTTTATTGAGTGGTGAAGTTCCTTATACTGTTTTTCATACAAAGAAAAGTTATTTAGATAATAATAGAGATACTATTAAAAGTTTTACAAATGCGATTCAAAAGGGATTAGATTTTGTTAAGAATAATGATAGTAAAACTATTGCAGAGGTTATTAAGAGTGAGTTTCCTAATAATAGTCTTGAAGATATAGAAAAAGTTATTGATAGATATAAAGATGCTGATTCTTGGTGGGAAGATACTTCTATTAAAGAAAGTGCTTATAATAATTTACTAGATTTAATGGAATATAATAATGCTTTAGATAAAAGGGTTAATTTTAAAGATATAGTCATTAATGTAAATGAATGATTTACTTGTTATTGATAATTTGAGTAAAAGTTATAATAGTTTAAGTGGAGAGGTTAAGGCTATAGAAAATTTATCTTTAAGTGTTAGAGATGGTGAGTTTGTTTCTATTGTTGGTCCTAGTGGATGTGGTAAGAGTACATTACTTAATATATTAGCAGGATTAGATAGTGATTTTGATGGTAAGTTTGCTTTTAAAGATGATGTTAAAGTTGGATATATGCTTCAAGATGATAGTTTGTTTCCTTGGCTAAGTGTTTATGAAAATGCTATTATTGGATTGAAAATACAGGATAAGTGTAGTGAAGAGAATATTCTATATGTTAAAGGTTTATTAGAAAAATATGGATTAAGTGAATTTATGGATAAAAAGATTAGTAGTTTATCTGGTGGTATGAAACAGAGAGTTGGATGAATATAGTATAGACACAGGTAGTAATTAAGAAAAGTTGCTTATAGCCCATAAAATAAGGGAAAATCAATATTTGATATTTTTGATTTTTCTAAAAAATAAAATTTTGAATTAAAACTTTTATTCAAAATTTAAGTTGATTTTAAAAGTATAAACAAAGAAACGAGGTATAATATGTTGTTAGATAATAATACTAAAAAGGTTTTTGATTTAATAGATATGTATAATAATTTAAGTAATATTGATAAAGTTAGGTTAGCAATTTATTTATTAGACAATAAAAACTTCTATATTAATTTTAATATTAAAGATATAATTATATTATTAAAAGAAATATTAAATAAATTAGATCCTAGTTATAGTAAAAATATAGTTAATTTTGCTAAATATAAGCATCTATTACTTTTTTCAGCCAAATATTTAGAATTAACTGAAAAAGAAAAGAAAAATTTTACAATAGAAATGCTATTTAATCTTTTTGAAACTGATTTTAAAGATAAAATTATTAATAAAAAAATTAATAAACATTTAAATGTATATGATTATTGTTATGCAATATTAAATAATTAAAATTAAACCCTAGTAGCTTTAATAGTTACTAGGGTTTTTAATATAACCAAATATAATTTTCTTCTAATTTGTTTGTTTTTTTCTATAAACAATTAATGAAGCTCCAGCAAGTCCAATAATGGATAAAATGCCAGTTGCTAGATACATCATAACATTATCACCAGTTTTAGGATTTTCTACATTTGTACCTGATGATTTTTCTGTTGCAATTATTCCATACTCGCTTAAATGTGATGTTTCAAATACTATGTATCCATCTTCTATTGTTGCTGGTATAGTTTCTTGTATTTGGTTATCTTTAATATAAACTACTTCATATTTTTTATAACCTTTTAAATCTTCTGGTAAAGCAATTCTTATTTTCATTTTAGTATCATTAATTTCAACTATGTGTCCATTTTCTAATACATTAATATCAACTACATACTTAACATTTTTATCAGCAAGTTCTTTTTTAACTTCAACTTTTTTAGTATCTAATACATAATCTTTGCTAATTCCTTTATCAAATATGATACTAGCCTTTACTTCACCATCATTTTTGATTTCATTAGGTGAAGGAACCATATTTGTTTTTAATTTAATATCAAATGCTTGCGGATTATTTTCATTCAAATATACATATTCTACTTCTTGTCCATTGATTTTTAATTTTGTACTTGGACCAAAAATCCATCCTTCATCACTTCCTGTTGCAGATGTTACAAGTGCTAATTCGTAAGTATATGTTTTATTTTTATCAAATGTAGTTATAAGTTTTCCACCCCAGTAAGAAAGGTGATCATCATTATTGAACCAATCTACAGAACTTATTCCTGCGTCATTAGTCCTCCATGCTTCAAATACAAACTTATATCTATTATCTGATATTGTTCCAGTAAACACTGGCTTATCACCATCTTTAAAATTTAAAGTTGCGTTATTAATCTCAACAACATCAATTTCTTGTTCTTGTACTGGCTTAGTTGGTTTAATTGTTTTTATTGCTGTAATAAATAATCCTCTTTCATTTTTAGTAACATTTGTAGCGTTTACTTTTTCATTATTTACATAAATTTCTGTATTATCTGTAAATGTATATCCATCTCTTGATATTAAGGAAATGCTATACATATATGTTTTTCCTTCTTCAAAAGTAGTTATTTTCTTATCTTCTGCTAAGGCATTATTTTTGTTTTCATCGGAATACCAATATTTAACTGGGACAGCCTCTCCACTTGCATTAGTTTCCATCTCTTCCCAATATTCGTATTCTATATCATAGTAATATGCAGTATCGCCACTTCGTAAAGTCCAAGAATCTGGTTTATCACCTGCATTATAATTATATTTTACAGCATTAATTTCTACTTTGTTAATTTCTGTTGCCGCAAATGCATTTACTGGTGCAATACAAAGGGTGAACAGAAACATTAATATAGTAGTAATAAATAATTTTTTCTTCTTATTTTTCATATTTTTTCTCCTCTTAATTTTATTTGATTTTTTTATTATTAATCTTTATAGTCATAACAATTTTTTAATATAGTTCTATCATCTATAATCTAATAATTTTCCTCTATGTTACCCTCCTTTCTTTATTCCTCATATCTAATTTCACTCATACTAGTGAATCTACTTAAGTAATAATCATCTGGATAATCTCTTACTCTATTTTCCATAACATCATTTTTAGTGCTTCAATTATAGATTCAACCTCTGGTGGAGTATGATTTATTAACATTGGTTTATTACTTATAATGGCAATAATAATTATAATCGTAACTAATACAATAATTCCTATTATGGCATAAATAATTTTTTTGCTTTTCATATAACATCTACTTTTCTATATATCCACTTGTTTTTTTTGAATACATATCATCAGTTATAGGCTTATATCTTTCTCCATCATAATCATCAGTAAATCCATTGTATGCTTTATATACTTCATTAGTTTCAGTATCATATACTCTTTCATAACCAAGCGTTGCATCACTTTGCTTTTGACTCATAATATCAAAAGATGCGTTTCTCTTATTCCATGAATCCATTATTCCATCACTTATCTCGTTACCGATTTCTCTAATTTTATTAAAGTTTTTCATTCCTTCAGTTTGTACTTTATTAAATTCATTAATAAAAGAATCTGTAAATGTAAGTGAGCTAAAAATAGTATTCAATGTTTCTTCCCAATCAATAAACTTATCTTTGGGGGTTGTAATCATAATTGTATCATATACATTTAAATAGTACATATCTATTTGTTTACCATAATAAACATGTTCATAAATATAATAAGGTCCTGGATCAAATACATAAGCCGTAAATATTCCTTCCCCTTCTTTACCATTTACATCTTTAAATGTTGCTCTTAGTATGTCTCCGCCAAAAACACTTTTTCCTAAATTTTCACTTATTTGAAAATTCTTTATCATTGGTAAAACGACTACATCCGTAGTTTCAGGTTCACACATTTCGGTATACATTTTGAAAAATCCTTCAGTTGTTTTTTCTTCTATATAAGGTAGTTGAGCCATAGGACTACTTGGCATAGTATCTTGCCAATATTTTTTAGAATCGGCAGATTTAGTATATCCTGATGTCTTTAAATTCAAAAATACTTGATACATAGAATTATTAGGATCATATACTCTAATTGCATATTGGTCTTTACTTCCTGCTGTAATGACTTTCCATCCCTTTGGCTTTTTAAGAGTAATATCACCATTACTAAAATCTTCAAATTCTATTTGGCTTGCCTCTGATTTAACTATTTTAATGTTTTTATCTGGGTTATATAGTATCCCTTTACCCTTACTACCACCCTTAGTAAGTAAAATAGTTCCTCCAATAACAACAAGTGCAACGACACCAATTACAATAAGAATTTTTTTGGAAATATTTAATTTTCCAATCTTCATAGAATCGCACTCCTCCTTCCTATTTATTATTATAAGTAAAAAAATCAAGCAAGACAATAGAGTTGCCTTAAAAACCAATGTTTTTGGTGGAAACTTATTTTTATTATTAAAAAAATATAGTATAATAATCTTTAAGGAAGTGATAACTTATGAAATTTAATGAAGTTTTAAACAGATATTTAAAAGAATTAGACTGCACTGCAAAAAAATTGTCAATCGAATCAGGATTAACTAGATCAGTTATATGTAGATATAGAAGCGGTGAAAGAACGCCTATAAAAAATAGTGAACAACTTAAAAAGCTAACAACTGCTATTTTTAATATTGCCAAAGAAAAAGGTAAAAGCAAATATACTTTTGATAAAATAGTAAATGACTTTAATAGTACATTTCCAAATGATGACTTTGACTATACTAGTTTTAGCAATAATCTAAATACTTTAATAACATTGCTTAATATAAATACTCATGAAATGTCAAAATATATTGTATTTGATGCCTCACATATTTCAAGAATAAGATATGGTAAAGCTAGACCATCTAATCCAATAGAGTTTTCTAATAAAATATGCACTTATATTTTCAACAAATATAAAAGTCCTGATGATATAAATAACCTATCTGCTATTATTGGTTGCAAAAAAAGCGACTTAGCAAATAATAAATTTTATAACACTCTATTTGCTTGGTTAACAAGTGAAGCAACTCCAGTTAAAAGCCAAGTATCTGATTTTTTGTATAATCTTGATTCTTTTAATTTAGATGATTATATAAAAGTAATAAAGTTTGATAAATTAAAAGTTCCTAGTATTCCTTTTTATAAAGCAAAATCAAGACATTATTACGGACTGGAAGAAATGAAAGAAGGAGAATTAAACTTCTTTAAAGCAACTGTTTTGTCAAAGTCAAAAGAAGATATTTTTATGTGTAGTGATATGCCAATGGAAGATATGGCAGAAGATACTGACTTTGGAAAAAAATGGATGTTTGCAATTGCAATGTGTCTAAAAAAAGGACATCACTTAAATATTATCCACAATGTTGATAGACCTTTTAATGAAATGATGTTAGGATTAGAAAGTTGGATACCTATTTATATGACTGGACAAATATCTCCATACTATTTAAAAGACTCAAGAAATAATGTATATAATCATTTTAACTATGTTTCAGGAACTGTAGCATTAACTGGAGAATGCATTAAAGGTTATCATAATAAAGGAATGTATTATTTAACAACTAATAAAAATGAAATTAGATACTATAAAGAAAAAAGTGATTTACTTCTTAAAAAAGCAAAACCACTTATGGAAATCTATAAAGAAAATAATATAAGAGAATATAAATTATTTCTTAAAAAAGATGAAAATATAATATGTGATAGGACAAGGTATCTTTCTGCTCTACCATTATTTACAATAACTGACGAACTACTAATTAAAATATTAAAAAGAAATAAACTTTCTAAAATTGATATTGATAAAATAATTAGATATAAGAATGAAGAACTAAAATATATGAATAATATTTTCAAAAATAATAAAGTTAACGATTATATTTATGTAATAAAAGAAAATGAGTTTAAAAATGATACTCCATCACTTTCTCTAAATAATTTATTCATAGATAAAAAAATAAATTATACCTATAAAGAGTATATGGAACATTTGAAACAAACTAATGAATACACAACAAAAGTAAATAATTATGAAATAAACTATGTAGATAACAAGACATTTAAAAATATAACTATAACATTTATTAAAAATCATTATGTAATTATTTCAAAAAGTTCTAATCCAACTATACATTTTGTTATTGAACATCCAAAGTTAGTTGAAGCTATTGAAAATTTTAATCCACTTATAAAGGAATAAATTATATGAATAAAAAGAAAAGAAAACTTAAATGGAAGAATGTAATAATTATTTTAATAGTTACTGTACTTATCATAACCTTAATAATATCTATATTTAATATAGTTAAATGGAAAATAGATTCTAATAAAACTAACGAGGAAATTACAAATATTCAAGAAGATATAGATGTAGATGAGGTTGAAGATACAGAAAATACAGATATAATAGAACCAGCTGAAGAACCACTTAAAGAAAGTCCTTATTGGGATTATATAAATATGAATATGATAAATGTTGATTTTAATGTTTTAAAAAGAATAAATCCAGATGTTGTTGGTTGGGTGAAAGTAAATGGTACAAATATTAATTATCCTTTTGTTCAAGCAAATGATAACAAATATTATCTTACACATAGTTTTAATAAATTATATAATTCAGCAGGATGGGTATTTTTGGATTATAGAAACAATAACACCAATAATAAGAATACAATTATATATGCTCATGGAAGAACAGATAAAACAATGTTTGGAACATTAAGAAAAGTTTTAAACAATGGTTGGCTTAATAATACAGATAATCTTGTTATTAAAATATCTACTGAAACAGAAAATAGTTTATGGCAAATATTTAGTGTGTATCATATACCTGCTACTAATGATTACTTAAAACGGATTTTAATGATGATACAGAATATCAAAACTTCTTGGATATGATTAAAAATAGAAGTAGTCATAATTTCAATACAAATGTTATATCAACAGATAATATACTTACTTTATCAACTTGCTATAATAATAATGAAAAAATGGTAATTCATGCTAAATTAATTAAAAAAGAAGTAAAACAATAAACAATTTACCTTTTTCAATTATTCAATATAATTATAAAATGTGAGTTTATTAAATTTAAATATATTTTAAATTATTATAATAATGACAGTATGACAGCAATTTTTGGGTGAGCCCCACCTGATTTTTTCTGTCATTCCTGTCATTATTTTTTCTTCAAGTTCTTTACTAGCTATATTAGTACTATTAACGGCTATAATATTAAAATAGTAAATAAGATATAAACAATTACAAGCATGTAGATATTAGTTTTAATACTTTTTTGAACTTATATTATCGGAACATTTATCTAATGAATAGCGTAATAGCCTTCTTTATTAGTAATTATACATAGTATTACAAATAAAAGTAATTTAGATAATTTAGAAAAATAAGTTCTTCTATCAAAGTAAAAAGAACAAATGCTGAAGGAATTGATGCAACAATATATGAAGAACCAATTGATGATTAGAATAATTATTAATATTAGTAAAAAATGAATGTAGCATTTTTTTGCTCTTGAAAATGAAAGTGGTGATAGTGAATGTTTTAACTTGGTATAGAACTTATTCAAAGTGAAGGAACAGGAAACTATGATAAAGATAGAACTTGAATCTTTAGCTGAATCGACTTCACAAGAACAAATTTATTCTAAATTAAAAGATAATAAAATATACTATAATGATGGTAAGAGTACCAATTAATTAAATGTTACTATCATTACGAGTGGAAAAGGTAAATCTGATGATTTTGAAATTGGAATGTAAGTATTTTAACTCTCAACTATTAAAAAGACTTTTGTAACTTTAATAAAGAAATATGTGTTGTGTAAATTTGATAATAAAATTAATAATTAAGCAGTGATTGAAGGATTGACAATATGAAAAAAAGGTTATTACAAATGTCTTTTTATCTCCCAAACTTAAATATGAAAGGGGTAAACAATGACATACAATATTATTGATATCGTGGATAAAAATTTAACTGATACTAAATTAAAAGAAATAATTAATAAAAAATTGTATAAAATCATTGAACTAATGGAGTTTAATGTTAATTATTCAGAATAGGTGTTGTAATACTATTGGTTATAAGTTTAACTTAAAACTTAATTATTGCCTTGAGTTAGGAGGTAATAGTTATGAATGAAATGGAGAGTGTCCACAGTAAGAAAGTATTAAGAGTTGGTATTTATTTAAGATTATCTAATGAAGATAGAGATAAAGCTAATAAAGAAGATGATAGTGAATCTATAAAAAATCAAAGAAATATGCTTATTGATTATATTAATAGACATCCTGAATTTGCATTAATAGATGAATATTCAGATGAGGACTTATCCGGTGCTGGAACTTATAGACCAGAATTTGAAAGACTGATTAGAGATTGTGAAAGCAGAAAACTAGATATTGTATTATGTAAAAGTCAATCAAGATTTTCAAGAGATATGGAAATCGTTGAAAAATATATTAATAACAAGTTTAAAGAATGGAATATTAGATTTATTGGTTTATCTGATAATGCTGATACTCTAGTTTTAGGTAATAAGAAGTCAAGACAAATAAATGGTTTAGTTAATGAGTGGTATTTAGAAGATGTTTCAAATAATATAAGAAGTGCTTTTAATTCCAAGATGAAGCAAGGAGAATTTATTTCTCCTTTTGCCTCATTTGGATATGAAATTGATCCTAATAACAATAATAAATTATTAGTAGATCCAGTGGCTTCAGAAATTGTAAAAAAAATTTATGATTTATATCTAACTGGGTTAGGTTTTACAGGTATTGCTAAATACCTTAACACCAAAGAAATACCCTGTCCTTCCCTTTACAAATACAGAAAAGGAATCAAATTAAATGTAATAAGTAATAGACCACGTGAAGAAATAAAATGGACTACAAATGCTATTAAAACAATTCTAACAAACGAACTTTATTTAGGACATTTAATACAAGGTAAAAGAACTACAGTTAGTTATAAAAATCATAAAATCAAAAATAAAGATAAAAGTGAATGGATAAGAACCCTAAATACTCATGAAGCAATCATTGATGAAGAAACTTTTAATAAAGTACAAATTGCTATGAAAGAAAGAACTAAACCAATAAGTACAACAGGTGTTGTTCATATTTTCTCTGGTAAAGTATTTTGTCTTGAATGTGAACATTATATGAGAAAGAAAAATTCTTCTAAACACGAATATCTAGTTTGTTCTAATAATCGTGATGGCTACGATGATTGTGAAAATAAAACAGGAATTAGATATGATGAACTATCAAATTTAGTATTAGATGCTATTAATAAAAAGATTAAAAAGTTTTATGATGAGGAAGAATTAGAAAATTTAAACTCCGAGAAAGTTAATAGTAGATTTCAGAAAAAAATTAAAGCTTTAGAGAAAGGACTAACTGATATTCAAAATAAGATTTCTAAAACAAGAAATTATTTAAAAAATATTTATGAAGATAAGGTTAATGGTGTTATTACACCCGAGCAATTTAAAGATTTAATTACAAACTATAATAAAGATGAAGATGCTTATAAAGATCAAATAAAGTCTATTACTAATGAAATAGCTTATTATAAAATGAAAGATGAATCTTCAAAAAATAATAAAGAGATATTTAGTAAATACCAAGAATTAACAGAATTAAACAGAATTATTGCCCAAGAATTTATAGATAAAATCTATATTGGAAAGTTTAATGTTGAAACAAAAAGCAGGGATATACAAATTAAATGGAACTTTTAAAATAGTTAATAAAAGGTGGTTGAATCAGGTATCAAACAAACCCTTATAAATAAAGGAAATTAACAAAAAGTGTCTTCACTGCATTCAAAGAGTTGCTCTTATTAGAACTCTTGCGACTAAACCTGATTTAGTATTTTTAGATGAACCTTTTTCGGCATTAGATTATCAAACTAGGTTAAAAGTAAGTGATGATATTTATAGAATTATTAAGAATGAAGGAATTACTGTGATTATGGTGAGTCATGATATTGCAGAAAGCATTTCTTTATCTGAAAGAATAATAGTGCTTACTAATAGGCCTGCTAGGGTAAAGAATATTTATGATATTAATTTAAGTAATAAGAGTAATCCTATTAATAATAGAAAGGCTCCTGAATTTAGTTATTATTATGATATGATTTGGAAGGATATTGATAATGATTAGTGATAAACAATTAAAGTTTATTAAGAATGAGAAAAAGAAGAAGTTATTTGTTTTATTTAGTCAGTTATTTATAGGAATTTTTATTATAGGTTTATGGGAAGTGTTAGCTAGATTAAATGTTATTAATACATTTATAACAAGTTCTCCTAGTAGGATTGTTAATAATATTTATAGTTTACTTATGAGCGGTAATTTGTTTAAACATGTATCGGTTACCTTAAGTGAAACTTTAATAGCGTTTTTTATAACATTAGTAATTAGTTTTATTGTTTCATTACTTATATATAAGAGTCAAACTTTTTCTAAGATAATTGATCCTTATTTGACTATTTTTAATAGTTTACCTAAAGTTGCATTGGGTCCTATATTAATTATATGGATAGGCGCTAATAAGAGAAGTATTATTACTATGGCTATTTTAATTTCTATTATTGTTAGTATTCAAAGTATTTCTGTTGGACTTAAGAATACAAATAGGAATAGAATTAAAATATTAAAGATTTTTGGTGCGAATGAATATCAAATATTAAAGTATGTTCTTTTACCTAGTAATTTTAAGATTATTATTAACACATGTAAAATTAATATAGGGATGTGCTTAATAGGTATAGTCATGGGGGAGTTTCTTACTAGCAAGGCAGGTATTGGTTATTTAATTCTTTATGGTAGTCAAGTATTTAATTTAACTTTAGTTATGAGTGGTATTGTTATATTGTTAATTCTTTCTATAATTCTTTATGAGATTATTAGTGTAATAGAAAAACATTTAGATTTTTAGGTCTAAATGTTTATTTTTTATTTATGATTTTTCTTTAAATATAATGTACATCCTAATAAGGCTATCATTGAAATAGAACCAATAAGTATGTAAGTTATGATGTTATCTCCAGTTTGTGGATTTTCTATTTCTTGAATAGTTGAAGTTCTTTCAGCAAGTGTATATATACTAAAGTGATTAGTATTAAATACTGCTTCTCCATTTTCTACTTTTACTTCATATTCTTCTTTTTCACCATTATCATTTACATAATATACAACTAAGTCTTTGTCTTTTAATTCATCTTTTATTGGAATTCTTACTTCAAATGATCCATCATTTAGTTTAGTTATATATTTATTTGTTGAATTAGAGAATAGTTTTAAATCAAACATATCATTATTAGTTGTGTTTAATATTTTAATTATCTTGGCATATTCTTCACCACTAGTTAATTCTTTTACTTGTATTAGAGTATCTAATGGTAATGTGTTATCAGTTGATGTTATTGTTATGTTTGTTTTTATATCTGAAGTTTTATATGATGGAGTATACACTTTGTTACTATCTTTTTTTACTAAGAATAATTTTTCTTTTTTACCTATTTTTGCAATATAGAATACTCCATCTGAAGATAGTTCTTTTAGTTTGTTAACTTCATCTTTATATGCTTGTTTTTCTTCTTCACTTCCATTTGGATTAACAAATTGTAGATAATAGTTTATTGTATCATCTATGTATTTTTGAAGAGAAGTATCATATTTAGATATCTCTACAATTCCTTTTCCAATATAATTATCTATTCTCTCTTGAATAGTTTTCATAATATCTTCATCTTTTGTGTCATCTGGTACATATAATACATTTTTGCTTTCTACACCAAATTTTCCAAATGAAGCATATAATGTTCCATTATAAATAAATGTTGCTATTCCAAATGCAGTAGTTTCAAATGGATCACATGAACCAGCTCTTACATCTAAATAGAAGTTTTTATAGTCAATAGCACTTTTAAATTCACTTGAGTAGTTTATTGGTGATCCGCCATATACCCAATAATTAACAAATTCTAAATCTTTTAATTCGAACATTGTTTTACCGTTTAATTTTTTTACTATAGAGTCAACTATCTTTTTTTCATTTTCATCATAAGTAAAGTTAATTTTAACTCTTTTATAAAGTTTTCCTGTTGTGAAGTATACTATATCGCATTCATTATATGCTTCATTACAGTTTGTTAGATAATAACCAGGTAATTCTTGAAAAGCAAATGTTTCTTGAAAAGCAATTTTTTCCTCTTCAGTAGTTGGTTTTACTGCTTTCATAGTAATCTCATCTTCTTCAATTTCTTTTCTTTCAACTACTGTATAAGTTAAGGTTCCTGTTTCAGAAAAATATAAATTTTCTGCTAATTGAGCTTCATCATTTTCATAATAATTACTTTCATTTCTTAATAGCAAATGATCAACATCAATGTTAGCTTCTTTAGATATTTCTTTTTTTAAATCTAAAATTGTTCTTGTATCATCATCTTTTATAACAATACTTTTAGTTGTGCCATTTGGTAGTATGTAATTTAATGTACCATCAGCTTTTACATTAGTTACACCTAGTGCTATAAATGCAATTAATGTAAGTGAAAACATTTTTAATGCTTTCTTCATTTTGGATCACTCTCCTATTTTAATAATAACATAATTTTTATCTTTTGCATAGAAAAAAAATTAAAAACATTTAGATTTTTTCTAAATGTTAAGATTCTGGTACATATTCTCCTCTTGCTGTAATTAGAGTAACAAAATATTTTCCTTGACTTGCGTTGGCCGCATCACTTTTTAGCCATGCATATAAACTAAATATTTTTGATGCATTAGGTTCTAAATAAACATTATTAATTAATTCATGCTCACCATTTGTATTTGATGTTTCAGAATATAATTTAATTGTTGGAGTACTTCCATATTCACCAATTGCTATTTTAATTTCAGAGTCATCTACAGCCGCCGTGAAAGATTCTGTGTAAGTTGTTCCGTTAACTACTCT
Organism: uncultured Bacilli bacterium; assembly: GCA_934096075.1. Taxonomy (GTDB): domain Bacteria; phylum Bacillota_I; class Bacilli_A; order RF39; family UBA660; genus CAKOLN01. The sequence goes on from CAKOLN010000010.1 coordinate 42,912, forward strand.
ATCTTGTGTAAAAGATGTTGCGGTTGTATCTTTTTCTAGATATAAAGATAAATTTAATGGTAAACTACCTGAATTTGTTATTTTAAAAATATATGGCTTTAAAGCATTCCATTCAGTTGTCGTTGTAGGATCACTTTGAGGATATATTGGCACATATGTAGTCGTTCCATTTACTGTTTCTGTACCAATTACATTTCCCATGTTAGGTATTGAAGAATCACATGTTGAATCCTGACAAAATGTCAACTTTATATCTCCAAATGTTATTACATTCGTTTCACCAGTTGTATCTACCTTAAATATAGCATACGAAAACATCACAAACAATGTGGTTACTAAACAAACTACCGTAATAGTAATTGCTATTTCTCTTTTTAGTAATCTTTCTAATCCCATTTTTATCACCTGGTACCTTACTTTACTATTTATATTTTATAATAAAAAGACAAAGTATTCAAGTATAATTATTAATTTTTTGTTAAATTAAGCTTCATCTATTTGAAATGAAAATTCTATATTTTTATTTTGTTCTGAATTAGGAGTTTCATCAGATAAAAATATGTAACACTTTTCTTTAAAAATAGTATTATTTTTGCTTATATTTTCATCTATAACATAATATATTTTTCCTTTAAGTTTAATTTTTTCATATTTATTTAAATAGTCTTCTTTATTATTAATTTTTAATTTTAAATAATTAGTATTTATTTCACTGTTATTTATGATTAAATATATAACATATTCTTTATCAATGTCAGTTTTATTTTGTATTTCTAATTCAATATAATCGTTTGTAATATCTTTTCCTGGATATAATTCTGTTATATTATTTTTTATGTTTAATTCTAACGGAGTAAAATTTCTTTGATTTAAGAATAATGTTGATGCTGATTTATTGATAGATAAATTATTCCACATTTTATTAGAAACTATTATTAGAAAAGTTAAAAATATTATTTCTAATATAGTACCAATTATTTTTTTATTTATATTCATTTTTATCCCCCTGAAATTGTGTATTATTGTACTAAAATAAATACATAAAGTCAAGAAAAAAGATAAATTATTTATTTTTAAAAAATCTATCTATAGGAATATTTAAAATTTTACTTATTTTATATAGTGTATATACACTTATTCCTTGTATTATATTTTTACTTTCAAGAGCACCTAAAAGTGGTGTTGATACTCCAATTAAACATGCTAATTCTTTCTGGGTTAATCCCTTTTGTTTTCTATATTTCTTCACGTTATTTCCTATTATCATTTTAAGCTCATTTTCTGTTATCATAATTCACCTAATTTTCAGCACTAGCACATGTTTCATCAATTGTTACTTCATATGGACTAGTTGACGTTCCATTACCTCTTGAGTATTTAACACAGGATTTTAAACTTAGTGCTGGTCGAACATAATATGAATTTGCTGCTTCGTATGAACCTAAAAAACCACTAAGTCCTCTATTTCCTGATACATTAAATATTCTCGTTGTGTAGTCTTGATAACTATAAGGAGTAAGTAACCACCATGAGTTAGAAGAAGTTATAGACTTTCCGGCACTATTTTGATAATACCATTGTAAAATGCCTTCACTAGAAATTTTTCCTCCTGCGAATGTAATCTCATCGGCTGTCATCATCGCAATAGGGTATGTTAGTTGTCCATTTCCTCCTCCGGTTGTGCTTGCACTAAACTTATCCTCTATTGCTTGTGTACTCTCAAATAAAGTTCCTTTTCCATTTTCTCCACATTTATATGATGGTGCATAATTGGTTTGTAATCTTGTAAATGCTCCATTATAATATGTACTGGAAAAATTTCCACTTCCTACACTTCTATCATTACAATATATCGCTGTTTTACTTATATATTTGTCATAATTAGTTAACAAATTATTTTTGTACCATGTATCTATTACCGTTTTTATTGTACTATCATTTGTATTTGATCTATTTCCCGGAAGTGAACCATAACCTGTAGTACCATACATATATCCCGCATACATTGTGCCATAACTACTTTCACTAAATGAGGTATCACCCATATAACCACTTGTTGTATTATGACTTGTTCCAGCATAAAGCATTCTTACACTTTTATCTTCATTTGTTCTTATTATTCTCCAATAGAATCCTCCGAATTTAACCCAGTTATTTGTAGTATTTCCCGAATAGTAGTATACTGTACTTCCATCTTCTGTTTTATTTGTTTGATATATTGTTCCTGTGGTTGTTGCTGTGTTGGTTACACTAAAGTCTGTTCTTTCATTTACTGTTGGATTATCTATTAGTATTTGAGCTGCCAATGTTCCTGATTTGAATGGTCCATCCTCTTGTAGTGTTACTTCACATGTTATATTTTTTCTTATGTTAGTTATTGTTATGATATTATTTGTTAGTGTTCCTCCTGTACAATTTACCTCTGCTTCTTCTAGTGTATATCCTTCATTTGGTGTTATTGTG
>CAKOLN010000011.1 GCA_934096075.1 uncultured Bacilli bacterium
GAAGGATATACATTAGAAGAGGCAGAGGTAAATTGTACAGGAGGAACATTAACAAATAATATCATAACAATAACTAACATAAGAAAAAATATAACATGTGAAGTAACACTACAAGAAGATGGACCATTCAAATCAGGAACATTGGCTGCACAAATACTAATAGACAATCCAACAATAGGTACAAGGAATGACTTTAGTACACCATTTACAGAAACAACAACAGGAACAATATTTACTTCAACAGAAAGTATAACAGGAATAACTAGTACTCCAGTTAATGTATACTACTATGCTGGAAATACAACAAATAACTGGGTTAAATTTGGAGGATTTTACTGGAGAATAATAAGAACAAATCATGATGGAAGTATAAGATTACTTTATGTAGGAACAAGTCACGATACAACTACTGGAAATATAGGAGAAAATTCATTTAATACAAATATTAAGAGTCCAAAATATGTAGGCTATAAATATGGAGAAGATACTTCACTAAATACAATAAGAAATAATACAACAGATAGTACAATAAAAACATATATAGACAGATGGTATCAAAATAACTTAACAAATTATACAAAATACTTAAGTACAAGTGCAGTATATTGTAATGACAGAAGTGAAGAAACAGAAGGTGCATATACAAGAAGAACAGATTTTAATTTTGCATCATATAAAAGATTATCTACAGATAAAACACCAAGATATAATTGTAGTGATATAAGAGATGCATTCAGTGTAGAAAATACAAGTGCGAAACTTAGTTACCCAATAGCATTAATGACAGCAGATGAGATGGCTTTTGCAGGTGGGATGGCATATACAAATATGAGTACATCATATGCTTGGTTTATAAGCAATAATTATGGAACAGATGCATCAACTTCTTCTTGGTGGTCCTTGTCGCCTATCTTCTGGAAGGATCGCAGCGCGCGCGAGTGGATTTGGTATTCCGGCAATGCGTACTTGAGCGACGGCAGCTTGAACCTCGCGTATGCTGTTCGCCCTGCCATTTCTCTAAAATCTTGTACTCTATATAGTACAGGAGATGGAACAGCCGAAAATCCATATACAATCCAAGAAACAGAGAACGGATGCTAAAACTGCAAATCTTGATAAACGTCCGAAAATTGGTATCAAGTGTGAAAACATTTTTGATATAGGGAATTGACTGTAATAGTATAGGAAGTTCTTCTCACTTAGTTGGGTGGTCCTTGTGCCTATCAACTGGAATGGTAACAATGCGAACTTGAACAACAACGTGAACAACACGAACGCTGTTCGTCCAGTAATATCTATAAACTCATGTATAAAAGTAACTGGAACAGGTACTCCTACTGTTCCTTACGAGATTGACTATGAAGGTAGCTGTAACTAATAGAAATTCTATTAGTTTTTTCTTGACTAAATAAATACTTAGGTATACAATGAATATGTGAATGGCTATTCACATAAAGGAGTAGATATGAATACAAATGAAATTAATGGATTGAGTGAATTCTTTAAAATATTTTCTGATAATACAAGAATTAAAATACTAAGTACATTACTTGAAAGTGATAAATGTGTTAAAGAAATATGTGAGTGTGTAAACATGTCTAGTTCTAGTGTTAGTCATCAACTTAGTACTTTAAGAAGTTTGAATTTAGTTAAATGTGAAAAACTAGGACAAACAGTAAAGTATAAAATAAGTGATGATCATATTAAAATAATTCTAGAATATGGTCTAGAACATATAAGGGAAGGAGTTTTATGATATATTTAGATAATGCAGCAACTACTAGAATGAAAAAAGAAGTATTAGATGAAATGATGCCTTATTTCATAGATAGATTTGAAAATCCTAGTAGTATATATTCTCCATCAAGGAGTATAAATAAAGATGTAGAAAGTGCAAGAGAAGTAATTGCTAATTCTATAAATGCCGAAAGTAAAGAAATTTACTTTACAAGTGGTGGTAGTGAATCTGATAACTGGGCTATTAAAAGTATAGCGTCACTTAAAAGTGGAAAGGGTAAACATATAATTACATCTAAAATAGAGCATCATGCAGTATTAGAAACTTGTAGGTATTTAGAAAGTATTGGTTATGAAATTACATATTTAAATGTCAATGAAGATGGATTAATTAGCTTAGAAGAATTAGAGAGTTCTATTAGAGAAGATACTATATTAGTTAGTATTATGTCTGCGAATAATGAAATAGGTACTATTGAGCCTATTAAAGAAATAGGTGAGATTTGTAAAAAACATAATGTACTATTTCATACAGATGCAGTTCAAGCATATGGTAATATGAAAATAGATGTTAAAGAAATGAATATAGACTTATTAAGTACTAGTGCTCATAAGTTACATGGCCCTAAGGGAATAGGTTTCTTATACGTTAGAAAAGGTTTAATGATAAGTCCATTAATTCATGGTGGTATGCAAGAAAAAGGTAAAAGAGCCGGTACTACTAATGCACCACTTATTATGGGATTTAAAAAAGCAGTAGAACTTAAATTTGAAAATATGGATAAAAATAATGAATATGTTACTAATTTAAGAGATTACTTAATGAATAGAATTGAGAATGAAATACCTTATGCTAAACTAAATGGTAGTAAAGAGCATAGATTACCTGGTAATGTTAACTTTAGTTTTAGATTTATTGAAGGAGAAGGTATGCTTTTAAGATTAGATGCTAAAGGAATTTGTGCATCAAGTGGAAGTGCTTGTACAAGTGGAAGCTTAGATCCAAGCCATGTATTACTGGCGATAGGATTACCTCATGAAATAGCGCATGGTTCTTTAAGAATAAGTATAAATGAAGAAAATACTAAAGAAGAGATAGACTATTTAGTAGATAACTTAAAAGAAATAATTGAATACTTAAGAAATATGAGTCCACTTTATGAAGACTTTATAAAGAAAGAAGGTAAATAATATGTATAGTGAAAAAGTAATGGATCACTTTGCTAATCCTAGAAATGTTGGAGAAATAGAAAATGCTAGTGCTGTTGGTACAGTAGGAAATGCTAAGTGTGGAGATATAATGAGAATATACTTGGATATAGATGATAATCATGTTATTAAAGATGCTAAGTTTAAAACTTTTGGATGTGGTGCCGCAATAGCAACCAGTTCAATGGCTACAGAATTAATAATTGGTAAAACAATTGAAGAAGCATTAGAAATTACAAATAAAACTGTAATGGAAGCGTTAGATGGACTTCCTCCAGTAAAAATACATTGTAGTTTATTAGCTGAAGAAGCAATACATGCTGCTCTTTGGGATTATGCTGAGAAAAATAATATAACAATAAATGGATTAGAAAAACCTAAAAGTGATATAAATGACAATGAATAGTTTACACAAAACCTTATTTGTAATGTAAATAAGGTTTTATTTTTAATTTATTTGTGAGATAATTAACATAGTGAAGGTATATGAATTATATAGATGATTATGTAATATTTTTAAAGACTGAAAAAAAACTTGGAGATGCATCAATTGAATCATATAAACTTGATTTAAAGAGTTTTAATGACTATATAAAAAAAGATTTGAAGAATATAACTACAGAAGAAATATTACAATATTTGAATTTACTGAGAAAGGATCTCAAACCTAAAAGCGTTAATAGACATATTAGTGCGTTAAAAGGATTTTATAATTATTTAGTAGATGAAAAGCATATTAAATCTTCACCACTTGAAAATATAAGTGTTCTTAAAACACAAAAAAATTTACCTAAATATTTAACTATAAATGAAGTAGATCAATTATTAAATTTTCCTCTTAATACAGCATTTGATTATAGGAATAAAGCAATGCTTGAAGTAATGTACGCTACAGGACTTAGAGTGAGTGAATTAGTCAGCTTAGAATATTCTAATGTGGATTTATATAATAGTGTAATAAGAGTTAAGGGTAAAGGTAAAAAAGAAAGAATAGTGCCTATTGGTGAAACAGCCAGTTATTATTTAAAGAAATATGTAGAAGAATATAGAAATAAATTAATAATAAAGGAGAATTATAATGAATTATTTCTTAATAATCACGGTAAACCAATAAGCAGAAATGGATTTAATTTTATATTAGAAAACATTAGAATTAAAACTAAAATTGAAAAGGAATTAACTCCTCATGTTTTAAGACATAGTTTTGCAACACATTTATTAGAAGGTGGTGCAGATGTAAGAAGCATCCAAGAAATGCTGGGACATGAAAATATATCAACTACTAACATATATACCCATGTAGTTGATGAAATATTAAGAGAAAATTATGACGCGTATCATCCGCGTGCTAAAAAGGAGGAATAAATGATGTTTAAAAGAGTTTTTTTAATAGTTTGTGATAGTTTAGGAGTAGGAGAGGCAATAGATGCTTCTATGTATGGAGATGCTGGTGCTAATACATTAAAACATATTACAGATGATGGAGTTTATAAACTACCAGTATTTGAAAAATTAGGCTTATTAGATTTAGTTAATAATGATAAAAAGGCAAAATTAGGTTACCATGGTATTATAGAGCCCGCTAACAAAGCTAAAGATACATTAAATGGACACTATGAAATGATGGGAATGGTATTAGATACTCCATTTAAAACATATCCTAATGGTTTTCCTACACTACTTATGAGTGAAATAGAAAGAGTAACTGGAAAAAGTTTTATTGGAAATTGTGTTGCGAGTGGTACTGAAATAATAAAAGAATTAGGGCCTGAACATATGAAGACTGGTGCATTAATTATATATACAAGCGCTGACTCTGTATTGCAAATAGCTGCTCATGAAGATATAGTTCCTGTTGAAGAACTTTATGATGTATGTGAAAAAATTAGTAAAATTGTATTTAGAGAAGAATATAATATTGGAAGAGTAATTGCAAGACCATTTATAGGTAAACCAGGTGATTTTACTAGAACAAGCAGAAGGCATGATTTTACTAAAGTTCCACCATTAAATTTTATGGATTTAATGTATGATAAAGGGCTTGATGTAATAGCAATTGGTAAAATCAAAGATATATTTGCTAATAAAAGTATTAATACGGGTGTAAAAACAACTGATAATATAGATGGTCTAATGAAACTAGTTGATTTTACTAGAACAGATTTTAATGGATTTTTATTCTTGAATTTAAATGATTTTGATACTCTTTATGGTCATAGAAGAGATAAAAAAGGGTATTTAAATTGTTTAGAAGAATTAGATCATTATTTACCAATATTCTTAAATAAATTAACTAAAGATGATTTAGTAATATTTACAGCCGATCATGGTAATGATCCTACATTTAGAGGAACCGACCATACGAGAGAGAATGTTCCAGTATTATTCTATTCAAAGAAATTTGAATATTATGGTGCATTACCTACTACTAAAACATTTGCTAATATTGGTGCTACTATTATAGACAATTTTGGCATAGAAAACACATTAGGAATAGGAGAGAGCTATTTAGATAAATTAAAGTAGTAAATATTATAAAAAAATAAAGAGACCTTAATCGTCTCTTTTTCTTTGCTATTTACTTCTTGCTGAATTTCTTGAAGTGTTTCTAGCACTATTTCTAGATGTAGTATTTTTACATCTACTTGTATTTCTACTTCTAGAACTATTTCTAGATGTATTTCTAGCGTTAGCCATTCTTAATCACCACCTGTTATTATTATTACCAGCGATTAAAATATAATTCATATTTTATTTGGAAATATTTTACATATTATTATCTTTTCTTAATTCTTCTAACATTATTAGTTTTATTTTATCAATATCGCTAAAGAAAAAATTTTTACCTTCTTTTTTGCTTGCAATCATATATTTAAAATTATCTAGTATTTCATTTTTTAATATTGATACAACTTTTAGTGGCTTACCATTTAACATATGTGGATGATCAATGTATTTTTCTATAATAGGAAAAGCATTTTGTAGAAGAATTACAGAATCTACATTAGCAATTTTTCTAATTATTATTGTACGACAATTACCATATTTTTTGATTTTATGATCTATTATCTTTTGGTATTTATCAACCTTGCTACTTAAAGGAATAAACCATAAAATATTTTTATCTTTGATAGTGAAATAAGTAGGCCTTGCATGTCCGTTTTCATGATTAGACATTAAACTCTCATCATTAACTTTATCAAAAAACGAATCTTTTATGTGATATATATAACCAGTTTGTACTTTCATTTTGTCATCTCCTTCTGTAAAATATAGATATATATTATCATAAATTAAAAGAGAACTCTACATGAATTTAATAAAGTTCTCAATCATTTTCATCTGGAATAATTTATACTTCGCACCATCCGGGAGCGACTAACATTTCACATTCGGGATTATTTATAACTCGCACCACCCGAGAGCGACTAACATTTTCTGTTTTAGTACTCCTAAGTACAATTAAACTATAACACATTTTGACCAAAAAGTCAATATAATATGTATACATTAATATTATATGAAATCATTAATTTTTTAAACACATTAACATATAATTAATTAGTGATAATATGAATGAAATAATTTTGCCTCTAATAATTTCAAGCTTAGCTGGTTTAAGTACTTTAATTGGTGGAGTAGTGGTATTCTTTAAATTTAAAGATAAAGAAGCATTTCTAGCTTTTTCTTTAAGTTTTTCTTTAAGTGTTATGATAAGTATAAGTGTATTAGACTTAATTCCATCAAGTTTTACTACATTATATAATAAATATGGCCTACTACTCGCTTTAATTATTGGAGTAGGGGTGTTTATAATAGGGAAGGTAGTAGTTACTAAAATAAATGATAAAATTGCCCTACTACATAAAAGTAATAAATTATATAGGGTAGGAGTACTAAGTATGATAGCTCTTATGATACATAATTTTCCTGAAGGAATTGCAACGTTTATGACAGCTTATAATGATTTATCAATGGGAATTAGTCTAGGAATCGCTATAATGCTTCATAATATACCTGAAGGAGTGTCCATTAGTGTTCCGATTTATTACAGCACGGGAAATAAATTTAAAGGACTATTATACACATTTATATCTGGTTTAGCAGAACCTTTAGGTGCATTAATGGCTTATATAGTGCTAAAACCATTTATAAGTGATGTAATGATATCAATTGTGTTAATATTAGTAGCTGGTATAATGATTACATTAGCAATTGAAGAAATGTTACCAGAAGCTAATTCTCATAATAAAACTAAACAAAGTATAGTAGGATTAATAATTGGATTGATTTTAGTCATAATTAATATGGTATTATTCTAATTTTTTTCTTTTATATTTAAGTTCCAATAATATATATTATGTTAAGTTCTTAATTTTTCTTATATTCTACAAAGTATATATCGTTATCAAATGTATCTTTATATTCAGTACTATATACTACATTACTATACTCATTAAATTCACTTGTATTTATATAATCATAAAAATCTCTTAAGTTAAATAAGTATTCAGTTTGTTTCTTTAAATTCCTCTTATAAAAGAATCTATACTACACAAATATTTATTTGAATTTAAAGTATTGTATAAAGTTATTCTTTACTCTATCCTACTCTATTTTTTTTGTGTGCTTAAGAATATTATCTTCATCATTTGTCATTTGTCTTTCAATATATCGCATAAATGAATAATAATCTTCTTTTAAATTTTCACCTGTTATGTTCATCTCTGCTGGAGTGGATACTAATATAGAATTTTTATTTTCTTGTATAGAAGGAATATAAGGATATCCGTAAGTATAAACCCACGATTTATTTATACCAAAAGTACATTCTCTGTTTCTGAAGCATAATCTTCTTAAAAAATCAGGATTTACCAGAGGAAAATATAATTTCTTTATATTAATTTTTTCTGTTTCTTTTTTTAAGTTAATTATAGTGTAAATCATTTCATTTTTAGGTAATTCATATTCGAAACCTATATCCAATAGATTTAATACTACATTATATTTTTTTTCTAAATGCTTAATTAAACTAATTAAGCAGACTCCCCTATTTATGATAGCATCTTGACTTTCAAAACTGGATATACCAGCATTAAAATTAATTACAATTGTTCTGGTAGATTTAATTTGAAAATCTGTATTAATCATATTTCTTGGATTATTTTTTAAAAATAAAGGTACTTTAGGATAATAGCCACTTATATTCAATTGTTTTGTTTTTGATAAATCACTAATTATTTGTGTTTCAACCCTAGCTATTTTTTCTTTAAAATCTTCAAATTTATGATTCCATCCGTAATAGCAAGCATTCCATGCTTCTTCAAATGTATTAAAATAATTGAATTTTTCAACATATTTAACGCTTGACAAATCGTTAAAAATATCATGATTTATTGGCATAGTAATTATTAATTTTAAAAATTCATCTAAACTAGAATATTCTCTAAAAAATAATTTATAATCTTCTGGATTTACTAAAAGCTGTTTTTTATTTGGATACTCGTTCATTAGTAACCTCCCATATAATCTCCATTATAATCGCCATAATAATTCTTTTTATAACTTTTTTTAAAACCATAATCTTCTATGTTTGACTCTTTATATTCGTTTTTATTTACACTGTATTTGCTACTTAAGTGATTTAATAATTCGTTTGAATATCTTGTATTAGTTTTTAATTCTTTACTGATAGTTTTCAAACTAAATTTATCTAAACCTTGTATTATTGTCATATCAAATATATCATATATGCTAAAAACACCACTATTTAGTAAGTCTACTGCATTAATTATGTTTCTTGTTGAAATAACATGATTGATTTCATTTTTATTTATTATTTTTCTTATATCCCAAAATAGTGGAAGCAATTCTGAATTATTAGTGACTTGTTCTTCAATACTTTTGTCATAATCAATTACTATAGGCAAAAATCTGTTTAGAGATGCTCCGTCTAGTGTTTGTCTACCACAATAGATGGAATCTGCTCCAGTACCAAATGTATTAGCAGCTGCAATCACTCTAAAATCTTCATGTGCTTGATAAAAATTTCCATCTGGAAAAGCCATATAATGATTATGACCAGTTCCTATTGCTGAATTTATTGCAAGTAATGCTGAAGGACTAGAATTATCTATTTCATCAATAAACATTACTCCACCCTGAGTAAAAGCCTTAAAGAATTGCGTTTGTTGAAAATTACCATTTGCATCTACAAATCCTAAAATTTTAAATTCATCTGTAACATCGTTAATATAATATAGATTTAAGTTTAAAGCTTTAGCAACTTGTTCAACAATAACGTTTTTACCACTCCCAGCTGGTCCTTTTAAAAGTGTTGGCTTTTTCATAGAAGCAAGCGCTAGAACACTTTCGAATTTTTCATGAAATAATTCAGATGATTTAAAACTTTTTTGATAATCACCTATATTAATAATTATATTTTTGCATGGATTTATTTCAATTATCTTTTTAGAAACTTCAGATACAACTTCATTTACAATGTTTTCTTGTTCTTGTTTTAAACTTTTTACTATTTTTTCGTATTGATTGGATAAACCATCATACATTTTTTTAGAATCTTCAATTAAAGGAATTATTTTTTTTGTTTCTTTATTAATACTTTTTACAAAGTCGTTAATAAGTATTTTTTCTTTTTCATTTATTATTTCATTAGCTTTCTTTTCAAATATTTCTGACATTTCGCTCAATAATGCATTTATATCCTTTGAACTATCATTTAAAGATACAATTATTTCATCAGCTTTTTCTAAAAGTTTTTTACTATCACTGATGGATGATTCTATGCTATTACGCTTTGAATCAGCATCTTTTTTATATGCATTCAATATGTTATCTAATGATGAAGTTAATTCGGTTTTAGTTTTATCAATTTTCTCCAAATAAGTATCTATGTATTTATCTAATTCTAAATCTTTTTCTTTAAGAAGATCAGGATTCGAATTTACTGTATAATTTATTTTCTTTTGTTCCTTCTTAGTATCGTTAATATTTTTTTCTAATGATTTCAAATTATCACTTATAGTTTGCAATACATCTTTTAGCCAAGTTTCATTAATCATTTTTTCTTATCTCCTTTATCTAACTTTAATAACATATTTTTTTCTTCTTCAATAAAAGCTGAATATGATTTAGACAAAATGCTGTAACTATCAAGTATGATGTAAACCATATCAAAGTATTCTTCATACATCGCGCGTAATTTATTGTAATTATATGTTTTTATAAATTTTTCATTAAGTTTAAAATTTGGAATTAATTGTGATTTTCTAGTTTCATATAAATGTATAATAGTATCTATAGAAACATGATTTATTGAACCTGGTTCACCATATTCACTGTACTCTATACATTCGTCATATAATTTCTTGCTTTGTCCATTTTCCCAACCTAAGAAGTCATCAAAATTATATCTAACTTTATTTTTTGATACTACTTTCATAACATCTGGATTTCCTAAAATAAATGAAATTAAAAAGTATACACTTAAATTATATCCGTAGGAATCTTGACAACTAAAATCATATTTATTTAGGTAATGAAGATTAAGTAAATATGCTAAATAATCTTCTACTTTTATTTCTAATCTATCAAGTGAACATATCATGAATTCCATAATGGAACTACATGTAGTTTTTCCTGGTAAGTTAGGACTTATTAATTCATAAATAAAACTAAATAGCTTAGTTGTTTTTTCATGGCTTAAGCTTCCTATAAAAGCATTACGACATAGTAAATGCGTTAGATAATCACCATCTTTATTTGGTTTATATAAGTTATCTCCGAAAAAATTTATTAAGCTTTCTTTATTTATGTTTTCTGGTTCCGTTATTGCAGCATACAAATACAAATTATCCAAGTTAACATCATAGTTGTGTGTGTTTGAATTAGTACTATTTAATAATTCTTCTAGCTTATTATTCATTTTTTCTCCTTTCAATAAATGATTGTAATCAAATGTCCCCGTTATGTAAAATATTGATTTGTTATGTTTTTAATAACTACATGTTATGAATAAATAAAAATAACTATTATAAGTTATTGATAAATTATTAGTACTTTGTTATAATAATCACATTTCGGAGGGTTTATGAATATTAATTTGGAACTTTACAAAATATTTTATAGTGTTGCATTACACAAAAACATTACTGCATCTGCTAGGGAATTATATATTAGTCAACCAGCAATCAGTAAAAGTATTAAGAAACTCGAAAGTGAACTTAACTGTACATTGTTTATTAGAAGTAAAAAAGGTGTTGTCTTAACAAATGAGGGTGAAATGCTATATAATCAAATTAAAGAAGTAATGGAAAATATTAAAAGTGTTGAAAACAAAATTAAAGAATTTAACAATTTAGAAAGTGGCTATTTAAATATAGGTACTACAAATACTATTACACAAAATTATTTATTACCTTATATAAAAGAATATCATAAAATGTATCCAAATATTAAAATTAATATTTATACTGGTCAGGCAATTAATTTAATAAATAAAGTTAGGGCTGGTATAGTTGACATAATCATATTGAATTTACCTTATCAAATACCTTTGGACTTTAAATGTGATAATTTAGTTCAAATACATGATGGATTTTTTGCTAATAAAGATTATTTGCTTTTAAAAGATAAAACTATATCTTTAAAAGAACTAAATAAATACGATTTAATATTAATTGCAAAAGGTTCTAATACAAGATATTATTTAGATAATTTTTGTTTAAATAATAAAGTTAATTTAGTGCCTGAAATGGAACTTACAAGTCACTCTTTAGTTAAAGAATTTACAAAATTAGGATTTGGTATCGGACTAATTACTAAGGAATATATAACAGAAGAATTAACTAATGAAACACTATTTGAAATAAACGTTAGTCCTAAACTACCTAGCAGATATATCGGTTCAATTTATCTAAAAGAAAAGAAATTAAGTAAGGCAACAAGCACATTTTTAAAATTATTAAAAGAGCATCAATAACTGATGCTTTTTTATATTGCTTTAGATAATACTCTTGATGAGTTAGTTAAGTTATAATGTATATTCTCACCTTCTATTACCATATTATGATATTGATTTCTATACAATGGTGTTATATAGATTGATTCTATTTCTTTATCATGGTAGTGAATTTTCAAAATCACAGCTATACTTGATAGCATGTTTATTTTACTGGTTGATGGTACTCCAATATATAATGAATTATCATTAGTTGTTTTAATAAAACCTTGATGTAGATGTCCGGATATATTTACTTTATAAGATGGTTTAAAAAATTGAAAATTTAAATTATAATTAGGATAAATAAATCTATCTACGTTGTTAAGATCTGCTACTCTACTGATTCTTAAATTTGGCTCTAAGGTGTCATAGTATAATCTATGACTTAAATGAATTTTTGTATTATTAAAATTTATAATATCAGAACTGCAAGGAAACATATAAAATAATGGTCTGCATAATAGTAATGAACGAAAGTCGTAGTTTCTGAAAGTGGAAAGATTTTTAAAATAATTTTGATATGTTAAATCATGATTTCCTAATATAGCATATGTTCTAATTTGTGCTGTCGGATAATTATTCATAAATAAATTTATATTACTAATAAAGTCTGCATAACCATTAATATTTTTATCAAATAAATCTCCTAAATGAAGACATGTTTTAATTTTTCTATTTAGTGCATACTCATATAAATTTCTTAATAATTTAAAATCTTCTATTCTTTCATTTCCAATATGAGTATCCGAAATCAGTAATATTTCTTTATCTTCTGTGTCTGTGTCTGATAAATTGCTATATGATTTGGAATATGATGAAGACCAAAGATGTTTATCTAATAATGTGTATTCCGGTTCATTATTAATGAAGTCATTCCTAACAATTATTCCTTTAGCAACTAATAAAGATTCTACAACATCATATATCATCTTATTATTAAACATTATTTCATTATCATATACTTCTCTATTGGTGTTATTTAAACTATAAACTTGTTCATTATATCTATAATCAGCCTGATCGTTGTAAAATGGATTATATATGAATCCTTCTTTTATTAGTAATAATTTAATAAAACTTATAGTTAATGTGCGATATTTAATAAAAAATGATTCGATAGTACTTGAGAAAGCGCAATATTTTCTAAATTTATAATTATCATAAATTATTTTGTCATTAAACTCAAACACGATTTCACTCCTTTCTTTAGTTATTTATTTTGTATGACTGGCTTTACTATTTCTATAGTTTTCACATATGAATATTTATGTAATATCTCTTTAGGTGGATTATCAATTTGAACGAATTTGTTTGAATATCCTAATTTATGTGACCAAGAGCCATCAAAATTTTGTCTTACAAAATGATAATCATTAAAGTACTCATAAATTGCAATTTTATAGCCATTATGTTCTACTTCGGCATTTATATCACTTTCATATGATTTAATTCCTAAATTTTTAAAGTCCATCATCATTAATTCTATATCTTGGGCTATAGTTCTTCTTATTGGAAAAAGTTTAGCTCTTTCTTCTGATGTTAAAGTAAAACCAGTGTTGTAATAAAACTTTTCAATCTCTTTATATTCATATAGATTTAAAAATATAGCAGAGATTTTTGAACATTGTAATCCTAGAGCATATGCATAACAATTGGCAAATCTATATTTATTTATATCCTCATCAAAACTTAACTTATTAGTTCCAAGCTTAATACTTTCTTTTAAATATTTAATATATAATTTATATACATCTGTACTACTCATATTAGGTGCATTTTTTATTAGAGTTAAAAACATCTTTATCATATTAAAATATGTTCTTTTATATTCTGTTAGCATAATTTCCCCCATTCTTTTAGAATAAACGAAATATATGATAACATAAAAAGTACATTGCGTCAATCAAATGTACTTTATTTCATACTAGTTTAGTTTAAGCATTTTGCTTATCACCCATAATAACTTTTCTGGATTCAATTTCTCCCATTTTATTTATTACTTCTTGAGCATTTTCATTATTTATTTCTGTATATCCTAATTCTCTTAATGCTTGAATTTTAACAGTAGTAAGTTGTTGTGTTCTACTTAAAACTTCTTCTTTATTTTTCTCTATTTCTTTAACAAATCTTTCGTGAGACGCAATTAATTTACTCTTAGTTGCCCCACCATTTGTATATAAGTTCATAGCTGTAAAAATAATACTTTCCAATATAAATTGTGCTGTTTCATCAAATTTAAATTCCATAGGATCAGTAAATCCAGTCGTTTTTGATAAATATGCAAAGATATATTTAATCTCTGGTATATTATCTACTGATTGTAATATATGGTATAAATATAAAAATTCATAATAAGTATTTTTATTTTTTTCTTCTGTAAACTTATCTTTAATTAGATAAATCAAATCATTTACTAATGTTTGTTCTTCTTTAGTTAAATTCTTTAAATCGAAATAACTATCAGCATTGTTTTGTGGTTTTAGATTTTGATTTAGTCTATCTTCTACATCCTCTAAATATTCAGCTGTTACTTTAATTTTAGATATAGATTCTTCTGAACCATCTTGTATATTTAATAATTTAAATAATAATATTTTCTTTTCCTTTGGCCATTTGTTTAAACTATCTAATTCTAGATAATTATATATCATTTGTCTAGATACTCCTAAGTATTTAGCTAATTTAACTTTACTTATTCCTAATTCTTGTAATAATTCATTTAAGTTTTTCATGTCTTAATCTCTCTCCTACTCTCTATATATCCATTATAAAACAACTAATTTTACAGGTCAAGTGTAAATTGATGGTAAAGTTAAATTTAAAGAAAAATACACTTTATTTTCAGTGTATTTACTTATTCTTTTCTTTAGATTTTGTATCTTCAAATATTGATAGTATAGAAGCTATATTAGATAACTCGCTTGGTATAATTATTTTAGTCGCATTACCATCTGCTACTTTAGCTAAAGCTTCTAGAGATTTAAGAGCGATTACAGATTTATCAGCACTTGCTTCCTTTAAAAGTTCTATTCCTTTTGCTTCTGCTTCTTTAAGTTTTAATAAAGCTTCTGCTTCACCTTCAGCAATTTTAATTTGTGCTTCTTTTTTAGCTTCTGCCTTTAAGATTGCACTTTCTTTTTCACCCTCGGCTAATAAAATGCTTGATTTCTTTTCACCTTCAGCTTGAAGAATTTTTTCTCTTCTTTCACGTTCAGCACGCATTTGTTTTTCCATTGCTTCTTGTATGTCATGAGGAGGTAATATATTTTTAACTTCAACTCTATTTACTTTAATTCCCCATGGATCTGTAGCTTCATCTAATATAATTCTCATCTTAGAATTAATTATATCTCTTGATGTTAAAGTTTGGTCTAACTCTAATTCACCAATAATATTTCTTAATGTAGTAGCTGTTAAAGTTTCAATCGCAGCAATTGGATGTTCCACTCCATAAGTATATAATTTAGAATCAGTTACTTGTAAATATACAACAGTATCTATTTGCATTGTTACATTATCTTTTGTTATAACTGGTTGTGGTGCAAAGTCAAGTACTTGTTCTTTAATGCTAACAGTGTTTGATATTTTATCTACAAATGGTAACTTAACATGTAATCCATTTTCCCATGTAGTATAATAACTTCCTAATCTTTCTATAACATATCTTTTTGCTTGTGGTACAATTTTAATATTTGGTATAACCAAAATCCCTACTATAATTAATATAATAATTACTAATGTCATTATTTATCACTCCATTTCTCTACTTTTAATTTTGTACTATTAATTTCTAATACTTTTGCATAATCTCCAGCACTTAAAATTTCATCTGAAACTGCTGTCCATATTTTGCCATCAACTTTAACTTCTCCAATATCTTTAATATCTTTAGTAACCAAAGCTTTCATTCCTATTATTCTATCGATATTAGTACTTGTTTTCTTAACTTGTAATAGTTTTAAAAAATATTTTCTTGTTGTTATCATTAACACTATACCAAGTAAAACAAATATAATAAAGCATAATTTAAAGTCAAGTCCTAGTACTTGTAATATTAAACTTACTATAGCTGATGCAATAAACCAAACAGATACTAATTCAACTGTAACAGCTTCAATAATACTTAAAATAACTATTATTCCAAGCCAAATCCATACTTCCATAACTTCATCCTTTCTAGCTAAATTATATCAAACTCATTTTATGTTGTCATTAATATTTTCTTAAATATGGTATTCTTTTTAATTCATATGATTTAGTGTATCCTTGACTTCTTATTACACCTTCTAATACTTCATCAGTAAGTAAATAATCTAAATGATATTTACTATTCATATTAATACATATCTGAGGTATAACTACAACATCATATTCAACAATTATAGTTTTATCATATGACATAATTTCTTCATCTGGTAATGTCAAATCATTTTTATCATCTTTATATGATTCTGTATAATTAAGAACTCTATTAAATAAGGTAGATTCAATTGTTTGTTCATTATACTTTTTATATTTATAATGTATTACCCTAGAATATTTATTTAAATATATTAAAAACATCTCTTCAATTTTACATTTTTGCATTCAACATTCCCCCCTTTACAAATACCATAACTTTTTACCATCTTTTTTGACAGTTTCAATTATACCGCCTGCGATCATTTCACTACCTAAATATATTACACAAGCTTGTCCTGGTGTAACAGCTTTAGCGCCACCTTCATATAAAAGTCTAACTTTATTATCTTCTAAATATTCAATAGTGACAGGTATATCTTCACCACGATATCTAAATTTACAAGTTGCAAAAGTAGGCTTTAAATCACTAATATAATTCATGTCACTTATAATTGCTTCATCAGTCATTAAATACTTATTATCATCTCCAAAAGCAACATAAAGTATATTCTTTTCAGTATCTTTACCACATACATAATGTCTTTTTTCATCTCCAGAAAGTCCAACATTTCTTCTTTGTCCGATAGTATAGTTAAATAAACCTTTATGTTTACCAATTACTTTAAGTGTATCTATATCTACTATATCTCCTTCTTTTCCTTTAAGATAGTTTTCTACAAATTGTTGGTAATGTCTTTCTCCAATAAAACATATGCCTGTTGAATCTTTTTTAGTCGCTACTGGTAGATTTGCCTTAATGGCTATTTCTCTAACCTCAGGTTTTGTATAATCTCCAACAGGAAATAATATATCTTTAAATTCATCTCTTTTTACTTGACTTAAGAAATAAGTTTGATCTTTGTTATTATCTACTCCTCTTAATATTTTATTGCCAACATGTCTTGCATAATGTCCAGTCGCAATTAAATCAGCCCCTAATTTTTTAGCTTCTTTCTTAAATAAATCAAACTTAATATATTTATTACACATAATATCTGGATTAGGAGTTCTACCTTTTTTTAGTTCACTTAAAAAATATGAAAATACTGTATCCCAATATTCTTTAATAAAATCAACTCTATAAAGAGGTATACCTATATAATCACATACTTTTTTAGCATCTATAAAGTCTTGTTCTTGAGGACATATACCATCAGTTATACCTTCAGGATCACTATTAATATTAGAATCCCAGTTTTTCATAAATAAACCAATAACTTCATATCCTTCTTTATCTAATAAATAAGCAGAAACAGCACTATCTACTCCTCCACTCATACCTACTACAACTTTCATTTCAATCACCTTTAATACTTGCTATTATACAATATTTTGTACAAAATGTCTATATAACGAGTTTCATAATAATTGAATTAAGGTATATTTCTAATAAAGAAGAAATTAATGTAATAAATAAAGCTCCCATAAAAAGTATTAATATCTTTTCAGTAAATAATCTAATATTAATATTTTCTTTATTTTTATATGCGTTAAATAATTTAAATGCAAACTTTATCATAATACTAGAATATATAATTATAAGTAGATTCATAATAAGTTGATGGGGTATAAGTACCAATAAACTATAGAATATACCTTTAAATTTAAAAGTAAGTATAATACTAGACATCAAAAATCCCAAAAGAAAGCCTTTATAGAAATTAACAAAATAAGTTAAAGGACATAATACAAATACTATATTAGATACTAATATGATGGTTATATAAGTTATATTATTCTTAAAACTATTTATTAAATTATCTAATCCTACTATTTTATTATCTTTAAATAAATTAAAATACTCTTCTATCTCATTTTTAATAATTAGTTTATCTAATTTATTAGTTAAGATTAGAAATAAAATACCTCCAATAAAACCTAATACAAATACTATTACTAATGTTTTTATAATTCTTTTATCAATTAATTTTTTCATAGTAAAGTATATTAAGGTATTTCTTTTTTATGAAATATTTTGTATAATTATTTTAGGTGAATTAGTAAATGAAAAAGAAAACAAAGAAAAAAGTACTTAAAGTACTAATTTGGTTACTTGTTTTAGTTTTACTTGCAAGTAGTGTTGGTGGTTTATTAAGTATGATTTTATAGATAGTCTTAGAGCTATCTTTTTTTATATAAAAAGCAAGAATTATTCATTCTCACTTATTCCTCCAAATCTTCTATCTCTTTTATTATATATATCCAAAGATTTATCAAATTCTGATTCGTTAAAATCAGGAAAATAAACCTTAGGAAAATACATTTCTGCATATGCTAGTTGATATAACATAAAGTTAGATACTCTAACCTCTCCACTTGTTCTAATAAGAAAATCGATATTAGGTAAATCATTATACAAGTTTTCTTTAAATAATTCTTCCGTAATATCTTCTACATTAATTATTCCTTTAAGAGTGGCATTAACTAATTTTTTAGTTGTATCTATTATTTCTGCTCTTCCACCATAATTTAAACATATATTAAATATTTTACCAGTATTATCCTTAGTCATATTAGCTAATTCTTGCATTGAATCATATACTGCATCTTTAAGAGGCTCTTTTCTACCTGAAAATACTACCTTTATATTATTCTCATTAAATTCATCAATATATTTTCTAAATTCGTTAGTAAAAAGTTTCATTAAATAATTGACTTCTTCATCACTTCTTTTAAAATTCTCTGTAGAAAATGCAAATACACTTAAAACATTAACTCCTTTTCTAAAAACATACTTAGTTAATTTAATTAAATTATCTGCTCCTTTTCTATGTCCTTCGCTCCTTTTTAAACCTTTTTCTTTTGCCCATCTTCCATTACCATCAAGTATAATTCCTACATGATTTGGTATTTTATAATCATTCATATTTACTCCTTAATTAAGCTTAGATTAACCTTTTGCTTGTCTAAATCAATTTTATCTACATAACACTTTACTATTTCTCCAACACTTAATACTTCGTTAGGATCTTTAACGAATGTTTTACTCATCTTAGAAATATGTATAAGTGCATCATTATGAAGTCCTATATCTATAAATGCTCCAAAAGAAGCAACATTTCTTACAGTACCTTCTAATTCCATACCTACTCTTAAGTCTTCTATCTTTAATATATCACTTTTTAATATAGGAGACTCTAATTCATCTCTTGGATCAAGTCCAGGACTTATTAATTCCTTAATTATATCATCAACTAAATATATGCTTATATTAGTATTTTTAGAAATCTCTTCATGATTAGTATTCTCTAATACTTCTTTAAATCTATCTGTTTGGATATCTTTTTCATCTAAATTTAAATAATCTAATATAACTTTAGCATCTTTATAATTATCAGGATGTATTCCAGTATTATCTAAAGGATTTATTCCATTAGGTATTCTTAAAAAGCCTACTGCTTGTTCATATTGTTTATCAGTTATTCCTTTTAAATCTTTTAATGATTCTCTAGTCTTAAAATTATTCTTAGTTTTATAGTCCATAATTGCATCTATTGCTTTTTTATTAAGTCCACTTATATATTTAAGAATACTTTTGCTAGCTGTATTAATATTTACTCCAACTTTATTAACTATCTTCATAACAGAATAATCTAGTGATTCACTTAATTCTTTTTGATTAACGTCATATTGATATTCACCAACACCAATACTTTTAGCATCTATTTTAACTAGTTCTGATAATGGATCTTGAATACGTCTACCTATACTAATTGCACTTCTTTTTTCAACAGTTAAGTCTGGGAATTCTTCAATAGCAAGTTTACTAGCAGAATAAATACTTGCTCCTGCTTCACTTACTATAGTATATTTAACATCAAGTCCTTTAATTGTAGATGATACAAAAGCTTCACTTTCTCTAGAGGCAGTACCATTACCTATAGCAATTAATTTAATATTATATTTATCTATAAGTGTTCTTAATACTTTAGCACTACCTACAAGGTCATTCTTAGGCTCATTTGGGTATATTACTTCTATATCTAATAAGTTACCTAATTCATCTATAACTGCAAGTTTACAACCTGTTCTAAATGCTGGATCAAAACCTAATACTCTTCTTCCTTTAATAGGTCTAGTTAAAAGTAAATTTTCTAAATTATTTTGGAATGTCTTTATAGCTTTTTCTTCACTCATTTCTGTCTTTTCACTACGAATTTCTCTTTCAATACTAGGTAATATAAGTCTTTTTAGAGAGTCTTTGATAGCATTATTAACTACCTCTACTACATATGAATCTTTATTCTTAATTATTTTGTTATTTAAAAAGTCTATAATTTTATCTGTATCATAATCAATATTTACAGTAATAATCTTTTCTTTTTCTGCACGATTAATTGCTAAACATCTATAATGCTTTAAATACTTAATACTTTCACTAAAGTCATAATACATTTCATAGGTTTTATTAGTATCAGTATTATCTTTTTTTACTTTAGTTTTAATTACCCCATTGTTATATATATAATTTCTTATCCATTTTCTATAATATGCATTATCACTAATCCATTCACTTATAATATAACCTGCATTTTCTAAAGCAACACTAACTTCCATATTATATCCGCTAGCAAGGTTTTCTAATGAGCCTTTAGTTGGAAATGACATAATCTTTTTAGCAAGTGGCTCTAATCCCATTTTAATAGCTTCACTAGCTTTAGTCTTTTTCTTTTCTTTAAAAGGTCTATATAAATCTTCTACTTCACTAAGTTTACTAGCATTCATTATATTAGTCCTTAATTCATCAGTAAGTAGTCCTTTTTCATCTATTAGACCTATAACTGCTTCTTTTCTTTCTAATAAGTTTAATCCTTTTTTATATTCATCACTTATAGATTTAATTTGTTCTTCATTTAAATTTTCAGTTACTTCTTTTCTATATCTTGCGATAAATGGAATAGTACATCCACTTTCTAATAATTCTAATGTTTTAATTATTCTATTTTTACTTATATTAAGTTCTTCACTTAAACTATTTATTATTTCCTCTTTCATTTTAATACCTCAATAACTATTATATATTAGTTATATGATTAATTCAATTTTAGATTGACAAAAGTGTAAAGAAAAAACAAGATTTATTTAGTGTTATCTTGTTTTAATTTAAGCAATACTGGATTTCTAAATACTTTATTATCGTATGTAAATTTATTAGTATTAATGTCACTTGGTAATTCTACTACTAATAATTTCCAATCTTTTATATTAACTAGTAATTTCATCTCATCTTTAATAACTAAATAATATGGAGATAAGTCACTTGCATTTTTAATTAAGCCATAATTTCCACCACTTAGAATATCTAATGTTCCTTCTAATTTATTTAATTTATTAGAAATGGTTAATACATAGATTTCCCAAGGTTCATCATAATATTCTTTTAGTATTTCATAATATGAAGTAAGTTTATTTTTATATTTACTTTTATCAAGTGTAATATTTAATGTTACTTGTGGTAAACTTTCGTTACTAAGTAAATAATCTACAGAAACTCCAAATAACTTTGATAAAGCCTGTAAATTACTTATATCAGGTATACCAGAATCACTTTCCCATTTAGTAATAGCTTGTCTTGACACATTCATAATCTCAGCTAGTTTATCTTGAGAAATGCCTAATCTCTTTCTTGAATTTTTAATTTTACTTCCTAGTGTCACAATATCACTCCCTTCAATTACAAATTATACTATATAACCCTAATTATTACTAGCAACGTTCTGTAGCAAAAGAAAAAGAGATTATTCATCTCTCATTTAACATCTTTTTGTTCTTCTTTGAATATTACTATCTACATAGTTTTCATAACTTTCAGCTCTTTTATTTACATACGTCACATGTCCATCATTATATTCTTTTGGAACTCCAGTCACCACAATTGCTCTGCGATAAGAATCTTCATTAAATCCGCAAATAACCCTTTTTGACTGTATATGTTTCTTTATTAACAATAAATAGTCTTTTTCAGTCATAAACCCCTCCTTAATAGTTACATATTGTAACACAAATAACTATTGTTGTCAAATTTGGCATATCACTGATTTATGACAATAGTAGTATTTTAAAAATAATATCACAATCAAAAAGAGATTACTCATCTCCTTCTTCTAACATTGTTCTTATAAATACAGCATATCCTTTATTTACCTCATCTATAACAACATGCGTTACTGCTCCGATTAATTTATTATTTTGTATAATAGGACTTCCACTCATTCCTTGTACAATACCACCACTTAATTCTAATAGGTTTTCATCTGTTACTTCAAATGATATGGATTTATTAGTATCAATATATTTAGGATTTAAATTAGTTATATTAATTTTATATTTATTTATATTACCTCCACCTGTATCAGTTAAGATATAAGCTTCTCCTAAAGTTATGTCTTCCCACATACCAACATCAATTAATTCTTTATCAGGAATATTATTCACATTACCATAAATACCTATTTTAGTGTTTTCTAATATTGTACCAAGTTTTCTGTTATAATTTATACTCGCATTTTTACTACCAACTCTTCCATTAATACTTCTATCAATACCACTTACAAAAGATTCATAAATAGTACCTTTTTTAACTTCTACATTATTATTAGTTTCATTCATCATAATTTCATGTCCTAAAGCACCATATACTTTAGTAATAGGATCTATATATGTAATAGTACCTATTCCAGTAACTTTTTCTTTTACATATAATCCTGTTTTATATATACCATCAACCATAATAAGTTTTAACTTTGTATTCATTACTTTATTATTTCTTTTTATTGTTATATTTACCATATCATCTTTAATATTTTTACTTATTAAATCAGACATTTCATTTATAGAATTAATACTAGTATTTTCTATTTCTAATATAGTATCTCCTACTTTAAGATTTTCTTCTCCAATATAAGTTCCTTCTACTTTATAAAAGCCAACTACTACAAGGCCATTAGTTTCTATTTCAATACCTATATTCTCTCCACCAGGTATAACTTTTTCAGAATATGCCATTAAATAAAGAGGACTAATAAGTATAACTAACATCATAAATAATTTCTTCATATTACACCTCTAGTAATAGTATTAACTATTTATAAATAAAAAAGCTACCAATTATTTACTTGGTAGGTTTTACCTAATTTTCAGTATTAAAATCACTCAAAGAGCCATCACTATTAAGTATTTTATTAACTGTTTCAGTAGCATTCTTAAGTTTATCAGAACAGAATTTAACATATTCCATAGCTTCAGTATATTTTTTAACCATATCATCTAGTGGAACTTCTCCCTTTTCTAATTCTCTAATGATTGTTTCTAAACTTAATAAAGCACTTTCAAAAGTCATTTCTTTTTCCATATATTCCCAACCTTTCTTTTATATATAAAAACTTGTCACTAAATTAATGACAAGTTATATTGACAGGCTCGCATGAGCGAGCGGTTTCCATGAACATAATGTTCAAAATCTGCAATTCTAGATTACACTAGGTAACCTGAATCATGATATAATTCTATCATATCATCGATATAATTGTCAACTAATAATTTTTAAAACCCTAAAATATTATTTAATCTTTTAAAAATCATTTTTAGTTTATCATCAGATAATTTATAGTTTGATAACTTATCATTTTTACTAATTGAAATTATTCTATTCTTACTTATAGCCCTTATTTGTGAAACATTTACATATGAAGCGCATAAAACCTTATCTACCTCATCTATCAAATTTTGTATTTTTTTAACATTTTTAATATTTAAAGATTTCATTTCTAAAAAATTTAAATTAATAATGTCAACATATTTTTCTAATATAGGAAATCCAATCATAATTTTACCATTCCCAGGTTTAGATGTTAATGGGACAATAATTATACTATCATTTCTTACATTATCATTTGATGATACAACAACTCCAAAGTGTCTGTTTGATATTTCACTTCCTATTCCTACACCATATTCTATTTTAACAATATCTCCTATATTGTATTTCACAAATATTTTAGGTTTAATTTCTAACTCAGATTTAAATAATCTGGATTCTATATAAAGCCATTCATCCAAATGAATAAATTTTTATTATTTGATAAACATGTTTCTTTAAAATTTTTAAAAGCTAGATTTAATTTTTTGTTGTTTACATTCATTTTCATCACCTATACCAATGTTAACATAAGTATAAATGTTTGTCAATATATCGTTTGTGCTTTATAAATATTTTTTAAAGAAAACTTGCCACAAAATAAATGACAAGTTATATTGACAGGCTCGTATAAACGAGCGGTTTCCATGAACATAAAGTTCCAAAATCAGCAATCCAAGATTACACCAGGTAACCTGAATCATGATATAATCTTATCATAAAATAGTTCACTTGTCAAAAACTATTTCACAATACTATCTACACTTCCATCACTCATTTTAGTAGTTAATGTATCTCCAGTTTTAATATCTTTGATACTCTTAACTATTACCCCATTACAAGTAGTAACAGAATACCCTTTTTCTAGTATATTCAAAGGATTTAACAGTTCTAACTTAGTTTTTAAATTATCTAATATAGTTTGTTTTCTTTCTAAATCATAACCAATATTTCTATTTAATTTTTCTATTAAATTATCTAGTTTTTGCTCTTCACTTTGATACATATTAGTAGGATTATTTAAAATATAATTATTTTTATATTTATCTAAAACTTCTTCATAATTAGAGAGTTTCTTAGTTATAACACTAACTATTCTTGCTTTATAATCATTTAAATACCTAATAATTTCTAATTTATTTGGAACAACTAATTCAGCTGCTGCGGTAGGTGTAGGTGCTCTTAGGTCTGCTACAAAATCACTTATTGTATAATCTATCTCATGGCCAACAGCACTTACTACAGGCTTGTTTGTTATATATATTTGTCTAGCCACTATTTCTTCATTAAAGGCCCATAAGTCTTCAATAGATCCTCCACCTCTACCTAAAATAATTACATCCACGTCACTTTCATCAGCCTTTTTAAGCATTCTAACAATATTTTCTTTAGCTCCTTCTCCTTGTACTAATGTAGGAAATAAAATTATTTCAGTTAAAGGAAATCTTCTGTTAATTGTACTTATTATATCTTTAACAGCTGCTCCAGTAGACGCAGTGATTACTCCAACTTTTTTAGGTATTCTAGGTAATTTCTTTTTAATATTTGGATCAAATAATCCTTCACTTGCCAGTTTTTTCTTTAACTCTTCAAATAAAATATATAAGTTACCTACTCCATCTTCTTTCATATCAGTAACAGTTATCTGATAATTTCCACCTGACACAAATACACTAATTTTACCTTTAACATCAACACTCATTCCATCCTTAGGAACAAAATCTAATCCATAGTTTTTATAATTAAACATAACAGCATTAATCTTACTATTTTCATCTTTTAAACTAAAATATAAGTGTCCTCTAGTATGAAACTTTAAATTACTTATTTCACCTTTAACATGAACATAAGACAAAAACTCGTCTCTATCCAAGACGGTTTTAATATAATTATTTACATCACTTACACTCAAATAGATATCTCTATTCATTAAGTTCTCCATCACGAATATTATCTAAAACAGCATTAAGCATCTTAGTTACTTTTTCATCACTGTATTTTTTAGATAATTCTATGCCTTCATTTATACTAACAACATGTGGTGTATTTGTATATAATAATTCATATGTACTCATTCTAAATATTGCTTTATCGATATTTCCTAATCTAGATATTGTCCAATCTTTCATATATTTATTAATTAATTCATCTAATTCACTTTCGTGACTTAAAACACCATTAACTATTTCTAATATAAATTTATCTTCATTAGCTTTATTTTCTTCTAAAACACTTTCTAATTCATATTCCATATTTTCACTTCTATATACATTGATTTGATATAGAATAGTCATAATATTTTCTCTTAATTCACTTCTCGTTTTCTTCATAATTCCAACTCCTACATAATTATACCAGTTTTATTTAAAAATATCTATCACAAAGTGTAAGAATTAATATCATATTCTGAATTTTCATTATTAGTAAATGTATTATTATGTAAGTTTAGATATCCAACTATATTTTCTTTAGGTATTACATACATATTTTCATGCTTTTTTACTAATGTATTTTCTTCTCCTATCATGCTTGCCACGATTACCATTAAATCTTTATTTCTTGTTTGAGGACTACCTAATTTATTAGTTACATATCCTTCAGGATCTAAATAAAAGCTTTCTTCTAATGGATTAACTGCACTAAATAGTCTATTTTCTTCTAAAATAATTCCATTATCATTTATTTTATCTCCTTTATCAATTTCAGTTAGATGAACATAAAATGTAACATCATCACTTCTTAACGCGTCCATTGCTTCACTTAATTCATAAATATCCATAAATACTCTCCTATATATTCTTTAAACTTTCTATAACTCCTTCAAAAGTTTCTGCTTTAATTAATTTTATTTTATAATTATTTTCTTTTACTAATGCTTCTGCTTCTTCATAATTTCCAGCTGGTACTATAAATA
The DNA here is from genome assembly GCA_934096075.1 of uncultured Bacilli bacterium. Taxonomy (GTDB): domain Bacteria; phylum Bacillota_I; class Bacilli_A; order RF39; family UBA660; genus CAKOLN01. The sequence continues at coordinate 26,920 of CAKOLN010000011.1, forward strand.
CATCTGCCTTATTTTTAACAGCACCACTCAATTTATATTTAACTCCACCTATTTCTCCAACTGAACCATCAAGATTCATTGTACCGGTGCCAGCGATAGTTTTACCTTTAGTAATGTCTTCTTTCACTATACTATTATATATTTCTAAAGTACTCATTAGTCCACCAGAAGCACCACTTTCATTATCACTATAATTAAATTTAATAGTTCTATCAGTACTAACTTTAATAGCGTTTACTAAATACATTCCAATTATTTTTTTCCCATCACTTTCATAAATAGTACCAGTCTTAATCTTTTCTTTTCCATTATTTATTACACTAAATTCTAGAGTATCACTTACTTCATGTTCATTTATAATATTTGTTAAATCTTCAAAAGTACTAATACTTTTACCATCAACTTTTTTAATTATATCTCCAACTTTTAAATCTGTCTTGGCACTTTCAAATACATAGTATACAGTTAAATCGTTTTTATCAATTTTATAAGGCTCTTTAGCATAATCAAATGCAACTTTAATAGCGATTTCATTAACATTTTCTAAATCTATTTGTCCTCTTTTTAGTATATCTTCATAGTCTTCATTTTCTATTCTTTCATCATCTAAACTAACTAAATCCCAACTAGGTATAACTTTACTTAAAAGCACAAATGGAATAATACCTTTCTTAGCATTTACATAAGTTAAATTAAAAGTTCCTTTATTTTTATATTCATTATCTATTTCTATTCTATCGTTTAAATCACTTAATCCACCAGGTGTATATATTTCATAATCTAATTTAAATGTAAATAAAAATATTAAAATACTATATACTATCAATATTTTATAATTATTTTTTATAAATTTCTTAATTTTATCATATACTTTATTAGTCATTTTTACTCTCCATTAATAATTATAACACAAAGGTGTGATATTTATGTTAAATAAAACTAAAAAAGTATTAATATTTATGTTAAGCAGTCTTTTTATATATTTATTTATAAGTAATCCTAATATAATAATAGACTCAGTTAATGTAAGTTTAGATATATTTATAAATAATATTTTTGTAAGTTTATTTCCATTCTTTTTACTAGCAGATATTTTAATAAATTATAATTATATTTATTATTTAAGTAAAATATTTAAATTTAAATATAGTTATATTATTTTAATGAGTATGATTTCTGGTTTACCTAGTAATGCAAAATATATTAGTAATCTATTGGATAATAATCAAATAAGTACACATGATGCAGAAATATTATTAAGTATAACATTCTTTCCTAATCCAATGTTTGTTATTGGTACTGTAGGCACTATTATGATGAATAACACTAAATTAGGTATTATTTTATTAATTAATATTTATCTTTCAAATCTAATACTTTATATTTATTATTATAATAAATTAGAAAGAAAGAATATTACAATAAACACTAATCAACTAGCATTTCCTAATCTATTAAAAGAATCTATTTTAAAAAATATAAATACTCTTTTAGTTATACTAGGTACTATAGTATTATTTATTTTATTAAGCAATATTATATTTAATTATATAAAGTTGAATCCATTAATTCAAAGCATAATAGCTTCATTACTAGAAATGACAAGTGGTATAAAAAAAATTAGTATTTTATCTCTAAATACTAATTTAAAATTTATATTAATTTCCACTAGTTTAATGTTTTCGGGTTTATCAATCATTACTCAAGCATTAAGTATACTAAGTGACTACAAGTTAAATATTAAATTTATTTTAAAGAATAAACTATTCTTAATTATAATTAATTTAGTCCTAAGCCTGATCTACATAATCATCTAGCACCCACTATTTGTTTCTAAGATTGTGTATGGATTTTCAGATGTTCCGTCACCTGTACCATATAGAGTACATGATTTTAAGGAAATGACAGGACGAACAGTATTTCTTGTCCCGACGCTGTAGCGGTTCAAGTAAGCGTTGGTGGAATTCCAACGCCACTCAAACGCATTACTATTATACCAGACGAGAGGCGACAATGACCACCAAGAATTTGATACTTGTGTTCCTACACTATTACTTATAAACCATGCATATGGCGTACTCATTTCTTTATATGCTACTCCTCCAGCAAAAGCTATTTCATCGGCTGTCATAAGTGCTATTGGATAACTAAGTTGTGCGCTTGTATTATCCACACTGAATGCGTCTCTTATATCACTACAGTTATATGTTGGATTTGCTTTTGCTCCACTTGCATCATAGTCCATTCTATAATATGATGCAAATTTGAATGATGATGAGGGACTTGAAGCGTAATTGTAAATTTGTCCATTTCCTTCACTTCTGTCATTACAATAAACTGCACTTGTACTTAGGTATTTTGTATAATTTGTTAAGTTGTTTTTATACCATGTATCTATATGTGTTTTTACTGTACTATCATTCGTATTGGTTCTTATTGTATCAAGAGAGGTGTCCTCTCCATATTTGTACCCTATATATTTTGGGGTATAATAGTCTGTATTAAATTCACTGTATCCTATATATCCATTTGTTGTACTGTGACTTGTTCCTACATAAAGTAATCTTATACTTCCATCATGATTTGTTCTTATTATTCTCCAATAGAAGCCAGCAAATTTTACCCAATTATTAGTTGTGTTACCAGCATAATAGTATACTTCTTGCGGTCCATCGGTTATTCCTGTTATACTTTCTGTTGAGGTAAATAATATTCCTGTGGTTGTTTCAGTAAACGGTGTGGCAAAATCATTTGTACCATTATTATCATTACTTCTAGTTCTTCTTGTTGGATTATCTCTTAGCATCGCTGTCAAAAGTGGCACTGAGTTTGTTGTTCCCTCTTGTATATTTAGCGTTCCACTTAATATTTTTCCCATATCTTCTGATTGATCTTCTTCTGTATCTTTATATATTAATTCTATTGTATATTCTTGTTCTTCTTTTGGATTTATTGCTACACTATATGCTAGTACTGTATCTGTTTTACTTTCAGCTTTTGGTATATCTTTATATTCACTCATATTATATCCATTACTACTTGTTATCTTATATTGTAAGTATCCTTCTGTTACAAATGTATTTACTAAATCTTTTATGTATATATTATATTTTTCTATTTCACTCCCTTGATTCTCTATTGTAAATGTTTTAGTTACACTCCATCCTGGTTCTATATATCCACTTACTAAATTTAAATCTCCTTTATATAGTAAATATATACCTTTTGTTTTTAAACTTATACTTTTAGTATCTCCTTCTATTCTAGCTTTATAGAATGAATAACTTACCCCAAATACTAATAAAACTATTAATATAATTGTACTTAACACCAAATATTTCTTTTCTTTCATCTTTGACCTCTTTTCTCACACACGAAAAAATCCATAGACTTGTGCCTATGAATTTGATATAAAACAAAAACTATGAGAGTTAGTTAGTAATAACCCCCCCCGAAATTCGTACCAAGTTTGGTACTTAATTCAAAGAGAATTAGTTCTTTCATAGTTTTGTTTGCTCCTTTATTTTTTACATTTTAATTGTACTACTTATATATCAATTAGTCAATTATTTCTTGTTCAAGTTCTAAATCAATATCATATTTATTTTTTACTTTTTCCTTTATATATTCTATTAACTTTAGTATATCTTTTCCTGTTGCATTACCCTTATTTACTATAAAATTAGCATGCTTTTTACTTACCATTGCGTCTCCAATATTATATCCTCTTAAACTCAAACTTTCTATCAGTTTACCTGCAGAATTATTTATTGGATTTTTAAATACGCTACCTGCATTTGGCATATCATACGGTTGTTTATTTAATCTTACTTTTTTATATTCTATTATTTTATCTTTTACAATTTCTGGTTTTGTTAAATTAAGAATAAATGTAGTACTTATAACAATTAGTTTTTTATTTTCTTTAAAAATTGATGTCCTATAACCAAAATTTAGTTTATCTTTGGTTAATGTTACAATATTATAATTTTCATCTAATACTTTAACCTCTTTTATAAAATCACTTATAGATTCATCAAATGCACCAGTATTATTTTTAGTAGAAGCTCCTACTTGCCCTGGAATACCCGTTAAAAACTCTAATCCAGATAATCCTCTTTCTGTACATATATTTAATAATTTAACTAAATTAACCCCACATTCTGCTTCTACTTGATTGTTCTTAATTAAAATAATATTAAGCCTATCTAGTTTAATGATAACTTCATAAATATCTTTAACCAATATAACATTAGATCCATTACCAAGAATTACAAATTCAATATTATTTTCTCTTAAATATCTAATTAAATTTATTAGTTCTTTAATTTTTTTTGGATAAATTAAATACTTACATTTAGAGTGTATTTTATAAGTATTTAAACTAACTAAATCTATATTTTTATAGTATTCATAATTATTTAAATATTCTTCCATACTAAATAGTATCCTTTTTATTAGAAAAAATCACTTTATTTACTATGTTTTCACTTTCACTTAAAAACTCATCAGATTTATTCTTTTCATTAGACGCAAATATAAATGCATAAGCATATTCATTATAATAATAAACATAATCACAATATATATAATTATTATCTTTAGAACTATATAATATTTTGAATCCATTTTCTAAATCATTAACTTCAATTATTTTGTAATCTTCTTCTAACATATCAATATAACTAATTTGATAATCATTTACATACCCCTCTTTTAGTATAGCTATTATATCTATTATATTATTTGAATCTTTTGAATAGTATGTATACATGTTTTCACTAGAATCATCTTCACTAAATACATATGTACTTGGTAAAGTAATGAAAACATCATCAAATTGAACATTTAGGTCACTTTTATCATCAACACTTAATATGCCAATAATAACTGAAAATAAAATTATAATTAAAGTAAGTATTAAAGTTGTAATTATTTTCTTTTTTTTGTTTTTCTTTGCATTAGACATAGCAATATCAATATCATTCATTGCTTCTGTATCAAAATATGTTTTACCTTTATAATTAATAATTATACCTTCGTTAATAAATTTATTTAAAATAGATTTTTTATTTATAGCATTTATTTCATTAAACAAAACTGAATTAGGTATTGCATTATCTTTATTAAACGCATTAAATTTACCATATATATTTTTTAATTCCATAGTTTGTTCATCCATTGTTTTACTATCTAAATATTTATCATTAGCTTTATTATTTTTCATATATGCCTCTTTATTAATATTGGCAATTATTCCGCTTATTCCAAGTCCAGTAAAAATAAGAGATATAAAATAATCTTTAAGTAAACTAGCCATAAATTTACCATCTGTGTATAGTATTTTTAAATTACTTAATGAAACACTGTATCCTTCTTTTAATAATAACATGTTAGGTATAACTCCTAAAGTTAATATAGATACAGTTAATACTGAGACTATGATTATAATTAAACTAGTTTTTTTAGTTATTTTCCCACCAAATAATTTATAAAACTTAAACGATCCAAAAGCTATTAATAAGGCTAATATAGATAATATATATCCGCCATAAACATAAACTATAACCCATGGTATACCAAATAATATAGCTCCTAAAAAAGCTCCTAATATTCCTTTTAAATAGTTATTCTTTTCTTTCATATAACACCTCTAAATTAATTATATAATAAAAGAAAGATCATTTCAAAACCTTTCTATTAATATTGACTTTTTCTAAACTTAAACTATTTATTTGTTCTAATATTTCAATAGTTTTATTAAATGTTTCTCTCTCACTAAGTAATAAAACACTGTTTTTATTATAAAAATCTATATATTTATTTTTAAGTTCTTCATTACTTTCTAATAAGAATTTTAATTTTATTCTTTCAGTTTCTAATTCTTTATGTAATGAAGACAACTTTTCTTTTGATATTTTTAAGTAATGTTTATACCTATCTGCTTCTAACAAATAGTCCGATGTAGAGAAATTGGTTGATGTGGCCATTAATATAAATTCAACTCCTAATATCATAATGGTAGAAAATATTGAAAGGAATAGATATGAACCTAAATCTAATTTTTTAACAGGATTACTATATTCATCAATTGTAACAATTGTTATTTCATCTTGATTTTTAAACGGAACATTTGTATTTAATAGTTGATCACCATTTTGAAATGTTGTATATTTCTTTATTAGTCCGTTTGTTTCATCTAAAAGTGCATAGTCTTTTATATCCATAGGAGCTATATTGCCCACATCGTATGTTGTAACCTCTCTTCCGTTTTTTTCATTCCACACTGAATATTTAGAAACTGTTATTTTTTTATCGGATGTACTATCATCTTTAAAGTTATGAGTTAATTCTTTATCAATAACTCTACCATCATATGTACTATATACTTTGCTTCTAATTTCGTAATAATCACCAGTTGTAACTTTTTTCATCAGTTTCCATAAGCCAAATACTCCGCCAGAAGTTGCAAGTGTGGCCACCACAAATGGTGCTAATCTTTTTATTCTAAATTTTCTCAAATTTCTTTTATCTTCTTTTATTTCTTCTTCTTTTTTATCTATTTCAACTTTAAGTTGATTATTGCTTCCACTTAATCTTTTGATATCTAAACTATTCTTATAAATATTGTTACTCATTTGTTCAAATTCACTTACTTTTTCACTTTTAAATTTGTTATTTGGTGAGTCAATTAAAAGAACAATTAAATCTTTGTCTAATAAACTACTTTCTAAGCCTTTACCTTTAAGTTCATGTAGTTTTTGCTTTAATCCAGATTTATTGTTTGATAAAGAAATATCTTTGTTTATCAATTCATCTATAAAGCTTGAGTCTATTTCGTTTAATTTAACACTATCTAATAGGATACTATTTCCACTAATTATTAGTTCTCTTTTTATTAATTTATAAACAACGTCATATACTTTCTCTATTACCATTCTTTCATCTTCGAAATGTAAATGATTAGATACTTTTAAACTTTTTAATACACCCTGCATTTCACTAACAAATTTATTTATCTTTTCAGGTCCTATCTCTTCTTCAAGTGACATATCAATATAGATTGCTGTATTAAATGCTTTATAATATGTATTATATTCTTCCAATAAAAACATTAACTTATTTAATTTAGTTATTCCATCTACATAATTTTGACTAACAAAAGCATCTTTAAAAATATCTTTTTTATTAGATTCATCTAAATCTTTTTCAATATTAGTAAGTACATTATTTAATATTGTTTCATATTTTTCAGTACTTATTCCTAATTCCTTAATTCTATTTAATTGTTTTTTTATTTGATTTATTTTGATTTTATATTCTAATGATTCATCCATTATTTATATTCCCCCTATTATAAAAATGGTGTTCCCGAGAGGATTTGAACCTCCGACCTACCCCTTAGGAGGGGGTTGCTCTTCCAACTGAGCTACGAGAACATGTGTACATTATACCACAAAAAAAGATGAATGTAAATTAAATCCACCTTGGTATATATATATTTCTAGTATAAACAGTTTTATAATCTTCAAAAAAATCTACCATTTTATTCATAACATATTCTATAACATTAGTAACAGCTTTTGAAATTCTAAGATTAGATAATTCTTTAATCATTTCTCTATTGAATCTTTTATCTGTTAAAAATTTATAAACTACTTTATCTACTTCTTTTAATTTTTCCTTTTCTCTTTTAGTAACTATTTCCAAACTAAATACATAATCAGTATACATATTTACAATGTTTTGTTTAATATTTTCTCCTTCATATATTTCATAATTTACTATATCATAATAATGCTCACATGCATTAACTATTTCTTTATTTTTTTTAACACTACTTCCCATGTTTTTTACTCCTTCTATCATATTTAAATTATAGTAAAATATTTAATAATTAACAAGAGCAAATTTTGTTCGCGTCAGTATTTTATTTTATACAAATGTCTATTTTATGCATAATAAAAAGCACTAAAAGTGCTTAAAATTTATTTTACTACTCCACTTGCTTTTAGATAATTTAAAGTATCTTCACTACTTCTATTACCAGAGTTAAAACTAATAAATTCTCCATTTTTTATAACAAATGTATAAGGGGTTCCACTAAAATGGCTTAGTGTATATGTATTCTTAACCTTGTTATAGTCTGTTGTAGTTAATTCATCTAAATCAAACCAATAAAATTTGAAATTATATTCTTCATATAAATTAGTTATAGTTGGTTTATATTTTAAACAATGTGGACACCAGGTTTGTCCAAATACTGTAACAACATATTGATCTTTTTTAGTATCATTAAGCCAATTATTAACTTCATCACTTAAATTAATTGTTTCATCGTCTATTTTAGATGAATCTTCATTATTTAATTCATCAACAACGTAGTTTACTTTAAAGTTAGATTTAACATTATTTTTATTTATTCCTATTAGATAAAGTACACTTCCATTAATATTATCTTTTTCTTTTCTTGTACTAGCTTTAATATTTAACGTATCTTCTTTTAAAGAAATACTATTAAAATCAAAGTCACCTTTATCTGTGTATGGACTCATAACCAAGACATATGAATTTCTGTTAAAGTCTTTTTTACTTAAACTTGTGTCAATACTGTTTTCTTTACAAAAATCATAATATTCTTTGTATGTTTTAAATACTTTGAATGTGCTCTTATTATCGGCTATATCACTATTTAAATAAGAAACACTAAATATTTCATAATTACTAGGTGATGTTCTTAAAACTATATATGTTACAACAGCTGTTATAAGAGAAAAAACTATTGCGCAAATTACATAACTTAACTTTTTCATTAATTACACCAACTTCAAAATATCATTAATAGCAACATATATCATCAACGCTATTAATAATATTACCCCAATATTATTAAGCCAAGTTTCTAATTTAGGATTAGCTTTCTTTCCTTTAATTGCTTCTATAATTAGTATAAATATTCTTCCACCATCAAATACTGGAACTGGTACTAAGTTTATAACACCAACATTTACGCTTAAATATGCAGTTAAATAAATCAAATTTTCTAATCCCTTGGATTTGATATTATCTATTACTGTATATACTCCAATTGGCCCACTTAAGTTATTAGTGCCTATTTTGCCAGTTACCAATTTACCTAATATATTGAATACACTAGTTATTGATTTAAAAGTACCAACAAATCCGTACTTAACCGCAGCAATAAATCCTTTATCTCTCTTAACCATTGATGCAAAGCCAAAGCTTGGTACTTCTTCTCCATTTTCATCTTTATTGTACTCAGGACTTATTTTAATAGAATACTCTGTTCCATTTCTATCTACTAAAAATTCATATGTCTCTTTATGTTCTTTTCCAAATCTAGTTTCTAATAATACCTCATCCCAACTATTAACGCTTTTACCATCAACTTTTAATATTAAATCTCCTGTTTTTAAATCACTTTTAGATGCTGGACTATCTTCCAATATATTACCAACATAAGGACTAGTAATAGGACTACCATAAATAAGTCCATTTATAAATAAGAACACAACTGCTAAAATCATATTGAACACAATTCCCATTACTAGAACAAAAAACTTTTGTAAATTAGTTTTGTTTTCTAAAATTTGTTCTTTTTTTAGGCCCTTACCACTTTCTTTATCACTAGCTAATGCAGTAAATCCACCTAATGGTAATAATCTAATACTGTAAACTGTTTCATCATTTTTTCTTTTAAAACTAAATATTTTAGGCCCCATTCCAATTGCAAATTCATGAACGTATACACCAATTTTTTTAGCCGCTAAAAAGTGTCCTAATTCATGTATAAATACAATTATACCAAGCACTAATATTAATATTAATAATGTAATTATAAAGTTCATCTCATCCTCCTAAAAAATACTTATAAGTATTCCAAAAGCTAAAACAACATATAAAATGCTATCTAATCTATCTAAAATTCCACCATGTCCTGGCATTATCTTGCCGAAGTCTTTAACACCAAAATGTCTTTTTATACTGCTGAATGTCAAGTCTCCTAGTGCACCAATAATGCTTAGTAATGCAGTGACACACATAAGTAAGAAAATATTACGATTATAATTAAATGCAGATATATAATAAACTGTACTTATAAATGTTCCAAATACTAGTCCTCCAAAGAAACCTTCCCATGTTTTATTAGGACTTACTGTAGGACTCATTTTGTGTTTGCCTACTAATCTTCCAACAATGTAAGCAAATGTATCTGTAAATATCGTTATTAATAATAAATAAACCAAATATTTAATATCTAATAGTCTTATACCTATTAATTGATTAAATCCTACTCCTAAGAATAAGACACCACCCAATAGAAATAAAGCATCTTCTATATCATATTCTTTAGATTTATTGTAGAATACTATAGGTGTTATTAGCAACAATATTATAAAAGGTATTCTTTTATAATCAGCTACAAACAGTTTTCCATTTAAACTCCAATTATTGATAAGTAATAGTAAAAAGCATACAATACTTAATATTTTTATAAGAAATGGCATTTTCTTTTTCTTATCCTTGGCATTTAATAGTTCAATAAATCCAATTAAGCCCAAGATAGATGCACCTACGCAAAATATTTTACCACCCGCGATTATCATCGGTATAACAATCATAAGTGCAACAATAGCACTAATAACTCTTTGTTTCATTAATCATTCCTCCTATATTTTTATCACTATTAAAATTATATCATAAAAGTATTTAAAAAAGAAGATAAAATCTAGAATTCAATTATTTCTATTGAATCATCTTCATCTTCTTTTGTAGTTACAAATTTGTTTTTTTCTAGGTCTCTAACTTCAACAGGTTCAACTCTATCTACTTTTATAGGTTTTTCTTCTTCTACTATTTGTTGGTATTTTAATTTATTTGCTTTAAAAGTAGGTGCTTGTTCTATATTTTTTAAATTACCTTTAAATACATTATCTACTTTAGGTGTATCATCAATTTGTTTGTTTAATTCTTCATATTCTTTATTAGTTAATAAACTTATCATGTCTCCACTTACATCATCAAGCTTCTTTTCCTCTTCTTCAGTTAATTTAAGTTCGTTACTATAATTTAGTATTGGTAAAAAGATAGCTGCACATAATATAAGTCCTAATGCAAATTTCTTTTCAGTAACAAAAACAATACTCAGTCTATAAAGCATAATATAAATTATTAGTACGTTAGTTATTGGTAGTAATAACAATAAAAAGTATAAACCATTCATTTTAACTATATCTAGCATTGCTATAAGATTATAAATAGGTATAAAAGACTGCCATCTTTTTTTACCTGCTTTCTCAAAAATTTTATAACTACTTAAACATAGTAACAAAGAAAACAACAATGTATAAATAGCAAATACAGACCATACTCTAAGTAATTTGAAAATAATTTCCACTGCAGTCATATTACCAACCCTTCTATCCTAAAATAATATTACACTAATTTTTAAATTTAATCAATAATTTTATTAAAATTTAATAGAATTTTTACCCAATGTTATATTTAATTTTTTACTTCTATCTGGATTATTTAATTTAATAAAGTCACAAATTTCATCTTCAGTTAAAGGTAATCCCAATTCTAGTCTATCATTATAATTCATCTTGCAATAATTAAGTGACATAAACTTTTCTTCATTATTAATTAATTTATAAAATTCTTCCGTTGGAGAAGTTAATTCATAATTTTTTGCATAACCATATAAGCATTCTTTTAAAAATTCATTTTTAATTATTTTAGTATATTTTTCATTTACAATATTATTAAATATATTCATTGTAATGGCAGAACTTATGACAATTGCTTGTCTTTCTATTGGAAAGCATGGATAATGTAACATATACATTTTTTCGCCATTATATCCTGAAAAAAGGCTCCCAAATATTTTTGATTTATTATCTAATTTAAAGTTACCTCTTGCTACTTCTAGTGAGTCTTTAAGAAGAACCGTTGTTAAATTATTAATATCACTTTCTAGAAACTTAAATTGACATGCATGTATGACTTCATGTAATAGTGTAACATAATAGTAATATTCTTTTATAATTTTAGGAATATTATTTAAGTTATATATTCTTTTTAACATAGAAAAGTAATCATATGATTGATCTGGATCAAATAAAATTATTTTTAATTTATGTCTATAGATTGCTATTGCTTTTTGTTTAGACAAGTTTTCCAATTTTATATCTTTTATGTAATCTTCCAAAACAAAGTTACTTTTAAATATGTATAATAATTCATTCAAAAAATATTTATCTCTAAAATCACATTTGCCAAGATTTTTTTCTATAAACAAACCTAAACCCCATAAATTCATTATCTACTTCTACCTCTTTCTTCTAATTCTGGATAATTAAATTGTTTTGGTAAATTCTTTATAAATTCATTAAACATTTCTCTTTCAGAATCTTTTCTTTTTAATTCTTCTGTAGTTAAAATAATTTTAGCTAAATATTCTTTATAAAGTTTATTTTTCATAAATTCTTGATATTTATAGAATATTATACTTTTTAACTTTTCTATTTCAGAAAGACAAGCTTTCATTCCTTCTTCGGAGCCTTCATCTTCTGTTAGATATGTATATATTTTTTTATACATATTTTTAAATTTCTTATCCATTTGCTTTTTTATATATTCATTAGCAAATTCTTTATCTATAATCGTTACTTCTTTAGCTTTACTCTTAGGTTTAACTACTAACCCATTGATATTACCTACTTCTTTAATTTTGTTTTTCTTTACCTTTCTTTTTACATAATACATAAACCCACCTACTTAATATTTATTTTAACAAATCTGGTCTCTTTTCTTTAGTTATTCTAATTCTTTCTTCTAATCTGTATTCATTAATTTTTTTGTGATCTCCACTTAATAAAACATCTGGTACTTTCAACCCTTCGTATTCTCTTGGCTTTGTATAAACTGGATAATCTAATAAATTATCAGTAAATGATTCACTTTCTAGACTAGTATCAGTAATAACACCTTCTAATAGTCTTACAACCGAATCTGTTATAACTAAACTTGCTAATTCACCACCTGTTAAAACATAATCACCAATACTTATTTCCATATCAACTTTAGTTTTAATTCTTTCATCAAATCCTTCATAATGTCCACATAATAAAATCAAATGTTTATATTTTGTTAAATCAACTGCTGTGCTTTGATTATACTTAATACCCGCCGGCGTTGTCATAATAACGATTGAATCACTCGTTTTAACACTATCAATTGCCTTAAAGACTGGTTCACACATCAGTACCATACCACCGCCACCTCCATAAGGCGTATCATCTACTTGACCATTTTTAAAAGGACTAAAGTCTCTAATATTAATTACATTTATATTAACTAACCCTTTTTCAATAGCTCTTTTTATAATACTTTCATCTAAATAAGAATTAATAATACTAGGAAATAATGTTAGAATATCTATTCTCATAAAAGTCCCTCCAAATTTTTAAATGTAATTATATTTTGCTTAATATCAACATTTTCAATAAACTCTTTATTATATGGAATATATTTATCATTTATTAGTATTAATTTATAACCATTATTATTTATTATATCTTTTACTTTACCAATAACTTCATTATTATAATAGCACTCTAATCCAATAAGATCACTATCTAATACTTCATCATCATTTAATTTAAGATCATCCTTATGAATATATACTAAGCATCCTTTAAACTTAAGAACATCATTTATATAATTGTATTCATCAAATAAACACATATCAAATACTTTATGATGTCTATAACTATTTATTGTAACACATTCTTTATCTTTTCCTATATATAGTTTAAAACCTTTAACAAAAACTTTATTCTTAAATTCAAAATCACTTAATATTCTCACTTCACCTTTAATTCCATGAGTATTAACTAACTTCCCAATACATACATATTCCATAATTTTCACCTAAATTTATACATTATTATACCACCAGTTACTGAAACATTCAAACTCTCGCATAAATTATTCATAGGAATATTTATACTTTCATCAGATAACTCTTTTATATAGTCACTTATTCCTTTACCTTCACTACCAAGTACCAATGCATAATCATTTATTTTAGCATTATCTAAATCTATAGTTCCATTCATATCTGCATAGTATACTTTAATTCCTAATGAGTGTATCTTTTCAATAGCACTCCTTAAATCCATTTTAATAACATTTATTTTAAATATAGTACCTTCACTACTTCTAATCATTTTATCATTAAACAAATTAACAGAATCATTACTAAGTATTACAGTATCAACATTAAATGCAAGTGCACTTCTTATAATTGTACCAACATTTCCTGGATCCTGTACATTATCTAATAAAACAATTTTCTTACCAATAATTTCATTATCTTCTTTATATTTAACCACTCCCATTATATTAGGCACACTAGGAAGTAAACTAATACTTTTTAATACTTTTTCACTTACAAGTGTAGTTTTTACATCATAATTAGTATCACTTTTAGATGTAATAACTTCAAGTAACAAACCACTTTTATAAGCTTCTTCTACTAAGTGTTCACTTTCCACAATGTATTTCTTTTCATCTAAAATATATTTTTTATCTCTAAGTCTTTTAAAATACTTTACTTTTTCATTATTAACACTATCTATCATTCTTCATTCAATACCTTTCTATTTAATTTATAATTTGGTTTATATTTACTTACACTTTCCCAAAATTTCTTACTATGATCAAAATGTATAAAATGACACAATTCATGTACAATTACATAATCAATTTCATCTATACTATATCTAATAAGATTTAAATTTAAACATATTAATTTTTTATTTTTATTACAATAACCCCATTTTCTAGTCATCTTTTTAATTATTAAATCTGGATATGGAATACCACTTATAATATTCATCCAATAATCTAATCTTTCTTTAAATATAGTACTTGCCTTTTCTCTAAGATATTTATCTAATACACTATTTTTACTATAATAAATTTTATTATCATCTATATATATACTTTTAGTAATATTACATTTAACTAAATCATATGCTTCACCTAATATATAAAATGTATCAGCTTTATCTTTCTTTTTACTAGCTATATCTATCATTCTAATAATACTAGATTCATTATCATTAATTAATTTAAGTATACTTTTAGTAGGCATCAAATAGTTTGTAGTAACATATATCTTCAAATCTGGTTTAACTCTTATATATGTATTTTTATTGTTCTTTTTCTCTATAATTATGTCATACTCTTTATCATTGTATTTAAACTTCATATATATCACTTCTTAAATTATATCAAAAAAAGAAAAGGAAGACAATCTTCCTATTCATTAACTAATTCTGATTCAGAATCTTCTTCTTCAGTTTCTTCTTTTACTAGAGGAATAACCCCCAAAGTAAACCCGATTGGTTCTAGTAGTTTTATTAATGTATTTATTTGAGGACTATTTAAATTATTTTCTATTTTAGCAACAGTTTCTCTTATAATACCTGCTCGTTCACCTACAACTCTTTGTGACAAATGTTGGCTTTTTCTTGCTTCAACTACTTGACGAATCACTTCTTTTTCCAAATCTCTTAAATATTCATCATGTTTTATTTCTTCTTCAGTTTTCGTCTTTAATTCTTTTTTTGGTCTACCCATTTCCTCATCACCAACAATATTGTACCAAAAAATACTACAAAGTCAAGCAAAAAAGTGTTATTTTTAACACTTTTTTATATCTCATCAGTTACAGCTTTTATTATAGTCTATCTCATAAGGGCTTTCTGGTGTTCCATTTCCTGACTTAATTTTAACACATGCATTTAGAGAAATTACTGGTCTAATTTTTGTATTTGCCCATGATGTCATGTACGCAATACTATAACGAGTAACAGTAAAAATGTTCCTAGTTGCGCCCAAACAATTCATTGGTGACATTGTCCACCAAGCACTATTATTCGCAAACATTTCATTTAAACTATTTAAGCCAAACCACAATAGACTAACATCAGTTTTTGAATTTATTCCTCCTGCAAAAGATAATTCATCTGCTGTCATAAGAGCAATTGGATAAGTTAATTGTCCATTTCCTCCACCACTAGTGCTCGCACTAAATTTATCAGCTATAGCTTGAGTACTTTCAAACAATCCATCACTAGTATTCCCACCACATTTATATGTTGGTGCTTTATTGGAAAACAATCTTGAATATGCACCAAAATGTGGCCTACTTGAATATGTTCCACTACTTATACTTCTATCATTACAGTATATAGTCGTTTTACTAACATATTTATCATAATTGTTTAATATATTTTCGTTATACCAATTATCTATTACTTTTTTCACGTTACTTGAATTTTCATTTGTTCTATTATTTTCTAATGAACCTGTTGTCCCATACATATATCCATTAAGAGTTGAATCATTATTCATTTGCCAATCCATTATATTAAATGGTGAACTACCAATGCAAGGGTATGAAGTTTCATCATTTATTCCTAAATATAAAAGTCTAATACTCCCATCTTCATTTGTTCTTATGATTCTCCAATATATATCTTTTTCTGCTTTATTACCAGCTGTAGCTTTATCAGTTGTCCAAGTGCCTGCAATACCATTTTCATTTGTACATTGCTCTTCAGTTAATCCAACCACTGCTGGTCCATACCAATCACTAAGTATGCAAACGTTCGTTGAAATACATTCATCACTCGTGATAGTTTTTCTTTCATATTTAATTGTATCATTTTCTTCGTCATACAAGGCAAACCATACTGTTTTTCCATTGTATGTACACTCAGTTTCTGTTTCTTTACCAAACTTTACCCAGTTGTTTGTAGTATTGCCTGAATAATAGTATACTGTACTTCCATCTTCTGTTTTATTTGTTTGATATATTGTTCCTGTGGTATTTGCTGTATTTGTTACACTAAAGTCTGTTCTTTCACTTATTGTTGGATTATCTCTTAACATAACTTCAGCTAATGTTGGCATTGGTGTTCCTTCTGATATATATAATTTACCACTTAATGTGGCTCCCATATCATTTGATTGATCTATATTCGCATCATTTGGATATTGTATTGTTATTGTATAATTTTGGGTAGTTCCTTCATCTATTGATACACTATATGCTAGTACTGTATCTGATGCAGAAGTTCTTTTTGGTACATCTTCAAAACTTGTCATGCTGTATCCACCATCTGTACTTGTTATTTTATATTGTAGGTATCCTGTTGTTTTGAATGTATTTACTAAATCTTCTATTACTATATTGTATTTATATGTACTATTAGATTTATTCTCCACACTAAATGTTTTTGTCATACTCCAATTATCTTCGGCTACTACATTTTCTCCTGTTATGGCATCTCCATTATTGAATATTATCCTTAAATCTTTTGTATTTACTGATATATCTTTTTCTTTTCCTACTATTTGTGTTGCGAAGTATGCTAATGATATTCCTATTAATGATATTAGTACTACTCCTATTCCATACAATGCATATTTCTTTTCCTTCATCTTTTCCATCCTTTCTTTTTTGAGCACGAAAAAATTCATAGACTTTTACCTATGAATTT
>CAKOLN010000012.1 GCA_934096075.1 uncultured Bacilli bacterium
ACTCAATTGACACCTTTATTATAGCACGGCTTTACACTTTTTCTATCAAAATTCCAGTTTCTACTTGTAATTTAGGATTAAATTTTTGTTTGTGTTTTTTGTTGACTTAAATTTGTTTCATTGATATAATAATTTTTATGGAACAGGATGTTCTGGGTGTCTACCACCAAGTCGGGGGTTTAACCAACGAAAGGTGGCGAACGTATGAAGAAGAAAAATTTTATTATTAAGATTTTTAATCGAATATTGTTCATTTTAATAGCGATAGTTTTAATAATTATTGCCATAAAAATAGACATCTATCCATTTAAAATAGGATAAATGTCGTTACTGAATTTCGGTAGACATTCAGAATTGAATGTTCCTTTTTTATTATATGAAGATTTCTCTTCTATATACATTATATAACAATCTTTGCTTTTAATCAATTGCTTATTTTTATTTGTCTATCAATTTTATTTATTCATATTATCTATTTATTTTATAAAAATAATTCTGTTAATAAGATGTAGTATTCTATTTTTTCATAATCAGGCTCAATATGTAAACATTCGAATAAATATTTTTCTGCTTCTTTAGTTTCATAATTTCTTCTAAGTGATTTTACAAGAATCGCTATGTCATACCACATATCTGCAATACCTGCATCTCCTAAATCGAGAAATCCAGTTATTTTATCATCTTTATAAAATACATTTGGTATGCTTAAATCTCCGTGAGATAAGCATAAGTTATTTTCTGTAATTTTGTTATTTATTAAATAATTATAAAGATTTTCTAAGTCTCCAAATTTTTTTTGATTTTCTTCTGTCATGTCATTAGAAGAAATTAATCCATTATCTATATTATATTTGGCTAATGCCAATTTTTTATTTAAATCATTATTAATAATTAGATTATCTACATTTACATTTTGTAATATTTTTATTGCTTTAGATGCTAACTCTACAACATGTTTCATATCATCAAATATTTCATCACAACATATCATTTCGCCATCCAACTTTTTTTTAATCATAATGCTTTTATTTTCATTACTTCCAAAATAGATTACTTCAGGTACAGGTAATTTTTCCTTTAGATAATTGTTTATAAAATATTCTTTATCTAAATTTCCAAATTTTGATTCTTTTATATAATAAACTTCTTGATTTTTAATAACTTCTTTTACACTATTTCCAGAACATCCAATATCAATTACATTTATTTTTGCATTTTCACAAAATTTTTTTAAATATTCATCTATCATAAATTCTCCTTTTCTATTTGTCTATTAATTTTTGAGACTCATACAATTATCGTATCTTTCTCTTAAAAAAGTACTAATTTCTTAGTACTTAACATGTTTTCATTAATTCCATTAATCTATCAGTTTCTACATTTGCATCCAATCTTTCAAATAAAGGTATTCCTTTTTCAATAACTTTATTATTAGTAACATCAGGTATATTTGTTAAACTTTCATAAGTAGTTTCACTTTCTTTTAATCCTAATTGATTATAAATGTTATTACTTGTTTCTGGTATAAATGGATAGAATAAAATAGATATTTTTCTAATTGATTCATATAGATTATACATTACACTTTTTAGTTCTTCATATTTTTCTTCTTTATATAATACCCATGGACTTGTTTCATCAATATATTTATTAGTTCTAGATACTATATTTAATATATGACTTAATGCGTTTTGAATGTTTATGTTTTCCATTTCTTTTTCATATAATTTTATTTCGTTATTAATATAATCATTTAAGGTATCATCAAAAGAAGTTTTTGTACTACTATTTAATATTATACCTTCTTGATATTTATTAATCATTGCAATTGTTCTATTAACTAAGTTACCTAAATCATTACAAAGTTCTGTGTTATATTTTTCTATAAATGAACTTGGTGTAAATTCTCCATCTTGTCCATATGGTAAACTTTTTAGAATAGTATATCTTACTGCATCAACTCCATAAGCATCTGCTAGGATATCTGGATATATTGTATTTCCTTTAGATTTACTCATTTTGCCATCTCTCATCATTATAAAGTCGTGTACAAATATTTTTTTAGGCATTGGTAAATCTAAAGCCATTAAGAATATTGGCCAATATATGGCGTGAAATCTTAGTATGTCTTTTCCTATTATTTGTACATCTGCAGGCCAGTATTTTTTCATTAAAGAGTCATCATCACTCATATAACCTAATGCTGTTATATAGTTTAATAGAGCATCTAACCATACATACATTACATGTTTAGGATCAACTGGTACTTTAATTCCCCAGTCAAATGTTGTTCTAGATATACATAAATCTTCTATACCTACATTAACAAAACTATTCATTATTTCATTTTTCTTAGTTAGTGGTACTAAGAAATCTGGATTTTCTTCATAGAATTTTTTTAGTCTATCTTCATATTTTTTCATATTAAAGAAATATGTTTCCTCTTCTACTTCTTTTACTTCTCTACCACAACTTGGACACATTCCATCAACTAATTGACTTTCAGTATAAAATGTTTCGCAAGGTACACAATATTTTCCTTTATATTTTCCTTTATAAATGTCTCCTTGCTCATATAGTTTTGTAAATGCCTTTGTAACTGCATCAACGTGTCTTTTGTCAGTTGTTCTAATAAAATCATTATTTGATATATTTAATTTTTTCCATAGTTCTTTAGACATTCTAGCCATTTCATCTACATATTCTTGTGGTGTTATACCTTTTTCTTCTGCTTTTATTTGAATTTTTTGACCATGTTCATCTAAACCTGTAAGAAAGTAAACATCAATTCCTTTTTGTTTGTTAAATCTTGCTAGTACATCTGCTAATATTGTTGTATAAGCTGTTCCTATATGAAATTTACCACTTGGATAATATATAGGTGTTGTTATATAAAATTTGTTCATATAATCATCTCCACTCTTTTAAATCAAGGTTATTATAACATAATTAAAAAATAAATTGAACCAAATAAGTTCAATTTAATATATTTTTATTAGTTTAAATATTTCTACAACTACTAAAGTTTCTTCATTAAATGAATCATCTATTGATTTAAAGAATTCATAATGGTTCTTTCTCCAACCTTCTAAATCATCATTTTCTCCTTCAAGTTTTGCTATAGACCATTCAACATCTTTAAACTTAGTTACTATATTTTTTGTGGTTTTTACTAAACAAGCTGGTTTATCATTATCATATAATATAATAGATTCTGAATCTAACTTATCTACATTACCATGATAAATATATGTAGTAGCAGTTTTCTTTCCTTTTAAGACCAAATCAATTAATTCATTATTATTAATTCCAAATTTCCATTTTTCTAATTCTTTATTCATATTTTACCTTATAAATTTTCACTTGTGTCTTGTGGTATAACAACTGTGAATTTAGAACCTTTGCCAACTTCAGTATTTAGCATTATTCCGCCATCCATTAATTCTACTAGACTTTTGGTAATTGATAACCCTAGACCAATACCTAATGTTGAAGAATCTTTTACATTATCATCTCTTACAAAACTATCAAATATTCTATCTTTTATTTCCGGTCTTATTCCAATACCAGTATCAATAACTCTTATTATTAAGTTACATTTATCTCTATCCATTCCTGTACATACTTTAAATTCTATAGTACCTTCATTAGTATATTTAATAGCATTACTTAGTAAATTCATTATTATTTCTTTTACTTTTTTTCTATCTCCAAATAAAGATTCTGGTATATTAGAAAATTCTGTTTTAAATTCAATATTCTTTTTACCTATTCTTTTCTTAGCTAATATAGTTAAGTCATTAAATAATTCTTGTGGATCATATTCTTCTATTTTAAGTTCTAAATTACCACTTTCTAATTCACTAACATTAAGTATTCCAGTACACATATCTAGTAAACTATTAGATGATGTTCTTAATTCACTAAGTATTTCTTTGCCATCATCAGATAAGTTTTGTTCACATTCTAACATATCTACACATCCCATTATTGCATTCATTGGTGTTCTTATTTCATGTGACATACTTGATAAAAATTCACTTTTAACACGATTTGCTTTTTCGGCAGTGTCTTTGGCTAATTGAAGTTCATTTATCAGTTTTAAATCAGGATTTTCTATGGTGAAGTACATTAAACAGCATATATAACTTTCCATGGCAGTTATTATTAAAATGTCCGGATATTTATGTTGAATGATTGCCGTTATTATTCCTGAAATTATTAATAAATATATAGGTATACTTTTTTTCTTTGATATTTTTTTAAGATTAATTATTAAAACTACAAACATAAATAGACATATAATTGCAGAAAATATAAATGATAAATTAATTGCCATGCCAAATGTATAATAAGTTTTAGTTTCAACATTTCGATAAAGTTCATAGGGTGCTAAACAAATAATCCAAGATTCAACTATTGTTACTATGATACTACTTTTGACCATAATCTTCTCATATTTTTTAAATACTATAATTATTAAATATAGTAACATTAAATTTATAAATACAATGAAATATACCAAATAGGATTTATAAATTATACTAGAAATTATTTTTGGTATAGTATTATATTTATATGAAACATAATCACATGCTAATTGGAGTATTAAGCCAATAACATTAGTTATTAGCATAATTTTATAAACTTTGTTTTCTTTATTATTAAGTCTTGATTTTGAAAAATATAAATATATTAATCCAAACATGTAAATTAAACTAAAAATTATTAATAATGTTTTACTAGTCATCCCTTATTATCACCATAATAATGATAACAAAAAAGAAAATAAATATCAATTAATTTGAATTCATTTTCTTTTTAAAATTTTTTCTGTTTTTACTACAAAATCAATTTCTATAAATTCATCGGTTTCATTCATCATTTTTAATGTATCTCTTTTTCCTGACTTGGCATAAGGGAACTCTTTTCTAAATTTGAAAACATGTGGAACCATATTTATATTCCCAGTTACTTCATAAATTTTATTTTGAATTTCTTTTAAAATGTTGTTAGGATCCAAGTTGTTATTTTCTTCTATAATTAAATGAACTACTAATTCTTGGTTATTTTCTTTATTTCTATGTAATACATCACATAGTTTTATTCCTTTTATATTCTTTATTATATTTTCTATGTCAAAATTATAAAATTTTTCTCCATTTATTATTGAATAATCTGATGTACGACCTTCTACAAATAGATTTCCATTTAAATCTATATATCCAATGTCACCCGTACAATTCCATTTTTGTCCATTTTTATCAATATAAAAGTATTTGTTACTTTCTGATTCATTTTTGAAATATTTAGACATACTTGACTTCGTATTTACAACTATTTGGCCTCTTTTGCCTGTCATAACTTCATTCATGTTTTCATCACATATTTGTATATTTATGTCAGGTAATGGTATTCCTACAGAGCCATTGCAATGTTCAGTTATATTAGTCTGAGTTGTTATTGTCGCACCACATTCACATTGGCCATAGCCTACTTTTATGCTTGAAGTGTTATTATGATTTTTAAATACTTCATTAATTCTAAGTCCTAATTCTTTACTTAATGGTTCCCCACCTTCAAAAGCATTTGTAAGATATGAAAGATCTTTATTTTTTAAATTTTTATTATTAAGAAATCCTTCATACATACTGGTAGGAGCTAGTGTATAATTTGGTTTTGCTTTTATTACATTTTTAATAAATATATCTCTTTCAAACCTTGGATCCATAAAGACAGTCGCACCACAAGATAGTGGTAAATGAATTGAAGTGCTAATTCCTGTTGAATACCATGTTGGAATTATTTGATAGAACTTTTGATTTCTATGTATATCTAAACCAGATTTAAAGTATGCACTAACTGAATTTT
The DNA here is from genome assembly GCA_934096075.1 of uncultured Bacilli bacterium. Lineage (GTDB taxonomy): Bacteria > Bacillota_I > Bacilli_A > RF39 > UBA660 > CAKOLN01. The sequence goes on from CAKOLN010000012.1 coordinate 5,872, forward strand.
GAAAACTATCATTAGTTAAAAGAATTCCTTTAGAAGCACCTGTTGTACCACTTGAATAGACCATCACTAATGGCAAATCTTTTTCATAAGGTATTATTTGAACATCTGATATATTTTTACCTTCGTTTATAAAGGTACTCCACAATGTTTCATTTCCACTAACTTTATATTTTTTATTTAGTATTTTTAATGGTGAGGAATTTAAGGAAGGAACTATAACTACTTTTTCTATAATAGACTTGCTAACAGCATCTTTAATTTCTTCATAAAAACTATCCATCACAATTAAAATTTTGCTTTTACAATCATGAATTCTATCTATAAAATCCTGTTTATCAAAGTAAGGTGCTATCATATTTGAAACTGCACCTAATTTAGATAGAGAATAAAAACTGTAAATCGTTTCTGGTATACCTGGAGCACATATTGTAATAAAGTCTCCTTTTTTTACCCCATTTGCTTTAAAAGATGATGCTAATTTATCTATATTTTCAAATAGTTTTTTATACGAAATTTTAGCACCAAAATATTCAATGGCAATATCATTTAGATGTTCTTTATTAAATTTAGTTAAGGATTCATATACAGTCATATTAAAAAAATTACTATCTATATTTAAATCATAATATTTTAACCAAGGCTTATCTATACTTTGATAATTAGTTAATGGTCCAGATAATTTGCCGTTTGCTAAACCTTGTAAATATTTATCTCTTTCTTTTAGTTCTTTTTCAGATAATTTAACTATTTTACTTTTTAATTTTTCTAAATCTTCTTTTTTCATAAGTACATCTCCAAATAATTGTACTTTATTCTATCACAATTTAAAAAATATGCAAGAAAAAAAGAAATCATGCTTTTCTTAAAACATCATTTCTATCTTTTCTAGACATTAAAGTTCCATCAATTTTGTATAAAGCTACTCCTCTTATTTCATTATACATTTTTAAGTATCTGTCTAATATATCTTCTATTGATATAAATTTTGGTATATCATCTTTACTCATAATTGGTTCAATTTCTACAAAATCTGTCATAAAACCTTCTAATGTTTTAGAATAGTGACCAACACTATAGGTATTATCATTATCAAAAAAGATTATTCTATACCCTTCTGTTGCTTTAACATTATTATAATCATGTATTAGTTCTTCTTTATATACCATAGAATTATTAATAATGTTGACATTTTTTCTTAATTTCTTTTTTATACAATTTTGATTTATGTCATATATTGCCACACCTAATGCTTTAGGATTATTATCTAAAAAAGCAGTAAGAATATCATCAATGTTATTTGACTTTATGTTTATATTATCATTTTTCAAGTAGTTTATAAAATCTTTTATATTTTTTGCATACACTCCTTTAACGACTTCATGGTAATTTTCATAAAAATATACTATCCTGTAACCTTCTTTGTAAATAACATAATTCTTATAATTTTTTAAATCATCACTATTTATTTCCATAGTTGGTATCACCTCTTGTAAATTTATATAAGATTACCTTCTAATTTTAAAGTTAGGATAACTCTTAGCAATTCTTCTAAGTAGTACACCTTTACTAAGTATTACTTCTTTAACTTTCTTATTTACTTCTTCAGTAGCGTCTGTTAATACATTCTTACTTATTCCTTTGAAGTTATAAATAATCTTTGTAGATATACCTAGATCTATTAAGAATATTGTCATAAGAATTGAAACTACTGTTTTTAATACCATAGGATCTATTTTATGAATAGTATCTAGTAAGAATGGATTAACTCCATACATTATAACTAAACTTAATATACCAAAGCATATCATATTAAATAAGCATACTCTTCCATTTATATTAAATTTTCTATTTGAATAATCCCACCATCTAGTTTTAAATAACTTTTCCATATAGTAACTTGTAAAATATTCAAGTAAACTACATATTATTATGGACATTATAAATAAAACTAAAGGCATATCTAAATATCTTTTAAGTAATACATAAACAAGTACTCCACCAGTTCCATATATAGGTACTACTGGTCCGATTAAAAATCCTCGATTGACAAATTTTTTAGTACATATCCAGCAATAACATGTTTCCATAACCCAACCTACGAATGAATAAACTAAAAATAATGCCATTAAAACAAATATATTATACATATTAAACCAACTTTCTTTTTTATTATTCAGTTCTTAAAGCAATTACTGGATCTTTTTTACTAGCTATATGAGATGGAATAGCTCCTCCAATAAGTGTTAAAACTGTACTTATTACAATTAACATTAATGCATGTAATGGATTTAAAATAGCTACATTCTTTAAACCAGTTAAATCCAATAATAAACTATTTATTGGGAATATTAGTAGTCTTGCGATTAGTATTCCTATTAATCCACTAAGTATACCTACTATTAAAGTTTCTGCGTTAAATACACGACTTATATCTTTCTTTCTAGCTCCTAAACTTCTTAATATACCTATTTCTTTAGTTCTTTCTAGTACACTTATATAAGTTATTATACCTATCATTATAGAACTTACTATTAAACTAACTGAACTAAACGCTATTAAAACTATTGTAATCGCGTCCATTATTTTAGAACCAAATGTTACAAAGTTTGATGCTAAGTCATTGTATACAATTTTATCTTCTTCTGTTTTATCTTTATTATATTCATCTAAGTATTCTACTATTTTATCTTTACTAGCAAAATCTTTTGGATAAATACTTATAAGCATAGGTTTATCTTCACTACCTAGATATAATAACATGTTTGATTTATCTTCTTCTGTTAATGTTTCTCCAGTCATTATATTTCTATCAGAATCTAATTGTTTTTTTACTATGTCACTTTCACTATTAACACTTATTACTTTTTCTACTAAATCATTTTTATAAAGTAGACTTCCTATATTAGTAGTACTCATCATACTTTCAGTACTTGTCATGTTACTTAAACTACTTACAGATGTTGCTATTTGACCTAAGTAGTTATCTTCTTTTCCTCTTACTATACCTACTATTTTTAATGTTAAATTATTTTCACTTTCATACATTTCATCATAATCATTATTTGGAATATACATACCCATATATGATTTATAGTAATCATTATTAAATACTAATTTTATTTCTTTACCTATAATTTCACTAAAATCTATTTTATCTTTATCATAATCAATATTTAGATTTTTTAATATTTTAGTATCAACTCTATTTTTATTATCTACTACAAGTACTAGATCTGTTATTTCTTTAGGATATGTTCCTTCTAGTAAGTCAAAAGCTTCTTCCATAAAGTCTTCTGTATCTAATTCTTTTGGTATAACTCCCATACTTAAATCACTAGTTGACACACTTTTAACTTCATTATTTTTTACCAGTAAATTAAGTGATGTAGCTCTTGTATATGTAATACCACTTATTAAATTATCATCTATACTTTCCACATAGTTAACAAACTCTTCACTTATGTTATTTGTATGCATTACATTATAACTAGCTAAATCAAAAGGAAATATTACTTTATCTTTTGGATAGTCCCCTTCTCCAGGCATCATTGTACCCATTAAAGTTTCCATTTGCTTGTCATCCATTGCTACAGTGTTTTTACTAATTGTTATTGGAAAATTACTAAATGTGTTTTTTTCATATTTATCTACTTGTTTATCAAATCCGTTAGATAAAGCTAATATTATACTTATACCAATAATTCCTATAGAACTAGCAAATGCTGTTAGGAATGTTCTTCCTTTTTTAGTTTTTATATTATTAAAACTTAATTTAAGTGCTGTTATAAAACTCATTTTGGTTTTCTTTATTTTAAGTTCATTTTTATTAGTCCCAGATTCAAGTGGTCTTGTATCTTTTATTACTTCTCCATCTTTTAATTCAATTATTCTTGTAGCATATTTCTTAGCAAGTTCTGGATTATGTGTAACCATTATAACTAGTTTTTCTTTACTTATTTCTTTTATTAAATCCATTACTTGAATACTAGTTTTTGTGTCTAAGGCTCCAGTTGGTTCATCTGCTAGAATGACTTTCGGATCATTTACTATTGCTCTTGCGATAGCGACTCTTTGCATTTGTCCACCACTTAGTTGATTAGGTTTTTTATATGCATGGTCTTTAAGTCCTACCCTTTCTAGTGCTTTTAAAGCCTTCTCTTTTTTATTTTTAGATGTTACTCCACTTAGTGTTAAACTCATCATTACATTTTCTAATACTGATAAGTGCCCGATTAAGTTATAACTTTGAAAAATAAACCCTACACAATTATTTCTATATGCATCCCATAATACATCATTAAATTTCTTAGTACTTTTATTATTTATAATTAAGTCTCCTGAATCATATCTATCAAGTCCTCCAATTATATTTAAAAGAGTTGTTTTACCACTACCTGATGCACCTAATATGGAAACAAATTCATTATTATCAAAAACTAAACTTACTCCTTTAAGAGCATGTTGTGTAAATTCACCAGTTTTATAACTTTTCTTAATATTTTTTAATTCTAACATTTTAATTCTCCCTCCAGTATATTATTAAAATCACTTAATTCATTATAAATATTTTTTAGCTCTTTTTCGCCTATCTTCTTATTTAAATTATTTCTTAATTCTTTTAATATATTTTTTATTTTAGTTCCTGTAATTTTACCTTTATCTGTAATTTCAATATTTTTTATATTATATGTTACATATCCCATCATTTTTAGTTTAACTAAAACTTTAGTAGTCATACCTTTATCACAGTCTGCTTTAGTAGTTAATTCTTTAAATGTAAGACTTTTTTCATCATATAGTATAATTAAGTATATGGCTTCAATTATAGATAAATTATAATCTTTTAGTTTATTATTTAATAATTTATACATTTTCTTTTTTATAGAACTAAATAAAATAACAAAATTATCTTCCCACATATAATCACCTGTTGACTATTCAACAATAAAATAATACAACAAAATTTTAGATAAGTCAATTATTAAAATAATGTATGTAATATTTATGGGTGATAAAGTGTTTCCTGTTATTAGAGTGTCTTCATCAAGACTAGGTAAATTAGTTAGTTCTTCTTCTGTATAGTTGTTTTCTGTTATAGTTGTTAAAGTATTAGTGAATGTTCCTTTAACTATACTTAGATTATTTTTATACCAAGAATATGTTGGTAATGTAGATTCACTTATATTACTAGTTATATCAATAGAATTAGTAAATAGATTTAATCTTTTATATATTAGTTCAAATGGAATACTATTAGATGTGTATATTATATTACCTCCTTTATTATATAGTACTACTTTTTTAGGGTTATTTATGTATAAACCACCACTTGTATTAGCAAAGTATATATTATAATTTGATGTTGTTAATCCAGTGTAATTATTTATTATTTCTAATGTAGAGTTTTCTAATAAATTTATTTTACCATAACTATACCATGTAGCATAACCACCACTGTAGTTAGTTTTTTTAATTGTTAGAGATGAGCCTTCATTTAAAGTGGTGTTACTAGTACCAAATGTTCCACAACTTAATCCATTATATGTTGTTATATTAAATGTAGAGTGTTCTTCTAATGTTAATGTTATGTTATTACCTATATAGATATATGTATAAGTATTATCACTTTCTAATACATTTTTTAATTATTCACTTGTAAATACTACAACAGTATTATTATTTATTATTTCCATAAGCATCTCTTATTTAATAATATTAATTTATTTGATATAATATAAGCGATGCAACCAAGAATTAACATAAAAACAACTTAATATTGGTTTTATGCAACTGGGTTTTATTGTATTATGTATGCGAGGTGAAGAAAATGAAGTTTAGTGAAAAGCTAACAAAACTTAGAAAAGAGAATAATCTAAGTCAAGAAGCCCTTGCTGATAAATTAGATGTCTCAAGGCAATCAGTTTCCAAATGGGAAAGTGGTCAAACTTATCCAGAGATGGATAAACTATTAACTCTTTGTAAGATATTTAATGTTACTTTAGATGATCTAACTAATGATTCTATTAATTATAGTGATGTTAATAAGAAGAGTAAAAATACTATTAATTCTTTTATAGATGATATAACTTATATAATGAATAAGAGTGTTACTATGTTTAAGAATATTAAAGGTAGAGAAAGATTTAAAATAATATTTGAATTATTTGTTATCTTTATGATATTACTTGCACTTAGGTTACCATTCGAGTATTTAATTAATTTAACAGATAATATATTCTATGATTATCCTAGTTTAAGATTTATAACTACTATATGGGAATTCTTAATAAATATTTTATATTTGGCTTTCTTTATATTTTCATACTTATATATTTATAAGACTAATTATTTAGATAAGTTTGAAGTAAAAGAAAATGTTAAAGAAGAGAATAGTAAAGAAGAAACTATTATTAGAGAAGAGAATAAGAGTTATGTATATAAAGAAACTAATACTTCTCCAGTATTTAAGACTTTAGGTAAGATATTAATGTTAACATTAAAGTTTTTCTTAGTATTAATAAGTTTACCATTCTTATTTAGTTTTATATTCTTGGCTATATATTTATTTATTATGTTATATTTGTTATTTAAAGGTATTCTATATTTTGGATTTACTATTGTAGGTATAGGTGGTTTAGTTCTTAATGGATTTATTATATTACTTGTTAGTGCTTTCTTATTTAATCATAAGATTAGTTTTAAAAAGATGTTTATTATGTTTATAAGTGGATTATTATTAACAGGTATTGGTATTGGATTATGTGTTACTGAAGTAATTGATACTAAATATGTTGATAAAGAACCTAAGACTAATTTAGAGTATGTTAATAAGAGTTATGAATATGATATGAGTGATAATTTATTAATTGGTTCTTATGGTAATCATATTATAGAAGATTATTATTTTAATAGAACTGATGTTAAATTTGTAGTTGATAATAGTTTAAGTGATAAGATTGTTGTAGATACTACTTATTATAGTGAATTTAGTACTTTAAATATTAATGAATATAGTTTAAGTAATTATAAGTTTATAGACTTTAGTAATAGAATTAATCCTAGTAATAAGATTATTAATATAGTGTTAGATAATTTAAAAGATAAAGAGATTTATAACTATAATAATTTATATACTGCTTATATAGTTGTAAGAGGTAATGAAGAAAATATAAATAAATTAAAAGATAATTCTAGTAGATATTATCAAGAATTAAATCAAATAAATAGAGATGAAGAATTAAGTGGTTGTTATAATGAATTAAATGATTTAAATAATAATCAAAGTATATTAAATGATACTATTTCTAAATATGAAGAAGAGATTGAAGACTTAAAAGATAAGAATGCAGATTTAGAAGATAAGTTAAATGATTATAAATCTAAAGTTAAAGATTTAATAGAAGAATAAAATAAGAGTGAAAATTTCACTCTTATTTCTATTTACAACTGTTTTCATAATCGACTATATACGGATCATCTGGAGTACCAGATCCAGTTATTTTAACGCAAGATGATAAACTTATTACAGGACGAATAGCATTTAAACGATTTATATCATCTTCGCTGGAAACAATGCCACCTTTTCCAGCCATTGCTTCTGAAATAGAATGACTTTGGCCTGTAATACCAAAAATTCTAGGAGAATTAAATGGTGGAATAGACATATTATCAATGTATTTATCATGTGGAGAAATCAACCACCAATCTTCAGTACCTGTTATTGACTCTCCTTGACTATTTGTATAATACCATAAAAATGGTCTACTTAAAATTTCACTATATTTTCCACCAATAAAAGCACTCTCATCTGCAGTCATAAGTGCTATTGGATATTTTAGTTGTCCATTTCCTCCACTTGCTGTACTTGCACTAAACTTGTCAGCTACTGCCTGTGTGCTTTCAAATAATCCATTACTAGTATCTCCTCCACATTTATATGTCGGTGTTTTATTATCTACTAGCCTTGTATAAGGACCATAATTAAAAGCACTTGATGTAGAGTATGTTTGGTCTGAAGCAATACTTCTATCATTACAATATATTGCTGTCTTACTTATATATTTGTCATAATTAGTTAATAAAGTGTTTTTATACCAAGTATCAATTACCGTTTTTATTGTACTTTCATTTGTATTAGTTCTATTATTTTCTAAAGAGCCACTTGTTCCATACATATATCCTACATACATTGGATCATTGTAGTTTAAATTAAATACAGAACCACCTATAAATCCCCGCGTAGTAGCCGGATCTAATCCAGAATATAACATTCTTACACTTCCATCTTCATTTGTTCTTATTATTCTCCAATATATATCCTTTTCTGTTTTATTACCAGCTGTAGCTTTATTAGTTCTCCAATCACCAATATTACCGCATTGTTCTTCAGTCAAACCAACTATTGGTCCATAGTCAGAATCTAAACAAACATTAGTTGAAACACACTCATCACTTGATGCAACCTTTCTTACCTCTTTATAATAACTTGTTTCTTCATTATAAATACCATAATATACTTGTAGTCCATTATATGTACATTCTTGTATTGTTTTACCAAACTTTACCCAGTTATTTGTCGTATTTCCTGAATAATAGTGTACTGTACTTCCATCTTCTGTTTTATTTGTTTGATATATTGTTCCTGTTGTTGTTACTGTGTTTGTTATACTAAAGTCTGTTCTTTCACTTATTGTTGGATTATCTCTTAGTATAGCTTCAGTTAATGTTGGCATTGGTGTTCCCTTTGATATGTATATATTGCCTGTTACAACTGCATTGTTTAATGAATCTATACTTTGGTCTACATTTTCATCATTTTTATATTGTATTGTTATTGTATAGTTTTGTATTGATTTTGATGGTATTGAAACACTATATGCTAGTACTGTATCAGTTGCACTATTTCTTTTTGGTACATCTTCAAAATCAGCCATGTTATATCCACCATCAGTACTAGTTATTTTGTATTGTAAGTATCCTGTTGTTTTGAATGTATTTATTAAGTCTTCTATTACTATGTTGTATTTATATTCATTCTTAGTTTTATTTTCAACGCTAAATGTTTTACTTACACTCCATCCTGGTTCTATCTCTGTCCCTTCTATTGCATCTCCATTTGTAAATATCACTCTTAAGTCTGATGTATTAATTGTAATATTTTTTCTATCCCCTTCTATTGTTGTTAAGAAGTATGCAAGTGATACACCTACAAATGTTAGTAGTACTAATACTATACCTAGTACTAAATATTTCTTTTCTTTCATCTTTACCTCCATTTTTTATAGTACCAAAAAACTCATAGACTTATGCCTATGAATTTAATATAAAACAAAAACTATGAGAGTTAGTTAGTAATAACCCCCCCCGAAATTCGTACCAAGTTTGGTACTTGATTCAAAGAGAATTAGTTCTTTCATAGTTTTGTTTGCTCCTTTATTTTTTACATTTTAATTTTATCAAATTATTAGTTTCTATTCAAGGGTTATTCTATTTTTGTATTAGAAATGATAAGATGTCTTCTTTATTTTTATTACCAATTATTATATCACTTATCAAATCAACTATTGGCATCCTTACATGTTCTCTTTTAATAAGTTCTTTTATACTTTTTAATGTATATAGTCCTTCTACTGTAGTTGTTTCACCATAATATTCTGCTTTTTCAAGCTTTCCTTCACCTATTAAACGCCCGTATGTAAAATTTCTACTATTAGTACTAGTACATGTCATTAAAATATCTCCAAAGCCACTAAATGAAAGAATAGTTTTTTTATTTCCACCCAATGCATCTATTAGTTCTTTAATATCATTTAAACTTTCAGTTAAAAACAAGGCTTTTGTAGAATCTGTAACATGCATTCCATCTAAAATACCCGATGCAATTGCCATTACATTTTTTATCGCCCCACAGATTTGTACTCCTATAATATCTTGTGTATCTCTTAGTTTTGTTGTATCGCTTTCCATTGCTTTTTTAATGAAATTCTTAGTTCTTGCATTTGTTGTTGCTAAACTAAGGCCAATAGGAACATCTAACACTATGTCTTTAGCAAATGTAGGACCTGATATCACAGCTATCTTATTACTATTTATATATCTTTCTAATACATCTGTTAAAAAATCACAAGTATCATTTTCTATTCCTTTAGTCGCTAATAAGATGTGCATGTCTTTTGTTATTAATTTGCTTATTAATTTTGATGTACTATCTACTGCAAAGGCAGGCACAGCAATCACTACTAAATTAGCTTTGTTTAAAACTCTTTTAATACTACTTGTTATTTTAATGTTATTAGGAATAATATAACCAGGTAATTTATTACTTTCTCTTTTATTTTTTAATTGTTTTTCTTCTTCTTTGCTAAATGTCCAAAGTACAACATTATGTTTATTTTTATTAAATAAACTTGCTAAAGCAATTCCATATGCTCCACTACCCAATATACATACTTTCATTATTTATTTTTCACTTTCTTTCCATTATCAAATATTACACTTGTTTTAAATACTAAAAACAAAATTAAGAATGCTAATAATACATAAAATATAATCATTTCTTTTCTATAACCAATACTATATAAAACAGTTACTACACTAAATACTATATCTATAAAATAAATTATTAATATTGTTTTTCTTGTACTTAGTTTTTTTAATAATTGATGATGAATATGTTCCTTGTCTGCCTCACCAATAGGTCTTTTATGTATAGTTCTTCTTATAATAGCGAATAGCGTATCTGTTATTGGTAATATTAGTAATACCATAGGAATTATCAAACTAGTTAAAGTTACTGTTTTGAATCCTAATAACATAATTACACTTATCATTAATCCTAAAAAAGTACTTCCTGTATCTCCCATAAATATTTTAGCTGGAGGAAAATTATGAACAAGAAAACCTGTTGTAGCACCAAACATTATAAATGAAAGTATTATATCTAAACCTCCTAACTTATTTAATATTAAAGCTATTATACCTATAGTTAAAAAATATATTGAGCTAATTCCAGCACATAGTCCATCTAATCCGTCAATTAAATTAATTGCATTTATGATAGATACTATTAAAAGAATAGTTATTGGATAAGCCCAAATGCCAAGATATGCATTTATACCAAACATGTCGAAATAATCCAATTTTAATCCACCATAGAATACAACTATAGATGCTACTAAAATATGTACTATAAATTTAATTTTGGCTGGTATTGGTTTAATATCATCAAATATACCTAGAAGTAATATTAAAAATGATGCTATTAAAATGGATAACATGAGTGTACTTTCTCTACCAAATAATATGTATCCCAATAAAAACGATAAAAATATTCCTATTCCACCAAGTAATGGAGTTGGTTTTTTATGAGCACTTCTATTGTTAGGTACATCCAATATATTAGTGTGTATAGCCACTAATTTACTTAAATATACAAATATTACTGAACTTATAAAGGTTACAGCCACTATTAAAAATACATTATGTCCATTCACATTAAAATTCACTTCTATCACCCTCTAAATAAATTATACTATAAAAATTATAAAAGAAAAAGAAATATTAATATTTGCTATAAACATTTCCTAGAATATCTATAAATAAAGGAGTACATCCATCATCTCCAATAGAATACTCTATATTATTGTCTATTACATTTACAATATATTTAAAATTTAATTTTTCTATATCTTGTTCTCCCATCTCAACACAAAATCTATATAATGAGCCATCCAAACTAGTATAGTAAATATAGTTAAATCCACCATTTCCTTCACTAACTACAAAGAAATTAACAACATCTTTGGCCATTACATAATCTTCATACTTACCACCTTGATTTAAAATTAACTCATTGTTAGTATTAACCATTAATGTATAACTACCTACTACTTCACTATTAATCATTTTAATATTTCTATATTGTTCATTATTTCTATTTAAATTATTCATACTTTTTTTATAATTATTAACATATAATTTATATTTTTCTTCATCACTAACTTCTATACATTTTTTAGAATTATTTTTATACAAGAAATATGCTAATACAAGTATACAACTAATTAAAACAATTATAATAATATCTTTAAACCTATTCACTTAATTTACCCCTTCCCATATTTAATATTAATGCTACAAATATACTAATCGCAGGTGTAATAAATATATGTCCTTGAAATAAAGCAAGTAGCATTATTAACAATATAGATATAAACATATTAACACTCACAAAATTAATAGAATTATTCTTAAAAAACATTACTATCATATATATAACTGGTATAAAGAATAAAACAAATCCTATAATACCTTCTCTATAAAATATATCAAAATAATCCATTTCAACTATTTTAAGATTAACTGAATCTGTACTATAATTTTCTATATAGCCTATACCAAATATCTTTTCTTGAATAGGACTTTTATTATAATTATGTCTAGTTCTTTCTTCCATGGATAACCTTTGACTAAATACAAAATGATCTAAAAATTCTTTACTAAATACTTTAACATCATTTTTTTTCAAAAAGTTATAATGTATTTTTAAATTTTCATAAAAACTAGTTTTAGGTATCACATAAACACTAACTCCACAAAGTAATATTAAACTACTAAATATTATAACAATGCTTTTCTTTTTCTTAGATTTAAATAATTTATAAACATAATATAAAAGATTAAAAAATAGTATTATACCCAATCCTAAAACAGGTGTCTTAGTTCCTAAACTAAATATGCTATAAAGTACCAATGCACCTAAAATAACTATTAAAAGCTTAGGCAATTTTTTTATTTCACTCAATATTATAGGTAATAAAATTACTAATATAGATCCTACTACATTTGCTGAATAAAACCATCCAGTCATACCAGTTTTACTATGTGAATAACTTTTGAATCCAATACCAAGAACATTAGGTATAAATGTTAATAAAACATAAATTATCCACAAATACATAAGCTCTTTCTTACCAATTTTATTATCTTTGTAAATAACTCCTAAACTTATCAACAAAAATACAAAATAATAAGTTGATATTGTGTTCTTAAACTCATACATAAACACACTCATATCTTTATCAAGTACCATAATTAATGTATGAATAATAATTGTCATTATTAAAGTCGATACATATATTAATATTTTCTTTTTATTTTTATACTCCCCAAAATATAAATATAAAACCATTAAACCCATAAATACTAATCTAATCAAAGATGTAATAAAGTTATCAACATTATTATAAATTAACACCGCAGCTAAAACATCTAAAAATGGTTGCATAAACAAGAATATTTTTAAGAATTTATCATTATTTATTATCTTTTTCATCATTAAACATTCTCCATAAATTATCTACTTCTATAATATCATTAGTATAAGTTTTCTCTCTTTTAGAAACATATTCATCAAAAGTACATATCTTCTTAGCTGGATTTCCACCCACGACAGTATTATCAGGAATATCTTTTGTAACTACACTTCCAGAACCAATAATAACATTATTTCCTATTTTAATATTTGGTAAAATCACACTATTGGAACCTATAAATACATTATCTCCAACTTTAATAGGTCTCAAATAATAAGGATAATATTTATTATATCCCATATTATTTAAAACATTATGTATAATATCATGATTTATAAAAGTAACATCACTAGCAACTGTAACATTATTACCAAAACTAATCATTTTAGCATCACTTGGTAACTTTCTTGGTTGAAAAAAGAAATTATCGCCCACACTATAAAAAATATTCTTTTTAACTATATACTTACTCCTTTTATAAGCATCAAATATTAGAAAAACTCTAAATCTAATAAATTGTTTTTTAACATAACTTTTCACATTATCACCTACATTCATCTATTATTGATAAAATTAAATCTACACTAATATCAATAAATTTTTCAATATTTTTTAAATCAAACATATAATTTTTACTTTCTTTACTATTTTCAATTATTATACCCATTTTATCAACAACTAATTTAATATTATTCATTGGTATTTCTTCAATAATATAATTAAATTTAGGTAATTCATTATAAAATATTTTTAAATCTAAATTATATTTATCAATTAATTTAATATTTAAATCAGTATAATCATTATATACATAATTTATAAGTGTATCTTCATCATATTTCACAACTGAACCATCTAATCTTTTAATCATTGTATCATTATATAATTCACTCATAAAATACTTAAACCATAAATAATCAGTATACAAATGTATAAAATAGCCCAATACAAAATCATCTGTTAAATTAGATTTATATTTATTTAAAAATTTACCAATATCAGGAATATCAGAACCAACTTCACTAATAAAATGACTCTTTATTTTATTCTCACCAATTAGCTTAGATATATCAGGCGAAATACTACCTATTAATAATTTATTACTATCTCTATTTAATTTTTTATTTAACTCATTAGCAACTACTAAATGAATAACTGCTGAAGCCATTTTTACCACATCCATTATAATTATATCAATATTAAAGATTAAATAAAAGAACAATTTACTTTACACAATAATACCAATATAATTTGACTAATCTAATAACTGATGATATAAATAAGTTAGGAGAATACCATGGAAAACTATTTAGAAAATTTAAAAATAAAATTTAATTATTCTGATGATATGATAAGACTATTAAATTCTGTCATACCAGCGATTATTAGAGTATTTGGAGAAGAACATACTGAAACGATTTTACGTGCTATTAATGAATGTGAAATACATATACAAGGACCCACTGAGAATACTCAAGATTATTTAAATACTTATTTTAATACTCAAGAAAAATGGCAAATACCAACAACAGGTGGTGCTTTCTATCATAAAAATATAAAAATTACAGATAAAGGCTTAGAATCAAAATCAATTGTATATATAAGAACTCCATATAAAAAAGAATTTGTTTTAGACAATAACAAACTCGATACAATTGTACATGAACTATGTCACGCTATTAAAGGATATAAAAAAGAAAAATTAATTAATGGTAAAGTATATGATTCAACTGGTCTAAATAAAGATATATGTGATATAGAAAATGGTAAAATAGAAGTAAAAGAAACAAGTATGTTAGGTATTGAAGAAGCATTAAATACAGTAACTACTGCAAAAATATGCAAGTTGATAACTGGAGAGTATCAAATAAAGAGTTATGGCAGAGCCAGTAGTATTGCTGAATTGTTATTACAAAATGATGAACTAAAAAAACTATTATTTAGAGCACAATTTAAAGAAGATAATGAGTGGATTAAATACTTAGGAGAGGAAAATGCAAAAATAATATGTGAAAATTTAGATACATTAGTCAATGCAATGTATGCACCTTGGGGTGAAGTTAACACACCCGAAAAAAGAAAAGCACATAATGAAAGACTTAATAAATTATGTGAGGAAACATATGATTTTACAAGTGAAATATTGAAAAGTAAAATTTTATAAGAAGAATTTATGAAAATACCATTAAGATTTCAAGTAACAGAATTTGATTGTGGAATAGTATCACTTTTAAATGCATTTAGTTACTTATTTGAAAGAGAAGAAATACCAGCTTTATTAGTTAAATCGATATTTAAATACACATTGGACTGCTATGATGACAAAGGCAATCTTGGACAAGGTGGAACTAGTAGAGAGGCAATAAAAAAATTAACAAAGTGGATAACAAATTATACTAATGAAAATAATTTTAATGTTAAGTGTACAAGACTAGAAAAAGAACAAGTCACTTTAGAAAAAATGAAAGAATGTATAAAAAATAATGGTGTAGTTTTTATAAGATGTTATCAAGAATGTGAACATTATGTAATTATAACTAAAATAACTAATAAATATGTTTATATATTTGACCCATACTATTTAGAAAGAAATGAGTATGATAATGATAATTCTGTAAAAATGATACTTAATAAACCATTTGATTACAATAGAAGAGTAACTATAGAAAGAGTATTTAGTGAAACAAAAAAGGATTTTTCATTAGGTTCAGTTTACAATAGAGAATGTATTTTAATTAATAAATATTGACATAATACCTAATACCCTTCTAACATATAAAATTTAATTAGAATATGTGATTGAAGGGAGGATAATTATGAGAATAACTGGTTATGATGACTATTATGATGATTATGGATCAAATTTAATTAGTAGTAATCCATTTGAATCAATGAATACTGGACCAAGTCAAGCATTCGGAACAGTGGCACTTATTTTAGCAATAATCATTTCATTAGTAGCTTATTTTGGATTTGTTAAATCAGGTAAAACTTATGCACAAAAATTTGTAAATTGGTTAAAAGAATTCTTAAACTTCAAAAGAATTTTTATTGAAAATTTACTTAAATTTGGATATTTATTTGTAGCAGTTTACATTACTATCTATTCATTTGGATTAATTAAATTAAGTTTCTGGGCATTCTTATTAATACTAATTGTAGGTAATATTATTGCAAGACTTATATTTGAATTTAGTTTAATGATGATTATGATTTGGAAAAATACATCTGAAGTAAGTAGTGATTTAAACAAAATAGTTAATAAAGATAAAGAAGAAAAGACCAATTAAAGGTCTTTTTTGTTTAAGTGATTTTTACCATCTACTATTCTAGATACCATTACACTACTAGCAGTATCACCCACTACATTCAAAACAGTCGCTGGTGCATCTATAATAGTTGCAATTAAAGTTAATATAGGAAGTGCATATAAAGGATAACCCATTAAAGTCAAAATAAGCATTTCTGATATTGTACCACCACCAATAGGTATACCAGTTACCAAAAGTGAAACTATCAAACTAACTATTAAAAGTTTACCAACACCAACATCTATATTAAATAAATAAGCTAAAAACATTATCTTAAATACACTACCCACTATAGATCCATCTTTATGAAAAGAACTTCCCAAAGGTATAGTAGTATTAGCAATATCTTCACTTACACCCAGACTTTCACTAGTTTTTATATTAGTAGGTATAGAAGCCGCAGAACTACATGTACTTAAAGCTGTTATAGTTACAGGTATAATATTTTTCCAATACAGTTTTAAACACTTTTTACCACCAGCAATATAAACATAAATTGAATAAACAACAAAGTATATAAATAATGAAACGATTAAATAAATGATGAATGTTTTTAAATACCCCACTGCTATGCTAGAACCAAATGTTCCAACAAAATTAGCAAAATAACAACCTAACCCTATCGGAGCATAATACATAATAATATTTAATATACTTTTTAATATTTCATTAAAACTATCTAATACTTCTAATGCCTTAACCCCCTTTTCTTTAGATAAAATAATACCTACACCAGTAATAACAGAAACTACTATTAATGCAATAATATTATCTTTACTTAATAAATTAATAAAATCATCTGTTGTTAAAGTATTAACTGTTCTTTCTATTAAATTAACTTCATCTTTTTTAACAATTTCACCACTTATATTATTTAATATACTATCAGTATCATTCAAATTAACAAGTTGTATTCTACTAAATATAATTCCTACAACCACACTAATTAATGAAGTAAAAATAAATACTAAAATAATACTACTTATAACTTTTCCCACTCTTTTAGGTGACTTTAATTTACCAATACTAGTTGAAATAGTTAAAAATATAAGTGGTACTATAATAACCATAAGCATATTTATAAATAAATCACCAAGTGGTTTTAAAAAGCAAATATTTTCTTTAAAAACTAACCCTAAAATAGTACCAATTAAAATAAATAATAATAAAATAAATGAATTCTTATAATTTTTAAATATCTTTTCCATATTCCTCCTTAAGAAATAATATTTAAAATATAAGTAATTTATTACTAAAAACAACATAATTATTAAAAATGTCTAACAATATCTTATATATTTATAGTATAATTAAATAGGTGAAAATATGAAAAACTTTATAAAAGACAATAAAGAATATGTTAAATCTATTAGTTTAGTTTTAATTATTCAAGCAATAGTATATTTTATTATTAATTTATCTTTAACTAAATATCATTTTTTAGATACTAATTTAAATGTACCATTTATTAAATATTTTATTTATATTTATCATAGTTGGTACCCTTTTGTATTCTTTTTATCATATTTGATATTTAAAGATAATAAAGATGTATATAAAAAATTAATATATACTTTAGCATTTGGATTTATATTATCTAACTTAACATTTATTATTTATCCAAGCACTATTATAAGACCAACATTTGAAGTAAAATCTATAACCGACTGGGTAGTAAACCTAACTTACAAGTTAGATAATCCTACTAATTGTTTACCATCAGAACACTGTTTAGTATGTTTTATATTAATATATTATTTAAATAAAACTAATATTAAACCATTAACCAAAATATTATCTACTTCATATTTAATATTAATTATATTATCTACTTTATTCACTAAACAACATTTACCAATAGATGTAATATTTGCATTTATTTACTCAACTTTAATAATTTTATTAGTTAAACAATTCTATCCTAAATTAAAAGAAACATTAAAATTTTTATTCTAATGTTTCTTTCTTTTACCAATACTTTCTCCAACACTTACTTTAGTTTCAAAGCCATCACTACTATTTTTAATTATATCACTATCTAAATCAACAATATCTTTTTTTATCATAAGAACAATAGTAGAACCTCCAAACTCAAACATACCCTTTTCTTCACCTTTTTTAAATGTATATTCTTCATGTTTATTATTTATTTTACCAACCATTATAGCTCCAACTTCAATTTGTATAACATCATCAAAATTATCAGTATGCATAATAGTGTATTCTCTAGAATTTTGTTTATAAATATTAAAATGTTTTAAAGCAATAGGCCTAACTGTATTTAGTATGCCAGGCACAAACACATTCTTTTCTTTACTACCTTTATCTATATAAATATATCTATGATAGTCAGTTGCTTCTAATCTAAATATTAACAACTTACCACCAATAAATTCTTTATAAATAAAATTATTATTAACTAAATCTTTTATTCTGTAATAACTATTTTTTATTCTATATAGTCCCTCTTCATTAATATCATATACACTTAATTTAGAACTACATGGACTAATAAAATCATCTTTATTTTTAGAATAATCTATATTTTTAATTTCTCTAGTAAAGAAATCATTAAATGATTTATAATCCTTTTCTTTATACAAACTCATATCTATATTATTCTTTTTAATAAAAGATTTAATTTTAAACTTAGATAACTTACTATCTAAAAACAATCCCATTATTTTAGAAAATAAAGGTATACTAAATATTCTAACAATTAATCTACCAATAATAGTACCATAAAAGAACCTAACAACATTAGATTCTTTAATATACCACTCATTACCTAATCTATCTCTTACTCCATACTTCATAAATATCCTATTCTTCTTCCATTTCATTAAATAATTTAACTATATTTTTTTTAGGAAGTAACATCTTAATTTCTTTATTTATTTTAAACTCAAATTCTTTTGTATGATGTGTATATTCTTCTCCATCAATTACCCAACTTGGTGGCATTTTATCAAACTTAACCTTAAAGTTATTAGTTTTGTAATATTCTACGCCTGGCATATTTTTTACTTTACTAGTAAATACAGTACTTACTATTTTGATTAATTCTGGTTTAGTCTTAGCTGATATTAAAATAACTTCAAACATATCATCATCTAATTTTATATCAGAATATATATTATCAAAACCGCCCATACGGCATGTGTTTGTCACAAATACAAATGAATAAGTACCACTCTTTTTAATACCATCTATATCATATTCCAAATCAAATAGTTTAACTTCTCCTTTAAGTTCATTAATTGCATTAAAGAAATAACCAAGTCTGCCATACTTTTTCTTTAATTCTCTAGGTGTGTTATAAGAAACATCTACATAACTGCCTATACAAGCCACATAAACAAAAGGTTTACCATTGATTAAACATACATCTATATTCTTTATAGTACCATTAACTAACATCTGAGCATTAACCATCATATTCTTAGTAAAACCATACATCGTTCCTACATCATTAACAGTTCCCACAGGTAAATGAGCCATTAATATTTTGTTATCTCTCATCAAATTACCGGTAACGCCTTCATTTAAAGTACCATCTCCACCACAACAAATGACTAAATCAATATCATCACTTAAGTTTTTAACTATTTTTGTTGCGTCTTTTGGTCCACTAGTAGGGCACATAATAGTTTCAAAATCATTAGCCGTTAAAATAGAAGGTAAACTTATAATATCTTTTTTATCTTTAGGTCTTCCACTTTCAGGATTAAAAACAATCGCACATTTTCTCATAACAATCTCCCCAGTACTAATATTATACTATTTTATAATTTTTTTATCAATATTGCATTTATTTTTGCAGTGATTCTAATTGTTTTATTTTGGTTTCATAATCTTGCTTATTTATTTCTGTTAAACTCATAATTTTTGCGTTACTTAATAAATTTGAATATTCAATTATCAGTTCTTTTAAAGACTCAGTTATTCTATCTAGTTGTGAACAAGTTGTCATTAAATCCCTGTATAGTTTTAGCCATTCGTAATATGTTATTGTTTTACTATCCAAATAATCTTTTAATCTTTTTATTCTTGATTCAATTAATTTTGTTTTCAATATATTTGGATTATTAACATAATTTAATCTTGGCATTGGTAATTTAGATAAAATCTTTGTATATAATTCTTTTTGTTCATCTGTTACTATTACATTAGCAAGATATAAATGTGTTTCTAACTCTTTTAGTAGTTTTTTATTCTTTGATATTTTATTTAATTTTGCATAAAGAATTACTATAGACTTCCAATTATCAAAGTATATTCTTTCATTAGATAATGTTTCAATTGTTTGATTTATAAATTTTTCAAAATATTCACTAGTCGCTAATTTCTCTACTAACTTATCATTCATTTTTACATATTCCCCTTTAAATGTACTTAGTATTATACAGTATTTTAATTATGAAGTCAAACAAAAAGGTAGTTTAATTACTACCTAATGTTACTTTTATAGTTTTATCTTTACCATTTCTATTTACTACAACATCTACTTTAGTATCAATATCATAACTATAAAGTCTATATCTGAATTCAGCAATATTACTAACTTTGTAATCTCCTATTTTGGTTATAACATCACCTTTTTCAAAGCCAGCTTTATCAGCAGGACTGTCTTTTTCTACTTCAACAACCACTACTCCTTCAGTAATATTTCTGTCAATATTTATTTCAGTATATCTTAATTGATAAATGTTGTTTGCATTTATCATACTTACTCCAACATATGGTCTTTTAACACTACCAGTTGTACGAATACTTTCAGCATACTTTAAGGCATCTTCAATTGGAATAGAAAATCCTAAGCCTTCAACCGTATCTTTAACGATTTTTAGGTTATTAATTCCTATAACTTCTCCATTAATATTACATAAAGGTCCACCGCTGTTACCAGGGTTAATTGCTGCATCTGTTTGCATAACATTTAAAATATAGTCTGCATCATTATTATTAACATTAACACTAATCAATCTATCTTTACCACTTAAAATTCCTTTAGTGGCAGTGTTTTTAAATTCTTTTCCCATTGGGCTACCTACTGCAAATACAGTATCACCAACTTTTAAGTCAGAACTTTTACCTAAACTAGCTACTTTTAATACACTTTTTTTTGGTACTTTTAACACAGCTATGTCTGCATAACTATCACTACCAACTATTGTTGCTTCATTAGTAGTATCATCACTATAAGTAATTAAAATATTTTCTCCACTTTCGATAACATGGTGGTTTGTCATAATGTATCCATAGTCATCATCTGTATCATAAACAAAACCTGAACCTGTTCCAGTTAATTCGTTATTTTCATATGTTTCAATTACGACTACTGCATCATTTATTTTTTCTACACTTTCACTTATACCTGTATCAGTAATATTAACATTCTTTTCAGTAATAGTTTTCACTACTTCTTTAGGAAAATAATACACTGCACCTATGACTAAACCAGCACCTACTAAAAAACATAACACTCCTGTTAAAATATAACCTATTTTTTTCTTCATAAACATCACTCCTAATCTATTCTATATACATTATATCTTTATAATTTTGTGGAAATCCCATTGCATTTATTACATCATCAATTTTAATAACATTTAGTTTTCCACACAATCTATCAAATTCATAGTTAATTTCATTCATCATCATTTTAAAATCATCTTTTGTTAGTAATCTTTTCAAAATAATTATTAATGCGAATATATCATTTTTTCCATATACATATTCATTATTGACTTTTTCTATTTGCAATATACTATGATATTTAGTATCCGGTATTATTCTTTGAGTAAAGTGATTAAATACAATATCTTCATGTGCACATAAATTTCTATAATTTGCTAATATTGGTAAATACATTTCCATTTCGTCAGGCTCGATTTTATATACACTTGCAATTGAAACTTTATCAATAGGTTTTAAAATACTAAACATTTCACTCATCAATCCAAAGCTTATAACTTTAACACCTATCCACAAAGGTATATAACCATAATTATCCATATAGTGACTTGTCGCACCATGTTGTCTTCCATTAACATTAAATTGTCTTTTTACTTTTCTTATTAAATCATTAATTTGTCTTGTTCTACTCTTATCATTATCAAAATTTTTTATATTTAAATAATCTCTTTCTTTATAACCATAATTTTTACTTAGCACATAACTAAAGATAGATTTATAGTTATTTTCTACAATAAGAATATTTTTAAATATAATATTTCTAAACATTCTATCAAACACAAATAAACTATATAGTTCGTCAAATGTAGTTCCATCAATGAATTTTCTAGAACTATCATGTTTTAAGAATAAATGTCTATAACCCATTATAAAAAAGTAATTTTCTCTTAACAATACTTCTTTAGCATAATTTATGTCATTTATTATTAAACCTTTATCTTTTAATATTTCTATTTGTTCATCTAAGTTTTTAAATACCTTGTTATTCATTAATCCTCGTCACCTATATTAAATTTTATCACAAAGTTATTGATTTAACCATAAATTTCACATATATTTTATTTTTTATATAAATATTCAAACTTTAAATATATATTTATGCACCGGAAGTTAATTACCAAGAAGAGATCCTTATTAGCTCTCTCATATTACATTAAATAACAAGTTTTATATTTTCAAAAAAGTAATCCGCATATTTTAATATGTCTACCTTCAAGAGTAATTTAATAGAACACCTCTAAATGTTATAAGTCGAGTAAATTAAAAGGGGATCAACTTGATATGTTGCCTAATTTTATATATTTTTACCATTTTTTAAACTTTTCGTCGCCTAAAATGTATTTTATAAATTTCAAAACTTCACAAACCCTTTGATTTAGGACAAAAAAATGAGGGCACAATTAATCGTGTCCTCTTCAGGGGGCCTGCTCTCTTTAGTTAGAAGAGACCAAATTGTGTTAAACCCTTTAAATATTGGCCTTTTTATATTGGCATAAACCGTCATTTACCGTGTTTTTTTAGTATTTTTGTACCTAAATTGTACCTAAAAAAAAGAATTAGTACTTATTTTACTAACTCTTAAAATGGATGCTTTTCTCCAAACAATTTGCTTTCAACTATACACAATATAGCATACCCTAAAATAAATAGAAATGCTACTAAATAAAGATTAGTTAT
The DNA here is from genome assembly GCA_934096075.1 of uncultured Bacilli bacterium. Lineage (GTDB taxonomy): Bacteria > Bacillota_I > Bacilli_A > RF39 > UBA660 > CAKOLN01. The sequence goes on from CAKOLN010000012.1 coordinate 29,651, forward strand.
AAATTTAGTTATCAATAAAAATAATCCCGTTAATATTGCATAATTAATAAAGAAACCAAAACTTCCAATTGCCTTTGCTCCACCATTATACCATGTTTTTGTAAGTATATACGCTAGTGGAATAAAAATACCACCACATATCCAATTAACTATTGTAGCTGTATTCGAATCTTTAACTAAATTAGAAAATGGGTTAGCAAAGCAGAATTGCCTTATCAAATAACTTGCTATACTTACTAATCCTCTTCCATTATAACTTTTACTTCTATATATTCGACTCATTATATCGCCCCCAAAATTTAATAATTATTATACCATAAATTACTTGACTAATTTCAATAATTAAGTGATTAATACAACAAATATTAAAAAGGAGGATATTATGGTTAATAGTGTTGTTATTTCTGGATTCTTTAAAGGCTTTGAAGGTGAAGAATTACCCTTAAAGGTCGAAGGCTTAGAAAATCATCAAATTGTCAAAATAAATATCTCAAAAGGTTTTCATAAAGAATTAAATAATTATATTAAAGAAAACGATTTAATCGGCATTAAAGGATATATTGAAATTGACGATCTTCATAGAATTATAATTATCGCAGCTAAAATTACTTTTATATCAAATAAAAAAGTTCAGAATTAATTTTTCTGGACTTTTAATTTGAATATATTTTATAACTCATTGGAATAAAATTGTAATCATCATTATTGAATAAATCTCTACCTTTTACTATTTTTAGATATCGATCTTTGCTTTCGCTATTAATTATTCTATATAAATAATAATTATCTATATGTTTTTTTGCAAAATCTATTTCATCAGCTGTAATATCAATTGGTGTTCCTTCATTACCTTTTGTTGATTTAACTTCTATATATTTTTCAACATATTCGCCATCTTCATTTAATTCAAATGATAAAATATCAAATCCTTCATTCTCTTTCTTATTTTCAAAGAATTCTTCCATTTTCCTAACTTGCTCTTTTGCTTCAGCTTCCATTAGACGTTTGATCTCATTTTCATATACAACTTTCTCATTTATAATTCCTTGATTTGTTTTTATAATTTCTTCAGCTATATAATCTGGCTTCTTAGTTCTTTGAATCTTTTTATCTGTTTTTCTATATTTCCTGATATTTATTTTGCCTTCTCTATACTCTAGATCATTTTCTTCCTCCATCATATCAGAATATACTTTACTTTCAATTTCAGTTATCTCAAAAACTATTTCGTTAAACTTTTCATCTTTTTCAAAATCATAATCATTTGGATGTACAATTGATAAAGGAAATTTCCATACAAGTCTATCATTTCCATCTATGTCTTTTTCTATAACTTGATATGGCTCAGCACATAGTTTAACTTGTCCTTCGAAAACATATTTTTTATTATTATCTTTAGAGAATAAATACATTGGTAAATCATTTTCGTTTGATTCATAAATTGTTTTATTGTTTTTTGTGATAGTTTGATCTCCTGTTAATCCTTCTCCAGTATATGTAATAAAACCGTTTTCAACTAAACTATCACCATATACACCATTTTCTTCTGATGTTGTTAATACTAAACAGTTTAATGAATTAGTTTTCATTATGCCTGACTGACCACTTATTTTAAAAATTGCCATAAGTTGATCTCGTGTAAATACATCACCAATATTCATATTGTTTATAAATTTTATTTGATCATAATATATTGATTTATATAGACCTGATCCTTTTTCTTTTAGAATGTATTCTTCTGTTCCAGAAAATGCTTCTGATAATACACTATGTGTTTCTAATGCTGCTCTTACTGAAGCACCACCATTATTTATACCTACATCTCTATTTTTGTCAACTTCTTCATAGATTTCTTTTAGTGGAATCCACTCTTTTCCAGTTCTTCTATGAATATCAATAACTGAGTTATAAACAATCTCTCTTAAAGTACTCATAATTATTTCTCCTTAACATATTTAGCAAGCGGAATATCAGCAGGTGCTAAATCATAATTTAATAAATTATCTTTTTCTACCCATTTATATTCTGAATGATCATGAAGATTAAAATCACCAGAAATATATTCACAACTGTATAATCTCAAATCAACAGTTTTTTTAGGGTATTCACATATATTATTCACTAAGTATTTATTAGCCTTTATTTCTAATTCAAACTCTTCTTTTATTTCTCTTTCAATTGCATGTTTTTCGTCTTCATTAGATTCTACCTTTCCTCCAGGAAATTCCCATTTACTCAAAACATTAGGATCACCAGTTGAACGTTTCGCAATGAGAACTTTATTATCTTTTTCAATCAAACATGCTACTACTTTAATCATCATAAATAATCACCTATATATAAATTATAACATATAATGTTACTAATTAATATTTTGTTCTATTTAATAATTTCTAAATATCTATCTAACATTTCATTTTCCTCTTTTGTTACTAATTTAACAAAATCTGTATAATCACCTGTTGTATGTGCTTTATCAAGTGCTTCATAATATTTTAATCTATCATCTTTTTTAATAATAACTGGTACATATCCACTTCTCATTAATTC
>CAKOLN010000013.1 GCA_934096075.1 uncultured Bacilli bacterium
TCAACTTAGTCAATCAGGTGAGTGTGGATACACTTCTTTCTCTTTTCAACATAATAAATATTACAATATTTTATATGCTTTGTCAAGTAAAAAATGATTAAGTTTGTTTAAATGGATTAAAAGTTATTTACAGCTATTTTCATAATCAATTACATAAGGACTTTCTGGGGTTCCATTACCGGATACTTTAACACAACTACTTAATGACAAGACAGGACGTATGGCACCATAATTCCATGCAGTTAATCTATAAGAATTAATAAGTGTATATAGAAATGCATGATATGAATAAACATTGTATGGAGACATTGTATATATGTTTTTACCTCCTGTAATAGAATCTCCAACACTATTTAAATAATACCAAACTTTAGTGTTATCTGTTGCTGTGTTTGTTCCGCTCACACCTCCGGCAAAAGTAACTTCATCTGCAGTTAATAAAGCTATTGGATATTTTAGTTGTCCATTTCCTCCACCTGTTGTACTTGCACTAAATTTATCAGCGACAGCTTGAGTACTTTCAAATAATCTTCCATTACCATCTTCTCCACATTTATATGATGGTGCATAATTTGTTTGTAATCTTATGCAAGCTCCATAAATAACATCATCATCAGTATATTCATTAGTTGTACTCCTATCGTTACAGTATATTGCAGATTTACTTATATATTTATCATAATTATTAAATAAATTATTTTCATACCATGTATCTGTATATGCTTTTATTGAACTATCATTTTCGTTTGTTCTGTTGTTTTCTAAAGAATCACTTGTTCCATACATATATCCCATACATAATTTTGTATCATCACGGATATCACAACTCATTTGACCACTTATGTAACTACTTACTGTATTATGATTATTACCTGAATATAACAGTCTAACACTTCCATCTTCATTGGTTCTTATGATTCTCCAGTAAATATCATCTCCGGTGTTCCAAATGTAACTACAATTTACGTTATAGCTAGTTGCTGAAGTACATTTATCCATAGTGTTGTAGAGCTTGTATCTAGTATCTGTATCACTATAATATCCAATAACACCTGGCCCATTTGTAGAATATTTTCCAAACTTTACCCAGTTATTAGTTGTATTACCTGAATAATAATACACTGTGCTTCCATCTTCTGTTTTATTTGTTTGATATATTGTTCCTGTAGTATCAGCTGTATTTATTACACTAAAATCTGTCCTTTCACTTATTGTTGGATTATCTCTTAGTATAGCATATGTTAATGTTGGGTAACCTCCTTCTGATATGTATAATTTACCACTTAGTTCTGTTCCCATGTCATCTGATTGATCTGCATTCTCATCATTTGGATATTGTATTGTTATTGTGTAGTTTTGAGTAGTACCTTCATCTATTGATATATTATATGCTAGTGCTATATCTTGAGCTTTTGATGACTTTGGTACATCTTCAAAATTTGTCATGTTGTATCCACCATCTGTACTTGTTATTTTGTATTGTAAGTATCCAGTTGTTTTGAATGTATTTATTAAATCTTTTATTACTATGTTATATTTATATGTACTATTAGATTTATTTTCTACACTAAATGTTTTTGTCATACTCCAGTTATCTTCCGCTACTACATTTTCTCCTGTTATAGCATCTCCATTATTAAATATTATCCTTAAATCTTTTGTATTTACTGATATATCTTTTTCTTTTCCTACTATTTGTGTTGCAAAGTATGCTAGTGATATTCCTATTAATGATATTAATACTACTCCTATTCCATACAATGCATATTTCTTTTCTTTCATATTTTTCCTTCCTTTCTTCGAGCACGAAAAAATCCATAGACTTGTGCCTATGAATTTAATATAAAACAAAAACTATGAGAGTTAGTTAGTAATAACCCCCCCCCGAAATTCGTACCAAGTTTGGTACTTAATTCAAAGAGAATTAATTCTTTCATAGTTTTGTTTGCTCCTTTATTTTTTTACATTTTTATTTTACCAAATCACTTGTTGTTATTCAAGTGGTTTTGGCGAAAAATTTATCAACTGTTACATTCAAAACTTTACTTATTTTATATAGTGTATATACACTTATTCCTTGTATTATATTTTTACTTTCAAGTGATCCTAAAAGTGGAGTTGATACTCCAATTAGTTTAGATAATTCTTTTTGAGTCAATCCCTTTTGTTGTCTATATTTCTTCACGTTATTTCCTATTATCATTTTAAGCTCATTTTCTGTTATCATATTGTCACCTAATTTTCAGCACTTACACATATATCATCTATTGTTACTTCATATGGGCTTTCTGGAGTTCCATTACCCGATGAATATTTAACACATGCTTTTAAACTCAGTGCTGGACGGACACGATTTTCTGTATCTGGTAAATTACCTCGTATTAATCCTGGATCATCTGAATTGCAAACGCACATTACGGCTGAACCAGATGCACTTCCACTTTGCGGAGTCATTGTACACCAGTGGGCTGTTGAACCAACAATCGGTGACTTACCATTACTATTTGTATAATACCATGCTTTAGTATTAAGCGCACCATATAAACCACCTGCAAAAGCAACCTCATCAGTTGTCATTAATGCTATTGGATAAGTAAGTTGTCCGTTTCCTCCGCCTGTTGTACTTGCACTAAATTTATCAGCAACTGATTGGGTTGATTCAATTAATCCATTACTTGTGCTTGCTCCACATTTATAAGATGGTGTTTTATTTGTATATATTCTTATATAACCGCCATAAGAAAAAGGATTGTATGTTGTAATGGAATACGTTCCACTTTCTACACTTCTGTCATTACAATATATTGCTGTCTTGCTTATATATTTATCATAATTAGTAAGCAGATTATTTTTGTACCATGTATCTATTACTGTTTTTATTGTACTATCATTTGCGTTAGATCTATTATTTTCTAATGAATCTGTTGTTCCATACATGTAACCTACATACATCGGATTATTATATGAACTATTATATGCTGATGTTCCAATATGTCCAGAAGTTGTATTATGACTTGTTCCTGCATAAAGCATTCTTACACTTTTATCTTCATTTGTTCTTATTACTCTCCAATAGAATCCTCCGAATTTTACCCAGTTATTTGCTGTATTACCCGAATAGTAGTATACTGTGCTACCATCTTCTGTTTTATTTGTTTGATATATTGTTCCTGTTGTTGTTGCTGTGTTGGTTACACTAAAGTCTGTTCTTTCACTTACTGTTGGATTATCTATTAGTATTTGTGCTGCTAGTGTTCCTGATTTGAATGCTCCATCTTCTTGTAATGTTACTTCACATGTTATATTTTTTCTTATGTTATTTATTGTTAGTGTATTATTTGTTAGTGTTCCTCCTGTACAATTTACCTCTGCTTCTTCTAGTGTATATCCTTCATTTGGTGTTATTGTGAATGTTGTACTTCCATTGAATGTTGTTGTTTTACTTACTGCATCTGATGTTCCATTTGTTACATTCATTGTTACTTTAAATGAATCTGTATACATTTCAGCTATTCTTGTATATCCTGTTTTCTCTTCTACTTTTGTATTATATTGATATCCTCCACTTATATTGAATTCTACTGTTATATCTGTTGTTGCTTCTATGAATACTTTTACTATTTTTGTTGTCGATGTATTATAGTTATCTATTGTATCACTTACTTTATCTATTGTTGTACTTCCATAATATACTTTTCCTTCTCCACTTGTTATTTTATAGTCTACTCCATAGTTACTTATTATACTATTTAAACTATTTATTTTTATTTCTACTGCAGTTACTTTTCCTGATGATAAACTAACTGTATTTCCACTTATTGTTTCTTCTCCTCCTAGACTACTTATTTCTATTCCATACATTAAGTTTCCTATTCTCAAATCAGTTACTTTATATTCATTTGTTATTATTTTAAATGATGCATAACTTAATGATAATACCATTATTAATAGAAATGTTATTGTATAGAATATACCTGTTTTTGTTTTTATAAATTTCATACCTTTACCTCTTTTCTCACACACGAAAAAATCCATAGACTTGTGCCTATGAATTTAATGTAAAACAAAAACTATGAGAGTTAGTTAGTAATAACCCCCCCCGAAATTCGTACCAAGTTTGGTACTTAATTCAAAGAGAATTAATTCTTTCATAGTTTCGTTTACTCCTTTATTTTTTACATTTTAATTTTATCAAATCATCTGTTTTTATTCAAGAGGTTTTGGTAATTTAATTGAAACGATAATAATTTTCTTTTCTTCTTTTTATTGCTTCATCCGGATCTTCCATATACATTGCCATTTTATCAGCATAACTGCTTCTTGAAAGTTTCCTTAAGCACTTAGCTTCTATTTGCCTTATTCTCTCTCTTGTACAACCAAATTCTTGTCCTAATTCTTCTAAAGTCTTTTCTTCGCTTCCCATAAGACCAAGTCTATGAATTATTACATATCTTTGTTTTTCATCTAAACCTGCATCTATCAAAAATTGTTGCACATCTTCTTCTATTGAATTTTCATAATACATAGTTTCAGGATCACCATCTTCACTAGGTACTATATCCATTAATTCCTCATCTTCTTTATCACCAATTAAAGAATTTAAACTTATAACACCACTACGTAAATTTTGAAGTTCCACAACTTCTTTAGTAGAAATACCTAATGCTTCAGCAATTTCTTCAATATTAGGATCTCTATGAAGTTTTAATGTAAGTAATTCAATCATTTTATTGTATCTTGCTACCATATTTGATTTTTCAATAGGTAGTTTAATAGTTCTACTCTTTTCACTAATACCTCTTATAATTGCTTGTCTAATCCACCAAGTAGCATATGTACTAAATTTATATCCTTTAGTAACATCAAATAATTCAACTGCTCTCATTAAACCAATATTACCATCTTGTATTATATCTAAAAAATCATTTCTATTATGTGAAAAATGTTTAGAAATAGCAACAACAAGTTTTAAATTTCTTTCAGCCATTATTTTTTTAGCTTTTTCATCACCCTCGAGTATCCTATAACCTAACATTTTTTCTTCTTCCGCTGTAAGTCTTTTAAAAGTACTTATTTCTTTTAAATAAATTCCAACAGAATCATCCATAATACTATCATAATTAATTTCTTCTGATTCTTTAATATAATCATTTAAATAAATTCCTTCTATTATACAATATGATTCAATTAATTGAATACATACATTATCTTTAAAACATTTTTCTAATCCATTTTTTTGAAATAATTTTATATTATTATCAACTATTATTTTTAAAATTTCACTTAATTGAATAGAATTATTTATTAAATTAATATTATTATCAATATTATTAATATAATTTTTTTCTTTTAAATAATTAACTATTTTATTTAAAGATAATAAAGCATCATTATAACTATTTATTTTATCTATATTTTTATTTATATATTCTATTATTTCTTGCATATTTTTTCCTTTCTTAATAAAGTATTATAAGTTATCTTTATTTAATTTTAACATTGGTTGTGTTTCTGTTTCATCATGTAAATATTCAGCATATGTTTTTATTTTCTTGTATTTTCTTAGTTTTTTTAAAGCAGTTTTTTCTATTTGTCTTACTCTTTCTATTGATAAACCTATCTTATCGCCAATGCTTTTATAGGTTTCCATTTCATTTCCAAATAATCCATATCTATGAATTATTATGTATCTTTGTCTATTATCAAGTTCAGATTTATATAATAAAGTAGGAACTTCTTTTAGCATATCTTCTTTAATTAATGGCTTTTCTTGTAAACATGTATTAGAAGATATTAAATCAATAAGTTTAGTGTCTTTATCAACCATATGTAAAGATTCAATTGTTAAATCGCTTGATTCTAATCTGGTAAATAGTTCTATCTCATTTAGAGGTAAATTCATAAGCTCAGCAATTGTTTCATTATTTGGTAAAACACCATATATAGTAAAATATACGTTTTTAGCTTTTAAATATCTTCCATAATTTTTTATACTTTTATTAGTAACACTAAAAGCAGTTTGATATTTAATTATATATCTTTCAATATAGTTTTTTATAAAGTATGTTGCATAGGTAACAAATTTATTTTTCTTATTATAGTTATAGTTTTCAATTGCTTTTATTAATCCAAAATTTCCTTCTTGTATTATATCTAAATTTGGAACACCTGAATCAAAATAATATTTAGCTATATTAAATACTAGTTTTAAATTGCTTAGAACAAGTATTTTTTTAACATTTTCATTTCCATTTTTTAATTCATTTAATAGTTTTGTTTCATCAATTTCAGGTATATTTATATTGTCAACCATTCTTAGATATGTGATTAAAGATTCATCTTTTTCAATTAAATCATTTATGTTTAAAGAATATTTTTTCATTATATGCCCCCTAAAACGACTGTTATTATACCATAAATATAAATAAATGCATACTATTTAAGAAAATTTTTTATTTATAAAAAAGATACTAATTAAAATTAGCATCTTTAAAGAATTTATCAATAGTGACATTTAACACTTTACTTATTTTATATAGTGTGTATATGCTTATTCCTTGTATTATATTTTTACTTTCAAGAGATCCTAAAAGTGGAGTTGATACTCCAATTAGTTTGGATAATTCTTTTTGTGTCAATCCCTTTTGTTTTCTATATTTCTTTATATTATTTCCTATTATCATTTTAAGTTTATTTTCATTTATCATATATCACCTAATTTTCAGCATTTGCACATGCATCATCTATTGTTACTTCATATGGGCTAGATGGTGTTCCATTACCTCTTAAGTATTTAACACATGCTTTTAGGCTTATTACTGGTCTGATTGATGGGTCACCCGCTCCTTCATAATTTTCAACATCAATTGTGTAAATATAACCTCTAGAATCTCGACCTGTTATAATATAAATTTTGGTATTTCCCCCTGTTGACCAAAAACTTGGAGACATTAACCACCAAAAAGCTGTTTTTGTTATGGATTCATTAGCACTATTTGAACCATACCATACAACATTGTTGTCTTTGCTAATAACTCCACCAGCAAACGCTGTTTCATCTACTGTCATTAATGCGATTGGATAAGTAAGTTGTCCATTTCCTCCATCACTGGTGCTTACACTGAATTTATCTTCAACAGCTTGTGTACTTTCAAACAATCCTCCTGTAGTATTTTCTCCACATTTATAAGATGGTATTTTATTTGTGACCAATCTTACTAAAGCTCCATAACGAAAAGTTGTAGTTGAATTATAATGTCCGTCTCCAATACTTCTATCATTACAATATATAGCTGTTTTACTTATATATTTGTCATAATTAGTTAATAATTTATTTTGATACCATATATCTATAGATGTTTTTACTGTACTAGAATTTGTATTTTTTCTATTATTTGCTAGTGAACTATTTGTTCCATACATATAGCCTACACCCATTTGTAAGTGTCTCATACTATCATTATAAACAGATAATCCAATATACCCAGATGTAGTATTGTGACTTGTTCCTGCATAAAGCATTCTTACACTTTTATCTTCATTAGTACGAATTACTCTCCAATAGAATCCTCCAAATTTTACCCAGTTATTTGTTGTCTTTCCTGAATAGTAGTATACTGTACTTCCATCTTCTGTTTTATTTGTTTGATATATTGTTCCTGTGGTTGTTGCTGTGTTGGTTACACTAAAGTCTGTTCTTTCACTTATTGTTGGATTATCTATTAGTATTTGTGCAGCCAATGTTCCTGATTTGAATGGTCCATCTTCTTGTAGAGTTACTTCACATGTTATATTTTTTCTTATGTTAGTTATTGTTATGATATTATTTGTTAATGTTCCTCCTGTACAATTTACCTCTGCCTCTTCTAGTGTATATCCTTCATTTGGTGTTATTGTGAATGTTGTACTTCCATTAAATGTTGTTGTTTTACTTACTGCATCTGATGTTCCATTTGTTACATTCATTGTTACTTTAAATGAATCTGTATACATTTCAGCTATTCTTGTATATCCTGTTTTCTCTTCTACTTTTGTATTATATTGATATCCTCCACTTATATTGAATTCTACTGTTATATCTGTTGTTGCTTCTATGAATACTTTTACTATTTTTGTTGTCGATGTATTATAGTTATCTATTGTATCACTTACTTTATCTATTGTTGTACTTCCATAATATACTTTTCCTTCTCCACTTGTTATTTTATAGTCTACTCCATAGTTACTTATTATACTATTTAAACTATTTATTTTTATTTCTACTGCAGTTACTTTTCCTGATGATAAACTAACTGTATTTCCACTTATTGTTTCTTCTCCTCCTAAACTACTTATTTCTATTCCATACATTAAGTTTCCTATTCTTAAATCAGTTACTTTATATTCATTTGTTATTATTTTAAATGATGCATAACTTAATGATAATACCATTATTAATAGAAATGTTATTGTATAGAATATACCTGTTTTTGTTTTTATAAATTTCATACCTTTACCTCTTTTCTCACACACGAAAAAATCCATAGACTTGTGCCTATGAATTTAATGTAAAACAAAAACTATGAGAGTTAGTTAGTAATAACCCCCCCCGAAATTCGTACCAAGTTTGGTACTTAATTCAAAGAGAATTAGTTCTTTCATAGTTTCGTTTGCTCCTTTATTTTTTACATTTTAATTTTATCAAATCATCTACTTTTATTCAAGAGATTTTCCTACTTTTTCCCAAATACTTCCTTTGATGATTCTATGTCATTATAAAACCTATAATTAGTTTTATCTCCTGTAAAAAATGTACTTAAATTTTTATTATATGCATCTATATTTGTATGAGTCTTTCTGATAATCGCATCATCACTTAATATTATATTTTCCTTGCTTTCTAATACAGCTCTTACATTATTTATTAAAACATCTTCATTTAAATTTTCAATTGGTCCTAAATTCAAATACATAGTATAACTTGTACCATTTATAGGTTCACATACACACATGTAATAACCATCTATTGAATATATATAAGCATCATATTTAATATTTCCATTAGTACTTGATAAATTTATTATATATATTGGTTTATGACTTATTAAAGCTTGTTTTCTAACACTATAGTCTATAATATCATTAACTCTTTCTTTAGATTTATTAATTGGTTCTTTATGTGGCATTCTTTCATTTATTGGTGCTTCAAAGCTTACACTAATTTGTCTTGTCCTATTGTAAATATTATCCAAATATTCATAATATTTTTTTAATGCCTCAAGATCAAATTCTTCATTTAAATTAATAGGAGGAAATTCATCTTTTAAAAACCTTTTAGATATATGCGCTAATTTAAGTTTTTCTCTTTGATATAAATCTAATATATCTTTAAATGAACTTTCTACAATTTTTTTACCAATCATTTTATCATAAGTTTTATATGTAGCTAACCCATCTTTAACTATTATTATTTTAGTTTTCTTATCTGCTCCTAGTATTTCTAAATAGCAGTTACCAAATTCATCTTTATTAATTTGATAATCAAATATATCACTGGGTTTAACTTTTAATTTATTACAGTTATTATTATAATTATCATTAGTTTTTTTCATTAATATTGTTATTATATCAGTTATATCATTAGGAAATATAAAGCTTCCTAGCTTTCCATCGAATTTTTTAAATAATTCATAATTCTCTTCAAAAAAATTTAACATACTCATTTTACTTCTTTCTCCATTTCATTTACTATTATTGTACTAGCTTTTAATTTAGGTAATTCTTTTAATTTATCTTTCATATTTTGTTCATTTTTAAAGCATTCATCTATCGCTTTATTTAAAGTATTACTATTTAAGTCTTTTTGTTCTATCATAATACTAACACCTTTTTGTTTAAGTTCTAATGCATTATAATATTGATGATTATTAGCAACATAAGGACTAGGTATTAATATAGATGGTATATTTAAACTTAATATTTCACTTATAGTAGAAGCACCAGCTCTAGATATTACTAAATCCGCACTTTTCATTAGAGCACTTAAATTATCATAATAAGGTATAATTTTTACACAATTATTTACTTTTAAATCTTTATAGTTATCATAATTGGATTTACCAGTTATATAAAGTATTTCATTCATATCACTAGTATAACTACATAAAAAATCTTTCATCTTTTCATTTATAATTTCACTACCTAAACTTCCCATTACTATTAATATTAATTTTTTATGTAAAGAAAAACCTAATTTAGTTTTATCATCTTTAAATATATTTAATGCTTTTTCTCCACATGGATTTCCACTTAAAATAACTTTATTTTTAAAGTATTTTTTTGAATCATCAAAAGATATAAAAGTAATATCTGCATATTTACTTAATAACTTATTTGTTTTACCAGGTATTTGATTTTGTTCATGTAATCCTGTTTTTATGCCAAGTTTATGTGCAGCCAAAATCACAGGATATGTTACATATCCACCAAACCCCAATACAAAATCTGGTTTAAATTCTTTAATAATTTTTTTACACTTATTATATGAAGAAATAATACATCCTATATTTTTGATATCTCTAATTATATTTGTTTTAGATAATCCATAAATTTCTAATCCCTCATATTTTATACCAAGTTTAGGAACTATATCACTTTCCATTCTATTTTTAGTTCCAATATATAGAATTTCATTATTCTTATCTTCTTTCAATTTATCATACACACCAAGAGCTGGATAAATATGTCCTCCAGTTCCTCCAGCAGTTAATATTACTCTCATAATGCCTCCCATACTATCTACTAAAATTATACCACACTTTTTTTAATTTATGTTTAATTAGTTGTAAACAAAATGTATATACTATCTTTTTTTATAGTTACATGGTATAATATCATTAAGTTTTGAGGTGAAATATGTTTTATTTTTTAAATATTATTAATAGTATAGGAAATCATTTTATTGAATGGAAAAATGTATATAAAGTAATAGGAAAAATATTAAGTATAATGTTAATTTATAAATATGCTTATTGGGCTATAGGAGTTTTTTTTACTAGAAAATTTAAACCTGCGAAGAAGAATCATAAGTATGCAATCTTAATTGCCGCGAGAAATGAAAAAAATGTTATAGGTAATTTACTTGATAGTATTAAAAAACAAGATTATCCAAGTGATTTAATTACTACATTTGTAGTGGCAGATAATTGTACAGATAATACAGCTGAAATAGCTAGAGATCATGGTGCAATATGTTATGAAAGATTTGATAGTGAGCATAGGACTAAAGGTTTTGCATTAGAATTTTTACTTGATAAGATTGAAGAAGATTATGGAAGAATGAGTTTTGAAGGCTATTTTATATTTGATGCAGATAATTTACTTAACACAGATTATATTAGTAGAATGAATGATGCTTTTGATGAAGGATGTAAAATAATTACTTCCTATAGAAATACTAAGAATTTTGATGAAAATTGGATAAGTTCAACTTATGCATTACATTGGTTAAGATCTATAAGAGCTAATCACCGTGCTAGAAGTGTTTTAAGATTGGCTACCAATATTCAAGGAACAGGTTTCTTATTTACTAACGAAATAGTTAAAAATGGTTGGCATTATACAAGTTTAACTGAAGATAGAGCTTTAACCGCTGATGCAGTAGCGCAAGGATATCAAATAACTTATAATGATGCTGCGATGTTTTATGATGAACAACCTACTAGTTTAAAAGTTGCTTTGAGACAAAGAACTAGATGGAGTAAAGGGCACTTACAGGCATTTGTAGAATCAGGTCCTTACCTACTTATCAACATTTTCTTAGGTAAATGGTATGTTAGAACTAAATGGGGAGAAGTATCAGTTAATAAGAAAAAGAAGAGTAAAACTTTTAAAGAATTTATTCTTAATGTTGTGGAAAATATAAGGCATAGATTTGCTTCTTATGATACATTAATGCAACTTACTCCATTCAGTGTATTTAATTTAGCAAGATGGATTTTAGTTATATTGTTTATTGGTTCATGTTATTATTATAATACAGGTGTTAATGCTTATTTATTCTCAGGAAGTGTATATTTGGCTAAATTATTAAGAAAAATATTTAGTATTAGATTAGTTGCAAATCCTGGTGTTAATGCTTTGTTATTAGGTTTATTATTAGAGATATGGTTTAGAATATTATATAGAATAGCAATGTATTTCAAGAGTATTTTGATTGCTGTGTATTTATTTATTGTAGAGCATAAAAATATTAAACCAATGCCATTTTATAAGAAAGTATTGTATTCTATAACTTGGCCTACTTTTGATATTATTGGAAGGTATTCTACATATGCAGCACTATTTATGAAAGTTGAATGGAAACCTATACCTCATGATAGTAAAGTAACTATTGATGATATAAACAAAGATAAGAGAAATTAATTAATTCTCTTATCTTTTATTTTTTTAAAGTAATTACATTTTAATGTTAAATCATTTTTTCTAATTAAATAATTAACATAATAATTCATCATTTCTAATTCTTCAGGATCAATACTTTCATTATTAGTTACTTCTCCGCCTTCTACATATACATTACCATTATACCAGCTATAATCACTAAAGAATACTAAACCTTTATATTCACTATTTAAAGCATTTTCTCCAATATAATAATTAGGATTATAATCTATATCGAATAAATTTAATATCGTAGGTAAAATATTTAATTGAGAAGTTACATTTTTAACATTTCTTTTATTTTCACCATTATTATATATATAAAATGAAGTATGATTAATTAAATTATTACTTGTATTTTTATATTTATCTAAAATAGTTTGGTCACTTAAAGTATATAAGTAATGATCAGTAAATACCACTATTGCAGTATTTTCCATTAACCCATTTTCTTCTAGTTTTTGTAGTAGAAGTTCTACCATATAATCAGTTTCTTTTACTTGTCTTCTAGCACATTCTTCTTCACTTAATGTTGGAAGCACATAATCTTTAGGTAATTCTTCTACTCCTAAGCTTTCTAAAGTATCCATTGTTACTAGCTTTTTGCATACACCTTTTTCTGTTGTAAATGGTAAGTGAGAAGAATAAGTTATAATGTAATCTACAAATTTTTCATTTTCAAACATTTTATTACTAAAGTCTTCATTTAATATCATTTCTCTATCTAACTCATACTCTTTATTCTTATAGTCATACATATCAACAAGACCATAATAATTATCATATCCCCAATTTTTATAGTTAGTTCCTCTTGAATAGAATTCACTAGTATTCATATGAAATGCATTTACTGTATAACCTTGACTTTTAAATAATTTGGCCAAAGTATAAGGAAAATCGTTTTTACTAAAAGAATAAGCATTTTGAGTATAACTAAGAGGTGTAATAAATCCCGTATTAACAGCAAATTCTGAGTTAAAAGTACTACCTCCCCCATTGTAATATGAATAATGATTGGTAAAGTTTATACTATTATTCATTAATCTATATAAGTTAGGTGTATCTTCTTCATTTAATAGCCAATCATCAACTCCTTCAAGTTGTAATAGTATCAAATTTTTATCCTTTAGTAATCCCGTATAAGAGTCTTCTTCTCTAGTAATTTCAGTATTATAAACCTCTTCTAGAAATGATAATTCTTCTTCATTATCGGTCTTTTTAGGCTTTAGGAATGTAATATAAAAGTTTCTAACACTGTATTCATATAAACCACTAATTCTCATACTTTTATTATTATCATTAAAGTTAATATATATGTTTCTTGGATTTTTCCAAGTAGACCAAGTTAGTTCTTTATTCTTTTTTCCTAATAAGAATGGAGTTATTGAATGGATTATTATAAAACTTAGTAAAAGATAAACTAATACTTTATAATTATTTTTTTTAGTTTCAGGATATATTTTTAATGAGATGATAAATAAGACTATTAATAAAAGGGATAAAATATAAACCCATATATTACAAGTCAATATAGCATCCATTATATAAGATGATCCTTCACCTGCAAGTAAAACTAAAGAAAAGTCAAAAAAAGTATCAGTCATACTATAGTAAACATTATTTGTTAAAAATAATAAGAAAGAAATTATAAAAAATACTATGTAAATTATTTTCCCCGTTTTTTTCTTAAAACACAATGGTATACCGACCATTAAAGCTACCCATATTAATGTAAATAGATTTGGTACTAATCTATATATTTTATAAAATCCTATTTTATAACCTAACCCTCTAGTAAACAAATCCATTAATATAAATGGTATACTTATATATATAACTTTTCTATTTGCTTTAATAAAGCTAACAACTCTATTAAAAATATTATTATTTTTTTTATTCTTTTTTACTACATTTTTCATCATAAATCACATCACAATTATACTATAATTTATTAATTCAGTAAACCCCCTATATATTTATTATTTTAAACTAATTTTAGCATTTTATTAGTTATTTTAAATATTATTAATTAGGAGGATAAAATGAATAAGAATATTATTAAAACTTATGCTATGATGATAGATAGAGAAAAAGTAATGAATTTTGCTAAGGGAGAAGGAATTGTTTTAACAGAAGATGAAGCAGATTTATTTGTTAGTACTATTAAGGAAAATTGTGATGATATTTTGGATGGTCATGGTTTAGAAATAATTAATTCAAAGAAGGGTTTATTAAGTGAAGAAGCATATGATAAATTAATAGAGTTATTTTATAAATATAAAAAGTTTATTGATTAATGTAATCAATAAACTTTTTTTCTCTTATCATTTCTATTTCATACTTATATGGAGCATAAGTATTTTTTTCGTTTCTGTTTATCCATGGTGTTTCAAGTATTTTAGGTATGTTATCTAATCTTGGATTATATATTACATTTATTAATTTATCAAAACCAATAGTACCATATCCTAAATTAGCATGTCTATCTTTATGTGATCCAATAGGATTATATGAATCATTTATATGAATACATTTTATTTTATTAATTCCAATTAATCTATCTAATTCATCTAAAAACTCATCAAACTTACCAATATCTACACCAGAATCGTTTATATGACATGTATCTAAACATATAAATACTTTTTCATAGATATCTTTATCTAACAAACTTAATATACTATTTAAATCATCTAAACTGCTCCCTACTTCAGTGCCTTTACCACTCATGTACTCCAATAATAAATTAACTCCTTCAATATCTTTTAATGCAATGTTAAGTCCATTAGCAATATTTTTTATACCTGTTTCTCTATCTAAATTTGTATAACTACCTGGATGTAAAACAATATTTCTTATATCTAATTCTATACATCTATCTAATTCTTGTTTTAAGAAATTTATATAAAATTTATATTTTTCTTCATTTGTATTATTAGCAAGATTTATTATAAATGGAGCATGAACAATACACTTAGTTTTATCTATATTATTTTCTATCATTAATTCATGAGCACGACTAGTTAATTCTTTATTTATAGGAAACCTTAATGTACTTTGATTACTTCCTGTATAAAACATAAATATATTAGAATTATAACTTAAACTTTCTTCTACTACTCCTAGTAAACCTTTATCTTTTAAAAAACTTGTATGACTACCTATATATAGCATAAAAATACCTCCAATAGTTAAATTATAACAAATTTAGATTGACTTAGAAAGCATTTTATGATAAATTATTAGAAGAGTTTAAGGAGGCAAAAAAATGGCAAAAAATATATCAAATAGAAAAAATATGAGTGGTAATAATAGACCTTTTAGTTTAAAGGCTACTAAAAAGACTCAAAAGATTAATCTTCAAACTGTAACTGTTGATGGTAAAAAAGTTAGAAAATCAACTAAAGAAATCAGAGCATCTAAAAAACAAAACGTAGCTTAATGAACTGAATATCAAAAAATAGACAGTTTATTAATAGTTTCTAATCTAAGGATTGTAACCTGTAATTTACAGGCAACAGTCCTTTTAATTTTATTATATTTATTTAACTTATTCTTGGCATATTAAAAACCTCGCTTCTATTTTTTCAAAGAAACGAGGTTCATATCATAATTGTTGCTTTTTATAACCATACTCCATAATATATAGCACCCATTCCAAGCATGAATCCTATTATCCAAAATAATTTAACTATATCTGTTTCTTCCCATCCTAATTGTTCAAAGTGATGATGAAGTGGTGCCATTTTAAATACTTTTTTATGAAATTTTCTAATTGCAACTATTTGTATAAAACTAGATAATGTTTCAGCTACGAATACTCCACCTATAACAGCTAGAGATAATTCGTGTTTTGTAAGTATAGCAACTGAAGCTAATGTAGCACCTAATCCTAAGCTACCTGTGTCACCCATAAATACTTTCGCAGGATGTGAGTTGTAAACCAAAAATCCTAGTAATGCACCTACAAGTATAAAACAGAAAATTGCTATTTCTTGATATCCTTCTACCCAAGTTGTACCCCAAGTAATAATACCAAAACTTAAAAATGCAATTGCAGATAATCCCCCAGCAAGACCATCTTCTCCATCAGTTATATTAACTGCATTAGATGAACCTACTAATAAGAATAAAATAAACAATCCATAAAACCATTTTAAATCCCAGTCAATATTTAAGCTAGTTATAATTAAATGAGTACTTCCTCCACCTCTCATATAAATATAGAAGAATACAACAGCAATAAATACTTGCGCTACTAATTTTTGAATAATACTTAGTCCACCATTATTATGTTTTCTAATCTTTGTAAAGTCATCCAAAAAACCTAAAATACTATATGAAATAAATACAAACATTATAATAATAAGTGAATGTGTTATTTCTAGACTACCCCTTAAATATAGGACTATCATAGTAATAATAGTTGGTATAATAAATATTAATCCTCCAATTGTTGGTGTTCCTTCTTTTTGTAGATGTCTTTCTGTTATATGTTTACTTACATTTTGTCTAAAATTTAGTTTCTTTAAAACTGGTAATAAAAAGTATCCTAAGAATACTGATAAAAAGAAACTCACCATTAAACCTAATATTGATTTTGCTAATATAAGCATGTTATCACTCCCTAATAATAATTATACATAGAATTTTAAATTTATCAAATTTATTCTATTTATGAGTGTTAATTTAACATCAACTTTACAGTTGAGTTTTCTTTTACTTTAGATCCACCTTTAGGATTCATATCTATTACAGTTTCTCCTATTCCTGAGTATTCGATAGTGAATCCTCTTAAACTTTTTATAGCATCACTTTTAGACATATTTACCACGTCAGGTAATTCTACATATTTTGTTTCATACCAAAGATATTCTTTAGGCATACCTTCTTTATCTTCTTTTAAGTCATATAAACTTATTATTGATTTTAATACATTGCTTGCTATAGGGGCTGAAACTACTCCACCATATTGAGTTACTCCATGTGCTCCATCAACTGCAATATAAATTACATACTCTGGATCATTAGCGGGCATAAATCCTATGAAAGATAATACATAATTACCTACCATATATCTTCCGTTAGCACCAACTTTTTGTGCAGTACCAGTTTTACCACCTACTCTATAACCTTCTATGTATGCATTATGTCCACTTCCATTAGCAACTACACTTTCAAGAGCATATTTAACTAAATCACTTGTTTCTTTTTTAATTAAATTCTTTTTCTTTAATTTAGGCTTAAATTCTTTTATTATTATTCCAGTTTCATCTTCACTTATACTAGATACTACATAAGGTGTATACATATTACCATCATTTACTACTGCACTAACGGATTGAACTTGTTGTATTGCAGTTACTGATACACCTTGTCCAAAAGATGTAGTCGCAAGTTCTAGTGGCCCTACTTTATCTAAATTAAATAATATTCCAGAACTTTCACCATTTAAATCTATTCCTGTTTTAGTACCAAAACCAAATTTATCTATATATTCAAATAATTTTTCTTTACCTAGTCTTTGTCCCATAACAACGAATCCCGGGTTGCAAGAATTTTCTACAACTTGTAAAAATGTTTCATCACCATGTCCTTTAGTTTTCCAACAATGCAAAGTTGTACCATTAACATTTATTCCACCCGAGTCATAATAATGTTCTTCAAATATATTAACTAGCCCTTCATTTAAAGCAGCACTCAATGTCAAAATTTTAAATGTACTTCCTGGTTCAAAACTTGACCAAATCGCAAGATTTCTATTTATTGTTTCAACACTATAGTTTTGATAATTACTTGGATCGAATGTAGGTCTACTACTCATTGCTAATATTTCCCCAGTTTTAGGATTCATTACTATTCCTATCGCACCTTCTGCATTATATTTTTTAGTTGCATTATTAAGTTCATTTTCTAGAACTAGTTGTAAATCCAAATCAATAGTTAATGTTATATTCATTCCACTTACTGGACTAATATAAACTTCAGGCATACTTAATTTTTTACCTTTTCCATCAGAATAGTATTTAATACTTCCATCAGTACCTGTTAAGACGTCATCATACATAAGTTCAAGACCACTTAAGCCTTGATTATCTATACCAACATAACCAATAACATGACTTAGTGTTTCACTATATTTGTAATCTCTTTTAGATTCTTTTAATAAATACACTCCATCATACCCTAAATTATTTATTTTTTCAGCTATTTCATATGACAAATCTCTTCCTTCAGGATGTACTCTTTCAATAGATGTTTTTTTACTTACATGTTTATACATATCTTCATAACTAGTACCTAATATATTAGATATATCTCTTGCGACTTTTTCTTTATCTTTAATTTGATTAGGTATTAATATTAAACTACTTGTAGTAACATTACCTGCGATTACTTTACCATTTCTATCTAATATCTTTCCTCTGTCTGCTTGTACTGGTAAATTTCTACTCCACAAACTTTCAGCTAGGGTATTAAGTTTTTTATATTCAACAACTTGTATATAAAATACTCTTACTATAATTAGAATAAATACTATTAAAACTAATAAGAATACTAATCTAATTCTACTATTCTGTGTACTTTGAAACATATTATCACCTAGTAATTTTATGTAAAAGAAAAAGAATTCATTACTGAACTCTTTATTGAATTACTAATTCTTGTTGTAATATCTATTATTTGTTTTATTACTTCAATAGTATTTCATATTTAACATCTTTTGCATAGTTAAGTTTTTTACTATAATTATCAAATAATTCTTTTAATACAATACTATCTTTTATTATTTCAAATATATCATTTAAATATTCTATATTAAAATTGTATTTCTATGTTTAAAAGTTCTTTCTATTGCTTTAATAAATGTAATTTTATTTACTTTATCAATATGATTATTAACTATGATATACATATCATAAAAATCCTTTGCTCTAGTCGTAGAAATATTTTTACTAATTATACTTTCAAATTTTTCAGCAATTATAGTTTCAATTGTATATGCCATAATGTTAATAGTTTTATCTTCAAAAATAGAACTATACTTATATTTTATCTCTCTCGGTGTAATGATATCTCCTGTAGTTACTTCTATAAAGAAATGGGTTTTTAATTTATCAAATTCCCCATATACATTTATTCTATAACCTCCATAAACATCAACTGATCTAATATCTTTAACACTTTCAATTTTAAAGATAAAACCATCTTCTATATCTATTGATAATATTTCTTTAAAAATATTTCTAATAGACTCCTCATTAAGTGGAATACTTTTTAAAGTGGCATCTATATCTTTTGTAGTTCTCATATCGCTTCCTATAATTGAAGAAAGTAATACACCACCCTTTAAAATAATATTATCTTTATACTTGCTTTTTTCTAATCTCATTAATACATGTTCAAAGAAAAACATTTGATGAAGATGTAGTGATACATCATTGCTTCCATTAGCACGCTTTTTAATAAGTGCATTAAGTTTATCGCTATTCATTATAAAATCACTTGCATAATTTCCGCTACTTCTTTTTCAATATTTAATTTCTTTGAATACTTAGCAAGTTTTAGCATATCTTTATCTTTTCTTTCTGCATACCATTTTAAAGCTTTAGTATATATTTCTTTATCAATATGATTTTTATCTTTAATAATATCACAAATAGTTCTTTCAATATCATAACATTTAATATCCATACCAAATGGAGATTTAATAGTTTCCATTCCTAAGTTTAAAATGTTATTATCTACATAATGAAGTGATACAACATCAATACTTTGTAATGGTCCACCATAACCACGAGGTACAGTAATATCAAAATATAATGGTGTTCTATCTGATAGTTCATGTAGAAATAAAGATGTAGTATAAGAAAATATAGCATTTTTACTTTTAGAAATTATTTTATAATAGTCATCATTAATCATATTAGGTAATGAATAATATCCAGTTGATACTCTTTCTAATATTCCACCATCACATAGTCTTTTTAATGCCATTTTGTTTAGTCCATTATCTACCACTTCTTTAGTAGTAATATATCCATCATTTTTTTGTACTAATTGTAAAATTTTTTCTAAATCACTCATAAGTAACACCTCTCTTATAATAATTATACAATAATTATTTATAAAATATAAAAGAAAATAGTTTTGTTACTTTTTTAATTAATTTTTCAATATTTTAATTTTGAAAGTAACAAAACTGTATATTTTAAACATCTTTAAATTCAATGTATTCATTTTTATAAATAGAATCTTTATAGCCTTTGTTTTCTTGTTTAAAAACAGCATAAATTTCTTTTATAAATAATTCATCATTAGTTAATTCTTTATCATTATTATTCAAGTAATTATCAATTTTTATGTTTGGGGCTAATAAATCCAAACTTTCTTTTTTTATTGAATAACCATATCCACTAGTTCCAGTCGATGTTGAAATGATATCTCCTGTAGTTACTTCTATAAAGAAATAAGTTTTTAATTTATCAAATTTTCCATATACATTTTAATGATATTAGTACTACTCCTATTCCATACAATGCATATTTCTTTTCTTTCATCTTTTTCCTTCCCTTCTTCGAGTACAAAAAAATCCATAGACTTGTGCCTATGAATATAATGTAAAACAAAAACTATGAGAGTTAGTTAATAATAATCCTCCTGAAATTCGTACCAAGTTTGGTACTTAATTCAAAGAGAATTAGTTCTTCATAGTTTTCGTTTACTCCTTTATTTTTTTGTATTTTTCTTATTTGGTTTATTATTATTTTCTTTTTTATTATCTTTATTTTTCTTTTCTTCTTTTTGACCTTCTTCAAGTTTGTTTACAACTTCTTTAGCTGCTTTAAGTGCAACATCTTTAGCTTCTCTTACAGCATTTTCTACAACCGGAGTAGCAGCTTCTTTAGCATAATCATAAAGTTCATTTGCTTTCTTTTCTATTTTCTTAGCTTGTGCTTTAGCAATATTAATTGCTTTTTCTTTATCCAAGTCTTCTACTTCCATTCTTAATTCTTCTACTTTTTGAATTAAACTAGCTTTCACATCTTCTGGATCTAAAGCCTTAACTTTGATTAAAACTTCATCCAATTTCTTTTTTAATTCCTTTCTTGTTTTTGCTCCATCTTGTGGTGCGAATAGAAGTGCAACACCTGCACCCACACCAACTCCTAATAAGAATTTACCAAATCCACATTTTTTACTCATTTATCTCACCCTTTCTTTTTTTCTTATCTTTTTTATTAAATATTTTTTTAACTATTCCCATTAGAGAACTAGTTATAGCATCACCAATAGCCCCGAATCTACTAGTAGTCATTTCTATCATATCAAATACACCATCTAAACTTTCAGCTTTTTTAGTGATATTATCTACTAAATAATCAAATTTGGTTAGAGAACCAATTAACTTTATTACAAGTACAACCATTGCTATGATAAGTACTACTAATCCAACATATACTAATACTTTTAATGCTTCTATCAACATTACTCTCCCTCTTTCTCTTCATACATAGAATCAATCAAATTAAACAAATCATGTTCTAATGTTTTATCTTCTAAATCTTCTTTTTTCATTTTTTCTTCTTTAGGTTCATCAATTATATTCTTTTCAACAAAAGTCTTAATCTCTTCTTTATTACTTTCATCTTCTTCTATTTTATCTTTTATTAATTCTTCAATCTCACCTATCGAAACATTTCTATTACCCTCAATTTCATTAAGTAAGTCCTCAATACTTTTAGAATTCTTATCTTCTACAACCTTTTCTACTTCTACAATATCTTTTTCTATTTCTTGATGCTTATTATCTATATTAGATAATGTATTTTCAAGTTCATCTTCTAATGTACCATATGCTTTTCTTCTAACTGAATCATAATTCATTTCACTAGTTTTATGTACAATTGGAGTTTCATATTTCTTTTGTCTTTCTTTTAATTCTTCTTTAGTATAATTATCATCTAATATTCCATATACAGGGCTTATTATTGGACTAGGCTTAAATACTCTTTCAGGTTCTTTAGGCTTTTCAACTTCCCTTTTAGTAGTATTCCCATTATATCTATCATTAAACCTATCAGAAAATCTATCTACTTTATTTTCTTTCACCTCAGGTTTCCTATTTCTTTCAAGTTCTAAAGCATTAACCCTAGATCTAGTTTTTATAGGTTCATCATCTTCATCATCTAAAATAGGAAATTTAAATGTATTTTCAGTTTTAAAAATTTCCCTTTCAGTATAAATAGGTTTAACAGGTGCTTCTTCTGTTTTTACCTCTTCTTTTTTTGGAATTTTAACTTCTTCTATTTTAGGTTTTTCATCTTTCTTAACTTCATTGTCTGGTACTTCTACTATTTCTTCATCATAGAATATATTTTTTAATTTTCCAAATAATCCCATAACACACCTCTTTCTTTAATTAGCATCTTTACTATATTGATCTTTATCATAAACATCCAATATATTTTTATTAGAATTACTATTATTTGGTTTTCTAATTTCATAAGTTATTTCTTTAGCATTTAAATCACCTTGACTTATAAAATTATCTATAACTTTATCATTATATTTTATAGAAGACAATATTATTATTGAATTAACTACCGCAGGTTTTAATTCATTTTCTTTGACATTTACCTCTATGTAACTATAATTATACATCATTTTTATATAAAAGTAATCCTTTTTTCCTTTTCTTATTTCAAGATAACCTAACATATCATTATATTCAAAGCTTTTACTATACTCAATTTCAGGATTAACACTATAAGTATGTTCATACTTATTATAGTATCCATTTATATCCACATTAAGGAAATATTTATTACCTTTATTAAGTAAAACATGATTAAAATTTTCATCTTTGTATATAGAAAAATCTCTAGGCTTATAATATTTAAATCCCTTTCCTAAGGTATTATAATGGGTTATTTCATTATTTAATGTATTCATAATTAAACTTTCATAAGTCTGATTACTTGTCACACTACTTGTGCATCCGACTAAAAATAAACAAGAAAGAATAATTAAAAATTTCTTCATTATTTCACCCACTCCTATAATCAATTATAACAAATATTTTTCTATTTTCATAGTGTCTTTTTTATGTATTTTATTTTACATAATTTTACACTAAAATTTGAACACCTTTACATAATTTATATTTTTTCCTTTACTAATAAATTTATTTTCATACTCAGTTCTTATCTTATCAAAATAGTTATTTGATTTTTTCAAAACAATATAATTACGTTCTTTAAACATCTCAACACTGTAATTAAATAAATCATCATTATCAGTTTTTTGCTCAATAATCTTAACTTTTTTAAAAAGTTTATCATATTTATTTAAAAATACTGGACTAGTAAGTCTTCTTTTAGCATGTCTTTTTTTAGGCCAAGGATCACTAAAATTTAAATATATTTTACTAATTTCTTTTTCAAATACATTATCTATATTATTTGCATCCATACATATTATTTTTATATTATTTAATTTTTCTCCTTCAATAATATTTATTGCATTTAATAATACACTTGGATATTTTTCAATTCCAATATAATTAATATTTTTATGTCTTCTAGCATTCTCAATTAAAAAATTTCCTTTACCCATACCTATTTCAATATAGATTTTATTATTATTTTTAAATACATTCTTCCATTTACCTTTATATAGTTCAGGACTTTTAATAACAATTTTACTATTTTCTACTATTTCTTCAGAACCTTTTATATGTTTTAATCTCATTTTTTCACCTACTTACATTATACACATTTTTTAGTTATTTGTCATATAATAATTACGAAATGGAGGAATTTTATGAAAGGAAATAGAGATATGATTTATGGAAATTATAATATGGGTGCATATACTGAACCTCAATTTATACCACCACAAGGTTATAATGTAAATACGCAATATCAAGCTTATGGTCCAAATGTGATACCAAATAATAATATGATAATGAATAATACAAATCCATATAATAACACTAATACTAATTATTCAGATAATTTTGAAACCAGAATAAACAGGTTAGAAAGACAAATTAGATCTTTAGATGCAAGATTAAAAAAATTGGAAGCTGGTACTAATTTGACAGATGATACAATTGTAGATTCTAACTTATACATGATATAAAGAAGTCTATTTTTTTAAAGACTTCTTTTTACTTTGTACTAATTCCTTAAATCTTGATTGTAAGTTACTAAATGAATTAATATCATTTATTTCATTTAATAAAATATTATTTATATTTACACATACTCTTCTTAAATCTTCATAATTATCTATTTTAAGATTTCTAACTATACTATCCACAGCTTCGTTTATAACACAAATTTTATAGCTATCTTTAACATACTTAGGAATAAACTTACTTATTATAGGTAATGTATCAATTAAATTAGTATAATTTTCATCTTCTAATTTTCTTATAGAAATAATTCTTCCACAACCATAACAATATCCTCTTATAAAATATTTTATTTTATCTTTAGTTTCATAATGTAACAAAAACAAAATATTATGTCCACACTTATTATCTAAAAATTCTATTTCTTTATCTATTTTACTAGTTAATTTTTTCTTTCTTATTTCTAATTCTCTTTTTTTATTTTGATATTTTTCTCTATCTTGTGTTAAATCTCTCATATTATCACATCCATTTGAAATTATTATAGATAATATAAAATATTATGTCAAGAAAAAAGTCCTTAATAGAACTTAACTTTTATTCTAAAATGAAAGTGGAATTATTTTAAAGGAGAGGTTTACAGATGAAATAAAAAAATTTACACTTAAA
>CAKOLN010000014.1 GCA_934096075.1 uncultured Bacilli bacterium
CCCCCCCCATAACAAACTATTGTTTTGATATGAAAGAAATCATTTAATCTCATAGTTTTCGTTTACTCCTTTATTTTTACATTTTTATTTTATCAAATCATTTGTTGTTATTCAAGTGCTTTTCCAGAATATCCAAACCTTCCATCATCAAACCCAACCAAAGAATTCAAAAATATGCCAAGAATACCAAAAATTAAAATAGTTTTAAGATTAAAATCAAATAAATAGAATACTATAAGTATTAAAGTTCTACCAATATTATTTAAAAATTCTATAAATTCTATATAAGAACTAACATCATAGTTTTTTCCATATACATAAGTATTTCTTTGTACAATAGTATCTAAAGCAACTTTTAATATCCCCTCAACAAAAACAATCAAATAAAATATATACACATCACTTACATTTATTTTACAAATATAAACAAAAGATAATAAAATAGAGGTAATTTTTAAATAATCTTTTTTTGACTTATCCATCTTTTTACTTAAATAATAAATATAAATAATACTTCCCACACCACAAATTAAATTCGTTATGCCAATATAAGTAAACTCTTTTTTTACATAGATATAAATAAATAATGGAAATAAATTATTAAGTATATATCTAAATTGTTCTATAAAAGTAAATAAATAATTTTTTTTAGGAAATGTATTAATAATTTGTTTTATATTATTTTTGCTATTTATTATTTCATTTTTAATTTTAGCTAAAGGAATTATACTTATTATCATTAATACTAGAACTATTATAGTTAATGTTATAAATCCAAATTTTCTTAAAATTATACTTCCAATATATGTTGCAGGTATACCACCTATTAATGTAAAAATAGTATATAAACTAACATTATCAGTACACTTTTTATCTTCAATTATAGACAAACCATAAATATGTCTCCCTAACCAATAAAACATTAAATAAGTAGAAAACAATAATGATAAAATTATTAAGCCAATAATATTTTTTTGCATAATATTTAAATATATATAAGTTAAAGAAAAGAAAAAACTACTTATTCCCATTATTTTAACCCATGATAATTTTTTATTTAATTTCATAGTTATTGGTATCATTATTATACATAGTATATACTTCATTATCATATAAAGTATAATATTTCTTATAGTAAATCCATAGTCATATAAAATAAGTGGAATAAATAATTCCACTAATAGTTTAGAAAAACTAGTTATAGTTATAAATATATTATATTTCTTTAAATCAGACATTTAATTCACTCTTTCTAATATTATTTCTTTATCATGTTTAGTACATCTTAAGTCTATTCTTGTTATTTTTAAACCTTTTGTTTCTATTATAGATATTTCTTCTCTAGGTAGTATTTCTTCTAAGTCATTTAATATTAAGTTATTTAATTCTTGTTCTAAGTTATTTACTAAAGATAAGTTAAATCTATAAGATTTAATTAGTCTAGTTGTTTGTACTTCAACTTCAATTATATTATATTTTAAACCATTAAATACTTCATTTATATTTTTAGAGTTTAGATTATCAAATTCTAATGAATAATATTTTTCTATATATTCATCTTCTGTAGCATTTAAAGGACAAATTAAAAGTAATAACAATAAAAAAATTGATAGACTTAATAATAACTTTTTCATGATAACACCTATTATTATGATTTATTTTTTTAGTTATTTTAAACTACCAATTATTGTTAATTATATTATTTTTTTTACTAATTTATAAATATCTTCATTTATATCTTCTATTTGTCTAGGTTGATCTTTTATATTACATAGTATTTCTTTAAAGCCATATAGTTTACTTAATTCTAAATAAGCGCGTTCACTTTTACTTAGATATGTTTGTGATTTTTCATGTTCATCTAATTCTTCTTTTCTATTTTTCTTTAGAATTTCACTCACTTGTTCTGGCATATGTAAGAATATTACCATGTCTGGTCTAGGTAAACCTAATAAATTAAATTCTAATTCTTCTAGCCATTTGTACATAGCTAGTCTTTCTTCTTTTGATTCAAATTTGCCACCTTGATGAGCCATGTTAGATATAGTGTATCTATCTAAGATTAGTAAATCATTTTTATTTTTAGCATCAAGTATTTGATCTTTATGATATAGTCTATCAGCTGCAAAGTAAAGGGATGCCACTTTTCCATCAACATTTATTGCACCTTCCTTAAACCAACTACTACAAATATAGCTTTTTCCTAAGTATGGTCCTCCAATTATTTTTCCAGTAGGACTTTCATAATCAGGAAATGCTATTTTTTCTACAGAATATCCTTCTTTTTTTAGTCTATCCATTAATAAATTACTTTGTGTTTCTTTTCCAGAACAATCAGTTCCTTCAATTAATACTATTTTTCCCATGTTATTTACTCCTTCCAAGTATATTTATAGTTTCATCTAATTGTTCATAAGTTATACCGTCTTCATAGAAACATGTTTTTATTAGTCGATTTAATAATTCAGAACTATAATTATACATTTCATCATCTATTATAGCATAGTTTTCTATTTTATGTTCATTTATGTATTTAGTTATTTCTTTGTTTCTATCATTTAAATCTTCTGTTGTATCAATAATTGGAATACCTTTATTTATTAAGTATTCTTCTATAAGTAACCATTCCATTAATTTTCTCCATGATGAAGTTATTACTACTTTAGAATTTGTTCTTACGCATATTGATTTCACTATATCTATTTTTAATGGGTTTATTTCTATTAATCTATATAATGGTTTATCAAGTTTTATTAATATTTTTTTAGTTTCATGTATTTCATTCAAATAATTTCGACTATTTAATACACCATCTATATCTAAAAATATTATGTTTATAAGTACTTATTCCTATATTTAAATGTTCATTTACTTTATTTATTACAATCAGTGCATGTATTTAAGTTATCAACTACTTCTTTAGTATATTTTGATAATGTACTTTTTAATTCTGATATTTCTTCTTTTGTCCAATAATCTTTAGGATCTTTTAAATCATGAGTATCTTTACTTGTTTCATAATCATTTCCTATAATCTTACCTTTAACATGAAATGATACATTTGGAACATATAATCTTTCATTACCTTCATCATCATATTGTAAATGACCACTTAAAAGTTTTATTACTTCTTTATAGAATTCCGTATTATTTTTTCTATCTTCTAATATATTATAATAATATATTTTGTCTAAATTATTTTCTTTAGCCACTTCATTCAAATATACAACATATGTTGAACACCAAGGACATTCTGGAAAACCAAGATATACTACTCCTGTTCCTTTTTTCATTATCTTTAATATTTCATCGCTGTTTCTATAAACAAATACATTATCTTCTGATATTTTATATTCCTCACTAAATTTCTTTGCATCAGTTATATTATTATCGTCATTTTTCTTTTTAATATTTAAAAAAATAATTACAACCGCTAAAATTATTACCACTCCCAATAATATCCAAATAATTTTATTTTTTACACTTTCTTTCATTTTACCTCTTCCTTTCTAATTAAATTATACATCAAATTTTTCATATAAAAAAGAAACTATTGGTTGAAATAACTCAACTAATAGTTTAGGCACATTTTTCTTTCAATTTTAAAGGTATTTTATAAGTAATAATTTTTTCATCATCATTTTTTCCATTTATTTCTAAATACAATTCATTATTTTTTAAATTCTTACATTCTTTACTAAAGTGTTCAACATTAATAGTTAAATCTCGTAAATAATCTTTAAGATTTGTAACTTCATTTGTATTTTTACATTCATTTATTTTTATTTTTTTATTTTCTATGTCCTCATACAAAGCACATTCTATTTCTTTAAAATCTAAATTTTCTTCTTTACCACAATAAGATATATTTGATATATATATAGATGTTTTATCTTTATTATAAGCCGCAACTCCATTTATTTCAAACTCTTTACATGTAGTAAAAATAGTAGAAAAATTATAATCATTTTTATTTGTTTTTAATGCAATAAACGTTATAAGACAGGCAATTACTAAAAAAGGAATAATTAACAACCATTCTTTAGATTTCTTTTTCTTTTCTTCATGACAGAGAATATAACTAAGTTCTACTTGAAATAATACCGCCATTCTAGTTATTATATATAAATCAGGCAAACATTTTCCATTTTCCCATTTACTTACAGCTTGATAAGTTACACCAACTTTATCGGCTAATTCCTTTTGTGTTAAATTATGACTAATCCTTAATTCTTTAATTCTATTTCCAACTTTTTCTTCTTCCATCATATATTCCTCACTCACATAGTAATTTTAGCACAAAAAATATTTACATTCTACTTTTATTAGCTTTTTTTCTACAAAAATATACTAAAATTATTATTAATGCAGAAAATATCATTACATAAGAATAGATTGGAAAAGCCCTTAATTTTGTTTGCTCAGTTGGTTTCCCACTTACGGTTTCAGTTACTTTAAAGTATGATTCATCTTTTGTAAGTGTTTTATCATTTTTTATATATTTAGATACATCTGTTGTATATTTACCACCATTTATGAAAGGAGATAATTTATCTTTAAAATCTTGAGATAAACTAAATACTTCTTTACCATTACTACTTCTAAATGTTCCATTATTTATTAAAAAAGATATTACTTTAGTTTTGTTATTATTTGAATATTCATAAATTGTATTAGAATTTTTGCTTTTAAAAGTTCCGTTGTTAATTGTTATTTCCATATTTCCTGCATAAGAAGTATTAGATTCAATTTGTAAGACTACTCCACTTGCTTCTATTTCTCCAGTAGAAGCTTCTGGTGTTTTATCAGGACCGTTACATACAAATTCTCCATCGTTTATTGTTAATGTACCTGATTTTATTGCAATAGATGATTCATAACCTTCAATGTAACCACCATTTATAGTTGTTCTTGCATATCCAGCTTGATATATACCATTACCTGTAGAATTTATTGATGCTGTTTTGTTTACTATTATTATTGGTGAATTTACTTTATCTTTAATATTTCCATTAACATATATTCCTATCCCAGAACCTCCAGTTGAATCACTTAATGCATTGATTATTCCATTTACACTTGCTTTTATGCCATATCCTTTACCTGACAATTGATCAATAAAAACTCCACTCCATCCTTCTAAAGTAATGTCTTCATCTACTTCAAGAACACTAAAATTAACTTTATTTTGGTCAGATGAACCTTTTATTACAACTGCTCCATAATATGGATTTTCTTCTTTTACAACACCTTTTCCAGTTAAATATAATTCACCACCAATTAATCTAAATACCATTTTATCTGCACTTATAGTATGATTATTTAAGTTAATTTTTACTGGTTTATTAATAGTTACACTTTCTTTAAAGTAAGCATTTGATACTAAAGTTATTGTTTCATTTGGTTTTACAGCTTCAATAGCAAGTTCTAAAGTATCGTATAATTCATTACCAATTCTTGCCTCATCTGTACTAGATGCATAGGTAAATATTGGTACACTAATAAATAAAATTATAAATTTAAATATATTTTTCATATTAAAGTGTATGTGTATGGTAAAGAAAAAAGACATAGTTTATCTATATCTTCTAATAATTCTTAGTGTATTTAGTATTGTTAATAATGTAAGACCAGTGTCTGCGAATACTGCCATCCACATATTTGATTTACCTAGTACACTTAGAACTAGTATTATTATTTTAACAAGTATTGCAAAAATTAGATTTTCTTTTATTATTTTTCTTGTATATTTACTTATGTTTATCATTAATGGAATTTTATCTAAATCATCACTCATAAGAACAATATCGCTTGCTTCAATTGCAGATTCAGAACCTACTCCACCCATCGAAATGCCTATGTCTGCTCGTTTTAATACTGGTGCATCATTTACTCCATCACCTACGAAAGCAGTTATTTCATTCGTTTTAGCAACACTTTCATATTCTTTAAATTTATCTGTAGGTAACATTTCATATTTTATTTTATCTATTCCTAATCTTTTTCCAATTGTTAAAGCTACATATTTTTTATCACCAGTAAACATATATGTTTTTATATTATTTGCCTTTAAAAGCATGATTGTTTCCACAGCATGTTCTTTAATACCATCATTTATAGTAATACTTGCGATGTGTTTTCCATCTATATTTAAATGTAATAAGGCATCATATCCACAGTTACAAAGTGTTTTATTTCCAATTGAAACATGTTTTTTATTTAGTGTAAATGTAATACCTTTTCCACTTATTTCTTTAAAGTTTTTAACTTCACTACTATCTATTTCTTTATCAGTTAATTTTAAAATAGATTTAGCTAGTGGATGATTTGATAAGTTTTCTCCTTTTAATAGAATTTCTAATATTTTATCTTTATCATATTCATCATTTTCATCTTCATCAATGATATTTATTTCTGTTACTTCAAATGAACCATTAGTTAAAGTACCTGTTTTATCAAATATTATATTATTTAAATTAGTAAGATTATCTAAATAGTTACTTCCTTTAATTAAAATACCATTTTTACTACATACTCCTATTCCGGTAAAGTAAGATAAAGGAACAGAAATCGCTATAGCACATGGACAAGATATAACTAAGAATGTTAATGCACGGTAAATTGCATCACTTCTTGTAACACTAGAAATTGCTGGCAACAATATAGCGACTAGTATAGCTAATATTAAGACTATAGGTGTATAAACTTTACTTATTTTACTTACTATTGTTTCTGTTTTAGTCTTTTTATCAGTGGCACTTTCTAATAGTTCAAGTATTTTTGATACTGTAGAATCTTCAAATAATGATGTTGCTTTAATTATGATTACATCACTTGTATTAATACTTCCTGATAGACATTTATCTCCTTTTTGAACTTTAACTGGTTCTGATTCTCCTGTTAATAAAGATGTATCTAAAAGTGATTCTCCTTCATAGATAATTCCATCTACTGGTATCTTTTCACCTTTTTTTACTATAAGTAAATCTCCTACTTTTATTTCTTCAACACTTATTTTCTTAAAACTTTTTGATGTTTTTAAATTTGCGAATGGTTCTTTTAAATCCATTAAATCTTGAATTGATTTTCTAGAATTATTAAGTGCTTTCTCTTCTAGAATTTTACCTGTAGTATAAAGAATAATTACCATTAATCCTTCCATTCTTTCTCCAATTATGAAAGCACCTATACATGAAACTGTTATAAGTAAATTTTCATTTATTGTTTTACTTTTAAATAGAAGTTTAATTGAATTTATAAATGTTCTATAAAGAAGTAATGCATAACTTATTATGTATAAAACTAATTTTATATTTTTATTTAGTTTTGAATAACATGCGATTATACCTAAGATAGTTGCTAGTATAAGAACCCAAGCATGAAACTCTTTCTTTTCTTCTACAACATCTTTTGAAATGCTTGCCCCAGGTTCAATAGATTTCACTAACTTGTTTAATTCATTGATAGTAAATTCTTTATCTGATTCATATGATAGTCTTTTTGTATTAAAATTTACTATTACATTTTTAAAGTCTTTATTTTTATTTAATGACTCTTCTACTTCTCTAGCACAGTTGGCACAATCTAAATTATTTATATTATATTTATATTTCTTCATTGTTAATACCTTTCTTATGTCCAATATGACTTAATGCTACTTCAAATACTTCAGTTACATGTTCATCATCTAAAGTATAAAAGACTTCTTTACCTATCTTTTTGGATTTAACTATATTATTTTGCCTTAATGTGTTAAGTTGATGAGAAATGCTTGATTTAGTCATGTTTAAAACATTCGCTATATCGCATACACACATTTCGTTGTTATCTAAAGCACATAAGATTTTGGTTCTTGTAGGATCCCCTAATATTTTAAAGAAATCAGCTACTTTAGTTAAAGTGATGTCATCTAACATTCTTTCTTTGGTTTGACTAACTGTATCTTTATGTATTATATTACAATCACAATTATATTCATTATTACTCATATGGCCTCCTTTAGTTGAGTATTTATTCAACTAATATAATTATAGTTGAATAGTTATTCAATTGTCAAGATAAATTTAAATAAGTTGATTTTTTTATTTGTTTCATATTATAATTGATGTGAAAAGTATGAGTTTGAAAGGAGTTTTATTCATATTTAGCGCCAGAACCTTAAATGGTTGACGAGGATAACAGTTATCGAAATTTCGGCGGATGCTGTTACGGTTAAATGATCGTTAGAAGTATTTTAAAAAATAAAATTAATATTATAACAAAGGGTACTTCATAGAATTTTTTTGTATGGAGGAATTTAAATTATGTGTGGAATTATTGGATGCGTAAGCCATAAAGAAGACGCGATAGAAAAGGTTATTGATGGCTTAAAACATCTAGAATACAGGGGTTATGATAGTGCTGGTATAGCATTTTTAGAAAATAATGAAATTATTATAAAGAAAGAAGTTGGAAGAATTAGTAATTTAGAAAAACTAATTAATGATGAAAAATCTTATGTTTCAATCGGACATACTAGATGGGCTACTCATGGTAAACCAACTAAAATTAATGCTCATCCACATTCTCAAGGAAATATTACTTTAGTACATAATGGTATTATTGAGAACTTTATGGAGATTAAAAATGAATTATTAAATAATGGATGTAGTTTTGTTAGTGATACAGATACTGAGGTTGCTGGAGCATATATTAATTATTTATATAGTCAAAATAAAAATATGATTAGGACTTTGAGTGAAGCAAGTAAGAGATTTTTGGGTAGTTATTCTTTTGGAATTATAAATTCAAATGAACCTGATAAAATTTATGCTATTAGAAAAGATAGTCCTTTAATTGTGGGTATTGGTAGTGGTGAAAATTTTATTGCTAGTGATGTACCTTCAATATTAAAGTATACTAATAAATATATAGATTTAGATAATGATGAGATTATTTGCTTAAGTAATAGTGAAGTTGTAGTTTATAATAATAAATGTAAGAAAGTTAATAAAAATATTTTAACTTTTGATGGTGAAAGTAATTTAGTTGAGAAAAATGGCTATGAAACTTATATGCTTAAAGAAATGCATGAAGAAGCTGATGTTATTAAGAGAACTTGTAAAAATGAAATAAATTTTGATTTAAGTAAATATGATTTTATTGATATTGTTGCTTGTGGAAGTGCATATCATGCAGGATTAGTTGGTGCGAGAGCTATTGAAGAACTCGTTAATATTAAAGTTAATGTTGAGATTGCTAGTGAATACCAATATAAAAAACATTTTTATAATAAAAAAACATTAGTTATAGTCATCAGTCAAAGTGGTGAAACTGCTGATACTAAGAAATGTGTCAATTTGGCTAATGAAAGTGGAATAGACACTTTAGGTATTGTTAATGTTAAAGGTAGTAGTATTGCTAGAATTTGTAAGAATGTTATTTATACTTTAGCAGGTCCTGAAATTGCAGTTGCAACTACTAAAGCATATTTATCACAAGTTGCTACTTTAATATTACTTGCAATTAAGAATAGTAATACTATTGTTAGTAAAGAAGAGATAAATATGTTGCCTTATTATATTGAAAATTTAGTTAATAAGAATTATGAAGATTTAGCAGTTAAACTTTATAGAAAAGAAGATATTTACTTTATTGGTAGAGGTGTTGACTATGCTATTGCAATGGAAGGAAGTCTTAAATTAAAAGAGATTAGTTATATACATAGTGAAGCTTATCCAGCTGGAGAGTTGAAACATGGTACAATCTCATTAATTAATGACGGTACTCCGGTTGTGGCAATTGCGACTGATAAAGATTTATATTTAAAGACAATTAGTAATGCTAAAGAAGTAAATGCAAGAGGAGCTTATACTATTCTTGTAACAAATAAAGAAATAGAAAATGATGGAGTTTATAGTGAGCTTGTTCTTATTCCAGAAGTTAATCCTATTCTTGAACCTATTCTAGCTATAGTACCTTTACAAATGCTTGCTTATGAGATTGCAAAGTTGAGAGGTAATGATATTGATAAACCAAAGAATTTAGCTAAAAGTGTTACAGTTGAATAATAAAAAAGAATCTACAATTTATATTGTAGATTCTTTTAGTTTTACTTTTTTCTTTTTTAAATTCATTCTTACATAATTACTTTAAGTTACTAGATAGTTATTTTAATTCATTTACATTTAATTCTTCATGGCTACTAGCATTTACACTGTAGTCACAAAATTTATTATTTTTATAAAGCAAATATCCAGCTGCTCCTATCATCGTAGCATTATCAGTACAATATTTTTTATCTGGTATAAATATCTTTATTCCATTTTCTTCACACATCTTAGTTAAAGCATTTCTTATAAATGTATTACTAGAAACACCACCAGCAACACAGAAATTTTTTACATTGTAATCTCTTAAAGCATTCAAAGATTTATTCACTAAAGTTTCAGCAACCTTATTTTGAAATGAACATGCAATATCCTCTTTTCTAATTGATTCTCCTCTTTGCTTAGCATTATGAACTAAATTATTAACATGACTTTTTATTCCACTAAAACTAAAATTATATTCATCATCACTTAAGATATCTGGCATTGGATAAGTATCTTTACCAT
This sequence comes from uncultured Bacilli bacterium, assembly GCA_934096075.1. Classification (GTDB taxonomy): domain Bacteria; phylum Bacillota_I; class Bacilli_A; order RF39; family UBA660; genus CAKOLN01. The sequence goes on from CAKOLN010000014.1 coordinate 10,596, forward strand.
TTAAAGCTAATTTTTCAACATTTGGTCCACCAGGATAAGGCATATCCAATATTCTAGCAACCTTATCAAAACATTCTCCTACTGCATCATCTAATGTTGAACCTATATATTTAAAACTCTTCTCATCTTCCATAAGAATTAAATCTGTGTGCCCCCCGCTTATAATCAATGATATTAAAGGATATTCCAAAGTATGTCCTATATTATTTGCCACTATATGTCCAAGCATATGATTAACTTTTATTAATGGCTTGTTATAAACTAAACTTAATGCTTTAGCACTTTCTAATCCTACTAATAAACTACCAAGTAACCCAGGACTATAAGTAACCGCAATAGCATCAACATCACTTACACTCATATTAGCTTTTTTAAGTGTTTCATCAATTACTAAGGTAATATTTTCTAAATGTAATCTACTTGCTATCTCTGGCACTACTCCCCCATATAATTTATGTATATCTATCTGAGTATTAATTGTAGTTGCTATATCTTCACAACCATTTTTAACAATTGAACAACTAGTTTCATCACAACTACTCTCTATTGCTAAAATATAAACATCTTTCATAATTACTTCCTTTCCATAATAAGAGCATCAACTCCATTATAATAACCCTTTCTAGTATGAATAACTTTAAAATCAAACTTCTCGTATAACTTTATTGCATATAAATTATCTATTTTTACCTCTAACATATATCTAACATTTCTATCTTTATAATAATCAAATATAAATTCTAATATCTTAGTAGCATATCCTCTATTACGACATTCATCATTCACATAAACATCTATTATATTGATAGTATCTAAAGTATCTTCTATAACTACAAAGCCTACATCATTAATATAAAATTTCTTTTTAAAATTATTATCTTTTTCAATGCCAATCATCTTTCGGCCTCAATTGTTTTTACATAATTAGCTCTAACTAAATGTGGATTAACACTATCACTTTTCTTAGCATAATCTACCACTTTTTTAACATTTAATTCTTCTTTAACCCTATAAATATTTTTATATGAATCTATGTCATCAACAAAGCATTCTTTTTTCACTACATTATTATCTTTATCAAATATACTGATATAATATCCTTTACTTTCTTCTAATATACATATTTTATCACACAACTTATTATCGCTTACTAAATAACTCGTTAAACTACTAATCAAATAAATAGGTACATCAAGTGAATAAGCCATAGTTTTTCCAACACTTAGTCCTATTCTTAAGCCAGTAAAACTACCAGGACCATTAATACAAACTATATCCTTAATATCTTTAACTGATAAATTATTTTCTTTTAAAATACTATCTATCATTGGGACTAAATAAACAGCATGGGATGCTTCACTTTCTTGAGTTTTAACTAAAACATTTTCATCACTTACTAACGCCACTGTTATTAAATGAGAATGAGTACTTAAAAATAATGTATACATTAAAATCACTTCCTATAATAGTATTTGCACTGCAAAAAATACTTAATACATAAAACATTATATATTAAGTACATATGTTTGTCAATATATTTTTCAATATTAATTAATTATTTTTTAATTTTTTATAAATATTTCTTTTTTTCTTCTTCAAGCACCTTTTTTCTTTTATTTTTTTCTTTTATTTCTTTAAAAAAAGGTTCAAGATCCGTTTTATGAGACTTAGATAAATAAAAAATTTCCTCTCCATCAGCCAAAGTTAGCATATTATCTTTCCAATTAAAAGCAACCACTTTATTCATATTACATATGCAAGCATTATGAGTAAACATAAATCTTTTATCATCTAATTTTTCTAAAAATTGAATAAGTGTTTTATTAACACTATATTCATCTGTATCAGTCACAACTATACTTTTTCTATCAGAAGTATCTCTATAAATGTACTTAATCTTATCATAATCAATACTATAATGTGTTGCGCCAATTGTAAATTTTAAAGTTTTTCTTATTTTTAATTGTGATAAACATATATCAAAAAGTTCATCTAAATTCTTTTCAGCATTAACTTGCTTATCCACAAAATCTAAAATTTGCAATCTTTGTTTAAAGCTATCCAAAGCTAAACCACCATTAACCGTAAAAATAATTATAGGACTAGTCCAATCATACTGTCTAATCATTCTTGCTATATCAATGGCAGTACAGTCAGGTAATTCATAATCTAATATATAAATATGATTTTCGTCATGATTCTCTATAACATCTATTAGTTTATCACTAAAATTACTAAAAATTAATATATCGAATAGTAAACTATTCTTCATCATATAATTAACAATTATTTCCTTAGTTCTATTAATATGAAACTTATTATCTTCTACCATTATAAAATTTACCACTTTATAACACCTGCCCACAATAATAATCATACCACTTTAAAAAGAAAATAAACAGGCACCAGGAGGTCCTATTTATCATTTTTTATAAAACTTTTTCACATAAATCTTCGTATTCTTCCCCATGAGGAGTAATCATAAATACTCTTTTATTTTCATCAACTATTTTAATAGTAATATCCAATCTTTTCTTAGGTAATATGTCTTCAATTAAATCAGCCCATTCAATAATGGTAATACCCTTTTTCTTAAAATATTCAGGTATACCTAAATCTTCCTTAACTTCATTAAGTCTATAGACATCCATATGATATAATTTCATTTCTCCATCATATTCCTTAATTATGTTAAAAGTTGGACTGGTAATATTATCATTAATCTCCATGCTTTTAGCAAATGCTTTAGTAAATAAAGTTTTACCACTACCTAAATCTCCTACAAGGCATATAACCATATTAGGAAATTTCTCACTTTCAATATTTTGTGCTAATTCTATCGTATCCATATCAGAATTAGATGTAAATTTATATGTCATATCTCTTATCACCTCTTTCATTGTATCATTAGTTTTAATTCATATTCAATAGTTAAATGAATAATTTACATTTTTTTTAATAATACATTATTTTTGCCCGGTTCTTAGTAGAAATTACACATAGTATATAAACGTAAGGGAGGAATTTTTAATGTATTATGATGAGAGAGAAAATCTCGTAAATTATAATGTAAAGGATGAAGACAATAATTATAATGAGTATAATTTAACAAATAAGAATGAAAAAAAATGGGATAATGATTTTAATACATATGTAGAAAATATAAATATTAATAACTTTAGACATACAAAAAGATCATTATTTAGTACAACCGAAGGATTTAATAAAGGTAACATGGTAAAAGAAGAGTATGTGCCTTATAAAAATTATATCTATAAGGTTGTTGTTAAGGGAGAAAGGGATGAATTACTTTTAAGAATTCAAGAATTAACTTTTAAAGTAATTGATTTAAATATATATTTAGATATACATCCTAACGATAATGAACTTTATAATGAGTTTAAAAACACAGTTAAAGAATTAAAAACTTATAAAGACACTTATGAGAAAAACTATGGTCCTTTATGTATGACAGATACTTTATACTATGATTCATATAAATGGACTAAAAATCCTTGGCCATGGATGAATGAAGGAGGGAATAATTAATGTTTAAATATGAAAAAATGTTAGAGTATCCTATTAATATAAAAAAGAAAGACTTAAAAATGGCTAAATTATTAAATGCTCAGTTGGGTGGACCTGATGGCGAGCTGGGAGCTTCATTAAGATATTTATGCCAAAGATTCACTATGCCAGATGAATATGGTCGCGCGTTATTATCTGATATAGGTACTGAAGAGCTAGGACATGTAGAAATGATATCTACTATGGTAAGACAATTAATAAAAGATGCCACTTTAGATGAATTAAAGAGTGCAGGTTTAGAAGGATACTATACTTCACATAAAAAAGGAATATTCCCAATGGATCAAAATGGTATACCTTTTACAACTGCTTACATTGCAAGTACAGGCAACCCAATTGTTGATTTAGCAGAAAACATGGCCGCCGAAGAAAAAGCAAGAGCAACCTATGAAAACTTAATGGACTTAACAAATGATCCAGATTTACTAGCGCCTTTAAGTTTCTTAAGACAAAGAGAAGTAGTTCATTATAATAGATTTAAAGAACTACTAGAATACTATAAAAATAAAGGTATAAATTAGAAACACAAGTTGTTTCTTTTTTATTGTATATCTCTTCTATTAAAAATATTTAAACTAATTAATAAAAACAAAACACTATACATAGTTAAATAAAATAATGAACTTTCTAAATTTATATTGGTATTAAATATCATATTATTAACACTTAGATTAATTAAATCATTAAAATAAGTATAATCTAAATAAGACATAAAAGTATATTTAACAATATTTATACCTGCTATTAGGAGAAATTGACTAATTACTAAAGAAAACAAATACATTAAATTACTAACAACTAAAGATATAGTATTACCCTTAAAAATAATCACAAGCATGTAAACAAAAATAATTATAAAGCTATAAGGAACAATAAATATTATTGATGAAATAAAATAATAAAGTAAATAAGGTAACTTAATAAAGCCATTAAATATGTAAATATATTTGTAATATTCTAGTAAATTAACATTAAATCTAATAATACCAAATATTAAATAGAATAATGAAAACAAACTTATAAGAATGAATCCAATAATTATTTGAGATAAAATTTTAGAAAGAAGTAACTTAATTTTCCCTTGTTTATTTAATACAATATACTTTAAAGTTCCTTTATTATAGTCATAAGATAAACTATTAAAAGATAAAAATATAACTATTACTCCAATAAAATATAGAAAACTATTTTTATATTCCAAAATGTTAATAACTTTACAATTATTCACATTTAATTTATCTTTATTATTTACAACATACTCATATTTTTTATAATCATTTTTATATTTATCATAATCACCATGCTTATTGACTAACTTATATTCTTCTTTATTATATAAATCATATTTATTTACAATATCATCTTTTTCTTTATAAGTTTTACTTAAAACAAAAATTGATACAAAAGACACTAATAAAAGCATAAGTAATATAATTTTAAAACTATTCTTCCTAGTTTCTTTATACAAATCAGCTTTTATTAAATTAATCATCCTTTTCACCACCCATCATACTAAGCAAAGTCTTTTCCAAACTATTATCCTCTTCTATTCTATAAACTTTAACATCATTTTTAACAAGTTCCTTATTTAAATCAGCAACTTCTTCATTAGACATATAAAGAGTTTCATTCTCACATAAAACAGGAGAAACACTCTTTAATTTATCATAATTATCAACTTTTAATTTAATATGTTTCTTAATAGTATTATTATCAAGAACTTTAATAGCTACTTTATGATTATTAATAAATATTATTTCATCAACAAACTTTTCAATCTCACTAATTAAATGTGAAGAAATAATAACAGTTTTATCTCTAAAATCCAAAAGCAAATCTCTTAATTCTTGTATTCCTATAGGATCTAACCCATTCATAGGTTCATCTAATATTAGTATTTCTGGATCTCTTAAAAGTGAAATAGCAAGTCCCAATCTTTGTTTCATACCTAAAGAATAAAACTTAACAGCTCGTTTATCAAATATATCCAACTTAACTATTTTCATAACTTCTTTAACTCTTTCAAAAGGTACCTCATATAAATAAGCAAAATATCTCAAATTTTCATAAGCACTTAAATACTCATAAAAACTAACATAATCTACTATCGCACCTACCTTACCAATAATATTTTTATAATCTTTTCTAATATTATAACCATTAATAATAACGTTTCCTTGAGTTTTATAAAGACCTAAAATACTTTTAATTAAAGTACTTTTCCCACTTCCATTAGTACCAACCAAACCATAGATTTTCCCTTTTTCTAATTTGATATTAACATCACATAAAATATCTTTTCCATTTATTCTTTTATTCACATTTGTAAGTTCAACAACACTTTTCATAATTTTACATAACTAATTAAAGTTATATCTCCTTTCGAAAATACCATACCATATGTTAAACAAGTTGTCAAACTACTACAAAATTAAAAATTGACTATTCAATTTTTAATATTCAAGCCAAATTTATGTTAATTTGTATATATAAAAAGTACAAAACATAATTCAATTTTTATTTTTGTACCTTCAATTCTTAATTTTGTACCAAAAAATTTCTTCAAAAAAAATGAAAAATCAGTCTAAAACTGCTTTTTCATCTTCAATAATATCTTTAAATTTTTCTTTAAACTCTATTAAGCCTTTTCTTTTAGCATCATCATAAACACTTTTTGTGTTCTTAATAGCATAATAAATATGATGTATATTCAAAGTATCTGTATTTTCAAATACTGCATTACTATAAGCATTACCAAGAAGCGCTATTGCAATATCAGGATATCTATTACCTATCTCATATATTCTTCTATATTCATTAGTATAATCTACCAAAAATTCAAATAATCTTTCTCTCTGATAATCTGTATAAGGCATATGTACTCCAGTTTGCTTTTCAATTTTAGGATAAGTTCCCATCAATATAGCTACAGTTTCTTTTTGAGTTGGTTCAGCTACATCAACCTTTTGGAATCTTCTTAAAAATGCACGGTCTCTTATTACATAAGCATCATACTCTTCAGTAGTAGTCGCACCTATCATTTTAATAGTACCTCTATCTAGTCCTGGTTTTAACATATTAGCAAAGTCAACATTTAAATTAGATGTATTTCTACTAACAAGTAAGTGAACTTCATCTATAAATAATATTATATTTTCTTTATGCTTTAATTCTTCAACTAATATTTGAAGTTTATTTTCAACAACACCATTTTCATTTTCTACATTACCAAGTAAACTAGAAATATTAACTTTAATTAAATCATAATTTTTTAAAGCATCAGGTACTTCACCTCTCTGCATTCTATAACCAATACCTTCTACAATTGCTGTTTTACCTATACCAGGTTTACCAACTAATATAGCACTCTTTTCAGGAGTTAATAAAATAAGTAAAGTATCTTTAATTTCCTTTTCCCTTCCAATCGCAGGATTAGTTATATAAGTCTTGGTTTTTAAATTTTCTCCATAAGTATCTAATACACTAAATTTTTCTATATTACTTTTTTCTTCTTTTTTATTATCTAAATCTACAATTTCCATATCTTTTTCCATAATATTGTATCACCTATAAACATTATAATATAAATATTAAAATTTTCCTAATAATTTTGCATTTTATTTACAAAAAATCATAATAGTTTGATATAATATTTTTAGAATTAAAGGTGTATAATATGAGTAAGAAAAAAAACAAAAGAAAAAAGCAAATCAAAAAGATAAATATGGAAGCTCAATCTCCAGTTATTAAACAATTAAATGAACCATTTCCTAATGAAAATATAGATAAATTACCTTCTAAACCACTAAGTGATAAAGAAAGGGAAACTATAAACAAACTAAAAGAAAGAACATTAAAAGATAGTAAGCTTAAAAAAACTATTTTATCTTTATTACCTTTAATATTTCTTTCTACATTAACTACATTTATAATATTGTTTGGTACACCAAAAATAAAAAATGTTGAAATAAGTGAGAAAATAAATGGAGACAACACAAAAACTATAACAATGTATATACATAATCCATTTCAAATGCCAGTCACATGCGCGATTGAAAGTAAAGAAGAAACTAGTAAAGATACAAAATGGATTAAAAGTTATGATAATAAATGTACATTCAATGTAAATTCAGGAAGTTACTACTTATTTATTAAAGATAAACACAATAAAATCACAAAATTTAAAACTAACAATGTAAAAATAAACAAAATACTAGATTTAACCTTAAATACTGATTTGATTTATCTAACACTTGGTGAAACATACACAATCAAAAGTGAAATCACGTCAATCGGAGAAGTAGATGAAACAATTAGTTATGAAAGTACTAACCCTGAAATAGCAACTGTAGAAAATGGAGTAGTCACTCCAACTGGAAATGGAGAAACAGAAATAACTGTTAAAACTAGCTCAAATATAGAAAAAAAAGTCAATGTTATAGTAACTGATTTATATAAAAAGGCAAGTCAAGAGAACAACAAAACAAAATTACCATGCAAAATATATAATAATACGCAAGCAGAAATGATAGATAAAATATTAGAATACAAAATTAATCAAGCAGGTTATAAAACAAGAGGTGCTGTAGTGGCTACAGCAAGATTTATAGTTTTAGAATTTCCTTATAAAGTACCATATTTTTTTGAAAACGGAAGACTTAATAATTATGATGGAAAAAATTATGTAGATGGTGAAGGAAGATACTACAAAAGAGGTATGTATTTAAGTGAAGAAAAATTTTCAACAATAAAAGCTACATTTGCAGGTCCAGCTATATGGGGTTGTCCACTAATGAATTATCAAGATGAATATGGTTTTGTTCCTTATCAAAGATATCCAAACGGACTGGACTGTAGTGGTTTTGTAACATGGACTTTATATAATGCTGGCTTTGATGTAGGTGATTCAGGTGCAGGTGATACATACAGAGACGATGACATTGGTGATTTAGGAATTAAACACGAATTAACCAAAGATTTTATTTACAACGGTTCATACAAAGTTGGAGATTTAATTGGTAGAGATGGACACATTGCTATTATCGCAGGAATTGATGATGAAAATATCTATATAGCAGAAAGTCTTGTAGGCGGGGTTGTAATAAAAGAATTTGCAAAAAACGGATATCAATTATATAACTTATATGGATTTATAAATACAATGGATGAAGTATACGAAAAAGAAGGAGTTTATACCAATATGTGGTAAAACTCCTTTTTAATTAAAACTTACAAGTTTCTTGTATTTGATCCATACCTTCTTTTAAAGTAGATTTAATGTTAACTATTTCTTTATTTTCAGTAAACAAGTTTGTTTCTCCATCATAACTAACTTTAATATTGTAAGTTATTTCATAATTATTACCCTTAACAAATTCTACATCAAATATATTTGAATTAATTCTTTCAAATTTAATAGGTTCTTTACTTAACCATTTATCAAGTATTATATAAAAATTCACATCACTTTTATTAATTCCATCATAATTATAATAATCCACAAATTGAAAAGTTTCTGTATAAGTACACTCTTTAACAAAACCATTATCTTCAATAACTAAATTTTCATTTTTCTTTAAATCATTTACTTCACTTTGTAATTTATTATTCTTCTTATATAAAAGTATAATAAAAGTAAACATACTAACACATAATAAACCCAAAGTAATTACACCTATTCTTTTCACACAACCACACTCCTTAATCTAACTTTATGTTAACATAATATTAAATAATAAGCAATATATACCATATTTAATTTTTTTTCATTTTTCTATTGACTTTGCATAAGATATATTATAAAATTATAAATGTTCAAAGCAAATTGCCCGTTTAGCTCAGTCGGTAGAGCGCACGGCTGTTAACCGTTAGGTCGCAGGTTCGAGTCCTGCAACGGGCGCCATCTTGAAATTAAATCTCAAAAATGAGATTTTTTTTAAATTTAATTATTTTTTAAAAGGAAGAGTCTTAACTCTTCCTTAAATTTTTTAATTCACCCATTCTACTAGTAGGTACATATCCCGGTTCACTATTTAGAACATCAGGTATTCTATTAACTATACTCGCGCAAGTTAATTCAACTGTACAGGGTCTATTAATAACCATTGTTGTATCAGCATCTCCATATATAGTCCACTCATTACTATCATAATCTGAACTACTATAAACCTTACCAATACATTCAGTTTCTAAGGTAATGCCTTCCATGGTTTCAGTAGTTACTACTGCACTCATGCCCGTACATTCACCTTTTTTAACTGTCATTCCTAAAGTACTAGAAAAAATATCTTCTTCTGCTATTTTAGGTACACATTTTTGAACTTGACTTTTTAAAGTAAGTCCAAGCTTATCTAATAACCAACCATTAACATTCCACATATATGATGGAAGAAATTCTCCCTTATTTATTAATTCTAAACGTTCTTCTTCACTTATATTATCAGCACTAGCAACACTTTTTTCAAAATCACTAACACTTAAGCCAGCCCCATGCGCTTTAGCAAGTGCAATTCCATAATCCTCAACATTGTAACTACTACTACCTTTTATTTTTGTAATATTATGTGTAGCTCCACATAATGTAGAAATTAGATTACCCCAAAATGCATCTTGATATCCACTTCCAGTAATAGTACAATTATTTTCTTTAGCTAATGTATCGATCTCATTAGTCAAAACAGGATTTGAATTCATTGGATAAAACGCTTCTTCACAAGTCGTAATAGCATTAATTCCTAAACGAGCACAAATAAGTAAAATATCTTTACAATCATTTAGTAAACTCATTGTAGTTACAATACATATATCTGGTTTAAGAATACTTAAATCCTCTTCTACTAAACTAGCATTTTTAATAGAAACTCCTAAATATTCTCCCTTGGTTACTACGGAAGCATCTTTCCCGACTATCTCGGGATTTATATCATAAGCGCCAACTAAGGTCATACCATTTTCTATAGCATATCTCATAGTATATTCGCTCATCTTACCACAACCATATTGTACAAATCTTATATTTTTCATTCTCCCTCCTATTATTAGTTTAACACACTTTTCACTCTTAACAATACTTAATTCAAAATAACATGTAAACTAATGTAAATTACTTAGGTATACCATATTCTTCTTTAACTGTATCATAAAAAATATAATTCTTAGGTGGTTTATAAGTTAAATAAGTAAATAAAACATAAACAATAATTATAAGTGGAATACTAACTATTTTAAGTACTTTATTACTTTCTTCCATTAAAAAGTAATAACTAATTATTGCCATAAAAATATAAATTAAAAATAATAGTCCAATTGACACCACCATATTTTCTCCAATTAAACTATATATAGGCAAATAAATTATAAGATAAAAAAGAACACCTAAAATAGGTACAAAAGCTAACTGAAATAAAAAATTATTTCTTATAATACCATTTTTACTTAATAACAAATAATCAATAATTCCATATAAAAGATAAGAAGTAACTATAATTTTCATATGTTCCCATATACTTTCATTTACAGGAAATATTATTGAAAATACAACATTTGGAAACCATTCATACGCAAAATGACATAAAAATGATATTAAAAACACTCCAAATACAGATATAACTTTAACTTTTTTTATATTCATAACATTCACCATTTATTATTATGCTTATCACCATAAGATTTATGAGTAAATTTATATAAAAAATAACATATAATTAAATGAGGTATAATTATGTTAATAAATTATTCAGACAAAGAATTAGATTTATGTGCAAGACTTATGCGCGCAGAAGCTCTAGCTGAAGGTGAACTTGGCATGCTTATGGTTGGAAATGTCATTGTTAATCGTGCTATTGCGGATTGTTTAGATTTTAAAGATGTAAGAACAATATATGATGTTATATATCAAAAAAATCAATTTTCTGGTACTAAAAGTAATTTGTTTTTTTCGAAGTCAACAACTAGAGAAAAAGATTTAGCAAAACGAGTACTTAAAGGTGAATATTATCATCCAGCAACTAATGCACTATGGTTCTACGCTCCAAAAACTGGTGAGTCATGTAAAAAAACTTGGTACAATCAATCATATGAAGGAAGATACAAAAATCACTGTTTTTATGAACCACAAGAAGGTATATGTAAAGAAATACATTAAAAAGAGAACTGTTTTCCAACAATTCTATTTTTACACACTCTAACATACTTAACCTAATTTTATAATATTTCTTTTGATTTAAATGTAATTACAGTTTCTATTAATTTTATAAAGTATTTTTGTATATTAGAATCTATATTTTGAATATTTTTTATTATCTTTATTACATCATTTACGGAATGAATGTTATCTTTATTATCAAGAACTAACTTAACTAGTTGCTCAACAGCATTTGATACTTGTTCTTTATCTAAACTTTCCAAACCAATAGTCGTATTAATATGAAGTTTTTTACTTACGCCAGATAATTTTCCTTCAATAAAATTTTCACCAAATATACACCAAGATGTAGGATAATGTTCATATACACCTAATTCTACACTTTTTACCACCTTATAGTTATCATTATTTAATATTACTCCTATCACTGAACCAGTGGGTACTAAATTGACAAGTTTATTTTCTATTCTCTTAAATTTTATTGAATTGAATTCATTTGTTAGAAATCCCGGACCATCAAAATTGTATATATTTTTTATTTTCTTTTGTTGTTTTAATGGTAATTCCATAACACTTGTCATAGCTAGATTGCCACCTTTACTATGTCCAGATACATATATCTTGTTATCGTTTAGTGATATGTTTTCTTTCAAATATTTTATCGCTAGTGTTTGAGTATATGTTGGATAAGTGTATCCTAATCTTAAATTTTCAATCCATCCGATTGATGAACCATTAGTACCTTTAAATGAGATAGTTGTTTCATCTTTAATTTTAAACTTACATGCTCCAAATTGAGTATTTTCATCTTCTAGATTTATAAAATTTAATATATAAAGTGATGAATATCTTTTAGAGTTAGTTAATAATGAAAGTAATTCAAACGATTTTTTACTCATCATTCCTTGGTTAATTCGATTCTTAAATTGATTAGAATATTCTATAAATTCTTTTAATGATTTTTTTGTTTTGAATGTATCAATTGGAAGATAAACTAATATAGAACATAATAAGTTATCTATTTGATTCCAATGTACTTCGTTTGTGTCAATATCTTTATAATAATATAAATAATCTTTTATTGTATACATAATTTCTACCTCTTTTAATGACATTATATCATTGATTTAGATAAAGTAAAAGATTAGTTTAAACTAATCTTTCCATTCAGTTAAATCACTTTCATTTACTGTGTTTTATTTCTTTGCATCTACAAAGTTTAAATTTGGATATAAATTTTTTAGATGCTCTAAACTATTAAATGCACTTGAACTAAATCTATGCCCATCTAACCAAGTACCACCATTAACCATATTTTCAAGATTTTTACCACTATTACCTAAACCACTTGATGCATAAGTACAGAAAGGAATAACTTTTTATTAGTAAAGTCATTTTCTTTAACAAAGTTATCTACTGATGTACTAACTAGTGAAATAATTCTTAATGTTTCATCATCATGTTCTTTGCTAACTCTAGAATTTTTTTAGAGTAATTTAAATCATCACTAGTATATTCATCTTTTGGTTTAATTTAAAATACATCAGCATTTAAATTAGTTGCAATTTTTTTTTGATACATTATCAGTATGCCCCTGTGCTGAATAGTATACTACTAAAACTTTACTTTCTTTTTTTCTTCATTATTTTCTTTCTTATTACTTCTTAAAAAGTAATATAGTCCACATCCTAGTAAAAATACTAATACTAAAATTAAAAATATTTTCTTTTTATTATATCACCCTTTCTTGACTAATTCTTTAGTCTACATTATATTTATAAATGTCGATAGTTGCTCTCGAACAGTAGTTTTTTTTAAAAATTGGAGAGAATTTATGGAAAAATTTTATAGTATGAAAGAAGTAAGTGAAATAACAGGTTTATCATATGATACTTTAAAATATTATTCTAATGAAGGATTAATACCTGATGTTAAAAGAGATAGGAATAACTATAGAATATTTGATGAGAAAAATATTGGTTGGATTAAAAGTTTATCTTGTCTTAAGAAGTGCGGTATGAGTAATAAAGAAATTAAGGTATATATGAAATTATGTAAAAAAGGAATATCAAGTATTCCAGAAAGAAAAGAAATTTTAGATAAATTTGGGATTGATTTCTATATTTAATTATGGTATATTATTTATGCGTCTTTATTAAGGCGTCTAATCACGCAGGTGTAGTACAACGGCTAGTACGTGGCCTTGCCAAGGCTGAGACGTGGGTTCGATTCCCATCACTTGCTCCAGATTGATAGGAAACTCGGAAATTAACTTCTGAGAGTAATAAATGCTAACTAGAAATAGTTAGTTTTTTTG
>CAKOLN010000015.1 GCA_934096075.1 uncultured Bacilli bacterium
ACTCAATTGACACCTTTATTATAGCACGGCTTTACACTTTTTCTATCAAAATTCCAGTTTCTACTTGTAATTTAGGAAATGTTCATCTATATTAAAACCAGAATTTTTACAAGCCTCTTTTGTTTTATTTAAAGCCTTTAAGAAATTTCTCCACTCTTTATATTCTAAAACTTTTGAAAGTTCCCTAGCATACCAATATTCATTTTCGTATTCATCTATATGTTTAATATTTTCAAAAATTGTTATATCTATATTTACTAATTCTTTCATTTATATCTCCTTTCGTATTTTTGGTAGTTTCAATCATTTTTCCTGCGTGGAAAAATGATATAATTTATAACCTTCTTTATTTAACTCTTGCTTTCTAGAATGTATTGCAAAGTAAGTTTGACCTAGAGTTATTATTTCCTTTTTAGGATTACCATTCATTACAATTAAATAACAAGCATATCTAGATAGTTTATAATCTATAACTTTTCTTTGAGTTTTAGAACCTATACCAACCATTTTGTGGTGCAACGCAAAATGGTCATCTACATTATACTTGCTTTCTTTACAAGCTACTTTAGCTCTTTCTATTAAATCATTTATACTTCTCCATTGATTATATTCTAAAACATTTTTTAATTCTCTTGCTAACCAATATTCATTACCAAATTCATCTATATGTTTTATATCTTCAAATAATTTTGCTGTATATTCTTTAATTTCATTCATTTTATCATCTTCCTTCCTATGGACTACATGTCTCAATTTTTAATTTATTATTTTTGATTTTAAACATTATACTTCCATCTTGATCTGTTCTATATATTTTTGAATTATTTAGATTATTCAATACTTCTTTATTCGGATGACCATACCTATTGTTTTTGCCAACACTTATAATCGAATATTTATGATTAATTTCATTAATAAATTCTTTACTATTACTTGTTTTACTTCCATGATGTCCTACTTTTAATACATCTATATCACCTATATTATATTTATCTAAAATATCTTTTTCTTTCTCTATTCCGGCATCCCCCATAAATAAAAACTTATAACCATTAAGTTCAGTATAAACAACACTACTATTATCATTTTCATTATTGTATTTTTTTGTTTGTAAGAAATATAGTTTGTTACTATCTATATTTAATTCTTTAATACATGAATAATAATTAATTTTCTTTTTATCTAATACTTTGATTAATTCATTTTCTAAGCCATTAAACTCTCCACAATTAAAAATGACTTTCTCTACATTAAAATTTTCTACCAAATTAATTGATTCTCCCATATGATCTGCATCTCCATGTGTAAGTATTAAGAAGTCCAACTTATTTACACCTAATTTTCTCATAAATGGAATTATGCTATCTTTGGCAATAGAATATTTCTTTTTTTGCTTTTTCCAATCTGGTGTTTTATAATTAATTTTTCCACCAGTATCAATTAAAATTGTTTTACTTAAATGTGGCATTACAATTAAAGTTGAATCGCCTTGTCCAACATCTAAGTAATAAATATAAGCATTACTAGAAAAATATGGTTTTATATAAATATAAATAATTAAAAAAATTAGTATCGGTATTAATTTTTTAGTATGTTTCTTAATTGAAATAAGTAATAGTATGTAATAGATAAAAACAATAATAATTGATATTTTAGGAAAATAAATTTTTATAGATAATAAAGATAATTTTATGGATAAAAATTCCATAATATTAGTAAATATTTTTAATATAGGTATAAGTATAGGTAAAATATAAGTTATTATAGTTAATGGAAATATTATATAGGTTACTAATGGAACAAATATCATATTAAGTAATATTCCAAAGGGATTAATGTAACCAAAGTAATAGATTGATAATATTAAATTACATATAAATGACAGCAAACTTGTTTTAAATAATCCTTTAAAATAATTCTTTTCATTTATTAAATCAGTTGATACTATTAAAAAATATGTAGTAGTAAATGAAAGAATAAAACTTAAGTTGTATAAGTTATAAGGATTAATTAAAAGTAATATAAATAATACTAAATACATAATATTTTCTGTTTTAATATTTAGATAAAACACTTTATTTAAGCCTAGTAAAAAGAATAATAAACTAGCTCTTAATATAGATGGACTAAAACCACTTATAAATGAAAATAAAAGTAAGAATAAGAAAGTTATAATGTATCTTTTTAGTTCATTTATTTTTAATTTTTTTAATGTTTTCATAATAAATAAACTGAATATTGAAACATGTAAACCCGATAGTGCAAATAAATGACTTATTCCATTGTTTCTATAACTTTCTACTACATTAGTTTCTATATTATAAGTTTTGCCTAATAAGAATGCATATACATAATCGTTATCTTCTAATTTATCTGCACGTTTATACATATAATCTTTTATTTTATAAAATACATTTATATCTACATTATTTTTTTCTATTTTAGAAATATTTAATATATAATAAATTTTTTTATTATATAAATATTTTTTGTAATTAAATAAGTATGGAACGGTATTGTTTGATGGTTCTTTTAGATTTCCTTCTAAATTAATTATTTCTCCTATGTGTAAGTTATTTGTTAAATAATCTTTTTCTTCTTCTGTTTTTATGTAATAAGTTCCAACTAAATTTTCTTTACCTGACAATGTTAGTGATAATTTATTTCCATCTATTTTATATTCAATAATTTTTAATTTAAATTTTGTTTCATTTAATGAATAACTACTTTTATGTTTAATAAAAGTAGTTATTGTTAGAGAGTAAATTAAAATTAATATAATTAGAGTTAAATACAGTTTATTTGACAGTAATATATTCCTTAATTTGATCATATTTCTTATCTCCGATGCCTTTTACTTTCTTAATATCTTCAATACTTTCAAACTTACCATTTTCTTCTCTATATTCAATAATTTTTTTAGCTGTTGATTCTCCTATACCGTTTATTTTGCTTAATTCTTCTATTGTAGCAGTATTAATATTCACAACCAAGTTCAACTCTTCTTTTGTTTCTTTAGAATTATTATCATTTTCTTCTACTTTTGGTTCTTGAAAATCATTAGTTATAATTTCTTCGCTTTTAATTGTTATAGTATTATCAGTTTCTTTTATTATTTCTTGATTTTTTCTTGACTTTATTTCTTCTATTTCAGTAATACTATTTACTATAATAACATTTTCGTCTTCTAGCTTTTTACTTAGATTTAAATATCTTGTATAAGAATCATTAGTAAATCCTCCAGCTGCATTTATTGCATCAATTACTCTTGAATCATTTAATAATTCATATACACCTGGGTTAATCACTTCACCTTTAATGTCAACAAATATATTATTGCTGCTTTCATTAGCTATAGTTTCTATTTCATCATTCTTAGTTTCTTGTGGTTTATTATGTTTAACTATTTCTTCACTAATTATTTCTTTTTTTACATGATTATTATATTTATAATTAATAAAATAAAAACTCATAAGTCCTATCACAATAACAAATAAACAAATTACTGAAATGATAATTTTCTTTTTATTCATATAAAAGAATTCATATAATTTAGACATTTTTTCCTCCTTTCATTTCAAAATTATCATACTTTTAATCCGTTGTCAATTAAGTTCAAAATTAAGAATTGACCATTCAATTATTAATTTTAACTAGCTTTTTTTAAAACAAAATTAACATTTGTATATATTTTTAAAAAAATTGACTATTCAACATTAAATTTTGAATCTATAAAAAAATGAAATTTTTTTCAAATTTCATAATTTTTCTACCTTTTTTCCCACTAATTGTAAATCACTCATTCTTTTTTCTACTTTTCCGATAACTTTTATAATATCACCTTTTTTCAAAAAAAGATTTTGCTTATATAATAGTGGAAATAATATTAAAGTTGTTTTAGCATATTCATCACTTATATTAATAAAAGCCATTTTTTCGTTATTTTTAGTAGTTATTTCTTTTATATTATCAATCAATGCAATAACAGTAATATTTTTATCAAAATATAAATTGATGTTATTTAATAAACAAGTATTATCTCTTTTATATTTTGTCACAGGATGATTTTTAACATAAAATCCAAATAAATCATATTCATATTTTATTATTTCTGCATTAGAATATTCGTCATATAACACAATTTCAGGTTTCAAAACAAGTGAATCATCTATCGTTTTACATAATTCTGAATAATTTATTATATTTTTTAAATTATTTATCATCGTTTTTCTATTAAGTCCGAAACTATCTAAAGCTCCAGATAGAATTAAACTTTCAATCGTTTTTGTATTAACCTTATTTGAATATATTCTTTTTATAAAATCATAATAATCTAAAAATATATTTTCTTTTCTAACTTCTAATATCATATTTACAGCTTCACTTCCTACATTTTTAATAATAGTTAACGGTAAATATATTTCTTTATTATATAGAGTATACTTATTAGTACTAATATTTATATCAATGGTTTTTATATCTAATCCATTTAGCTTTGCTTCATCAATATATTCTTTCGTTTTAACAGTACTTCCAATAACCATATTTAAAAGAGTCATCATAAAATATTCTCGAAAGTGTGCTTTTAGAAAAGCAAGTTCATACGCAACTAAAGCATAAGCTACAGAATGACTTTTATTAAACCCATAGTTAGCAAATTTAAGTACCAAATCATATATATTGATTGCTATATTTTTATCATACCCATTTTTTACTGCTCCAGCAATAAATTCATCTTTATATTCTAAAATAACACTTTCTTTCTTTTTGCTCATCGCACGTCTAATGATATCAGCTTTACTATAAGTGAATCCTCCAATTCTTTTTAGAATTTCAATTATTTGTTCTTGATATACTATTATTCCGTATGTGTCTTTTAAAATATCCTCTAATTCAGGCAAAATATAATTAACTTTTGTTTTTCCTTCTCTTGCTTTTATTAACTCTGGTATATTATCTCTAGAACCTGGTCTATACATTGCAATCGCAAGTATTAAATCACTAAAATTTTTCACTTTTAATACTTTAAGAAAGCTTTTCATCCCTTCACTTTCAAACTGAAATATACCTGTGGTATCCACATTATAAAATATTTTTAAAGTTTTGTAATCATCTAAAGGTACTTTATTAATATCAATATATAATTTATTATTTTCATTTACTTGTTTCACTATTGTATCAATAATTGTTAAATTCTTTAATGCTAAAAAATCCATCTTAATTAATCCAAGACTTTCTAAATATTCCATAGTATATCCTGTTAATATTTGATCAGAACTCACATATAAAGGAACTTTATTCATTAAAGGTTCATCACTTATAACAACCCCCGCAGCATGTATACTAGTATGCCTTTTAAGCCCTTCTAGTTTACTACATATTTGAACTAATTTTTTTAATTCAATATCTGAATTAACGATATTCATAAACACATTATTTTGATATAATTCTTTAAAAGTATCTTTATCACTGATACATTTAATCAATTTTTCAATATCAATATTAGATATTTTCAAAACTCTTCCCACATCACGTATAACTTGTTTTGGTAAAAGTGTTCCAAATGTTATAATATTAGCTACTTTATCTCTACCATATTTATTTTTGACATATTCAACTACTTCATCTCTTCTAAGATATTCTATATCAGTATCAATATCTGGCATAGTTACCCTATCTTTATTTAAAAATCTTTCAAAACTCAAATTATATTTAAGAGGATCAATTTCAGTTATGCCTAATGAATAACTCACTAAACTTCCAGCCGCACTGCCACGGCCAGGACCAACTACAATACCATTTTTTTTGGCGTACAAAATGAAGTCATAAACAATTAAAAAGTAATCAGCAAAATTCATATTAACTATAACATCTAATTCTTTAGCTAATCTTTTTTCATATTCTTCATTAATATTATTATTCAGTCTTTTATTTAACCCTTTATAAGAAAGTTTTTTTAATAAATCTATACTATTTTCAGAATATTTAGGAAGTTTAAATTTAAATTCAGGAAAATCAATATTTATTAAATTAGCAAATTCAAATGTAGTTTTCGAATCGGATTCATCAATATTTTTATCCATTTCGTTATTAAATTCATAGTCTGATAAATTTTCAACTGTTTTATTATCTCTAATCATTACCAAATATTTCAAATATTCTTTGTCAATATCTTTCAAATAATATGTTTCATTAATATAAACGATTTTATCGGTGTATAATGATGCATTTTTCTTTTCATCAATATTTTTATAACTAATATAAACGATATCGTAAATTTCTTTATAATTCAAATATTTTTTATAATCATTAGTAACACAAATTAAATCAGATTTATGTTCTATTAAATCATTAATTGTTAACCCACGAATATTTTTAATACTAACTATATTTAACAAATTAACATATCCATCATAATTTATAGCATATAAAAGCATATCTAAATCATTTATTTTAACAGGTATTCCTATTATAGGTTTAATATTATATTTTTTACAAGTATTTACAAATTCCATAACACTAAACATATTAGTATCTGTTACTCCAAGAGCATTAATATCATTTTCATTTGCAAATAAACACAAATCATCTATTTTAATAAGACTACTTAATAATTCATAATTAGTTTTAATGCTTAATGGTATGTAATTCATATTTTCTTCTCCTTAATAATATTATATATCATTTATATTATTAAGAAAAGCGAACAAAGAAAAAAAGAAGATTTCTCTTCTTTCTAATAATTATTACTATTGACTATCAGAACCTGATGAGTATGGAGTGTATTTTCCACTTCCTGTACTTGCACTGCATTCAAATTTGTCACCATCAGTATAGTCATGTACATCCTTTTTTAAATCAACATCAATTGAAGGTGTTTTTGTGACTTTTCCATCTTTATCTTTCTCCGGCATTGAATAATAATAAGTTCCATTCGTAACAATTAAAGTGATTATTTTTCCTTCTTCATCAAATTCAACATAATACGCTAATGATTTATTATCACTAATGTTTAATGTTGCATTTCCACTTGCAGTAGCCCACTCATTTTTAGAATCAGAATTAAGATTGTCACCAACATAACAGTAAGGCCCAGGTGAATCATTAGTTAATGCGTCACTTATATACTTAGTTTCAGCTGCTTTCCATACACTTTGAACTTGAGTCGCAAATGAATTTTTTCTTCCTTCCGTAAATAATCTTAAAATATTTGGAGTTACCAATAACATTAAGATTGCAAGTATTGCTATAACTGCCAATAATTCAACTAAAGTAAAACCTTTTTTATTTAGTTTTTTCATTTCCAATCATCCTCTCCTCTTAGTTTAAAGATACACTTGGAATTATATATCTTTATTTTCTTACCATAGTTTCATTATAACAAAGCTAACACTTTAAGTCAATTATTTAAACGAATTTTTTATTTTTTTACATTTAATCTTTTGTAACATTCATAAATGCATTTATCAAATCCATTCCAGTACCAATCTTATCAATCTTATCTTTAAACCTCATACCATATCTTTCTTTCATCTCATTAATCATTTCTTCTATTGGAGTACCACGATTCAGTTTTTTATACCAAACTGAATTTTCTCTTATATATTTAATATTCATTGGATCACTATATAATTTTTCTCTAATTTCATATCTCATTAATCATCAAAAAACCTTTCTATATCATTTATACTTTTCTTTTTTTCTTTCTTAGGTTTATCCTCTTTTTTACTATCTTTTGTAACAACTATTTCTTCTAAAAAACCTAAAGCCTTTTGCAAAGAACCTATATTTTCTTCAAGTTTGTCGACATCTATTTTTTTAATATTATCAATTACATTTTTTACTGTACTTGAAAGATTCTTTTCTTCTTTTACTTCTTTAAAAATTTTAAAAGAGTTCCATATATCACTTTCTTCTCCATAAATATCAAACATTTCAAATAATTTCTGCCATGTAGTTTTTCCACTGTTAACTGCATTTGCTAAATATTTATTTTTACTGGCAAATATTTTAAATTCATCTTTCTTAGTCATACTGTTCACCACTATATTTTATGAATTAGTATTAACATTAAGACTATTTTCATAAAAACTATAATAACTATTTTCACTTATAATTATATGATCCACAACATCTATGCCAACTATCTTACCTGTTTTTATCATATTATTAGTTAATTCAATATCTTCCTTGCTAGGTGTAGTATCCCCAGATGGGTGATTATGCATTAATATTATAAAAGATGCACTTTCTTTAATTGCCTCTTTAAATACTTCTCTGGGTCCTGTAGAAACCTCACTTATAGTTCCTTTTCCTATCTCTTTCTTTAATATTAAATTCATCTTTCTATCAAATAATAATATATACATCCTTTCTTGCTTTAAGCCTATGAATTCATGTCTAAAAGCATTATATATTTGCATTGAATTATTTAATTTAACAAAGTTTTCTTGTTTAAATACTCTTTTTCCTAATTCAACACTAGCAAGTATTATACTAGCCTTAGAAAGTTTTATTCCTTTAATATTTGTCAAAGTATTTAGACCTACATTTTTCAGATTAGAAATACCACTAATACTCTTAATAATATTATTAGATAATTCTTCAACAGAATTTTCTTTATTTCCAGTTCTTAAAAGTATGCTAAGTAATTCAGAATCACTTAAGTTTTCTACACCATTTATTTTTAACTTTTCTCTTGGTTTATCTTCGTTTAGCTTATCTCTATATTTCATATTTTTCCTTAGAAGATTTAAAATGATTTTTAATGCACTTTAATTATACAATACACATACAAAAAAAGAAAGATAAATTCTTTCTTAACTGCAACTATTGTCATAATCGACTACATACGGATCATCTGGTGTTCCTGTTCCAGTTACATTTACGCATGATTTTAAACTTAATACTGGTCGTACTTTAATATCAGAATCTGAAACACGACTAGTTAATTCTCCACTATAATTTATTACATAAATGAGAGGATATGAATCATCAGAAAAATCTGGAGACATTGTCGCAAAGTCTATATTTATTGATGAACTACTATTTTTATTAATCCAAACATTTTCACCAGAATCAGCGCTTATACCAGCAAATATAGCTTCATCTGCAGTCATAAGTGCAAGTGGAGTTGAATATGTGCTATCTGCATAATGTTTTAATTTACCATTACCTCCATTATTTCCACTTGAATTAAACTTATCAGATATTGATTGAGTACTTTCAAATAAACCATTACTTGTATTCGCTCCACATTTATATGATGGATTATCTCCTCTATGACTTGGACCATATTCTGTTATTTCATCATATTCATCTGCTATACTTCTATCGTTACAATAAATTGCATCTTCACTCACCCAAGTACTATAAGTTTTATTATTAATCTCACTTCTTCGACGCATTAATTCTACTGCAAACCAATCATCTAAAGATTTTTTGATTAAACTAGAATTCTCATTTGTTCTATTATTTTCAAGTGTTCCAGTTGTTCCATACATATATCCTACATACAGCCTAGCATTCATAGCATTTTCATCCAAAATATCTTCACTATAAGAACCAGAATGACCAAATGCGTCACTAGTTGCATCACCAAGATATGCTGCTATATAAGGAGTCGTTGATTCCGGACTATTTCCGGCATATAAAAGCCTAATACTTCCATCTTCATTTGTTCTTATGATTCTCCAATATATATCTTCACCTCGATAATAAAGTTTATCATCAGATGAAAGGTCGTGTTCATCATATTTTCCAAACTTCACCCAGTTGTTTGTTGTATTACCAGCATAATAATATACTGTACTTCCATCTTCTGTTTTATTTGTTTGATATATTGTTCCTGTGGTTTCTTCAGTGAATGCTGTTGAAAAATTAGTTCTTTCACTTATTGTAGGATTATCTCTTAGTATTGCTTCTTGTAAAGATATACTATTTGTTCCTGTTGGTTTTGTCGTTGTTCCATTTGGATTCTCTGAATTATAGTATATTGTTTGTCCTTCTGTAGAACATGTCACTAATCCTGTGATTGTTTTTCCTTGTTGTGTATTTTGATCTACTCCTGTTTCTGGAAAACTTAATGTATAAGTCATACTAACACTTTGTTTTGTTTGACTTGCCTTTAATGTTCCACTTGCGATTATTGTATCAGAAGCTCCACTTTTTAGTTTTCCATTAACGCTTGTTAAAGCATTAGTTCCTTGGACTGTTAATGTTAAGTCTGTTAATGGATTGGCTGTCATTTTTAATGTACAGGTATACTTAACATCATAATCTGATGGCTCTAATGTTACTGTTACATTCTTTTCTCCACTTGTCCATCCTGGTAGTACTTTATCTACACTTACACTTTCTGCTGTAAAACTTGCTGCTCCTATTTTCGCTGTAGTTGTATTTATAGTTCCATTTCTTCCTGTCATACTAGTTGTAAAATATGCATAAGTAGCACCTATTATAGCAACTAATAATGTTGTAACTCCTAATATTGATAAGAGTAGTATTTGTTTTTTACCTTTTATCATCTTTTTTCTTCCTTTCTTCTAGCACTAAAAGCCATAGACTTGTGCCTATGAATTTAATGTAAAACAAAAACTATGAGAGTTAGTTAGTAATAACCCCCTGAAATTCGTACCAAGTTTGGTACTTGATTCAAAGAGAATTAGTTCTTTCATAGTTTCGTTTACTCCTTTATTTTTTACAATTCAATTCTATCAAAAAAAGCAGTTGCTTTCAACTACTTTTGTGAATTTATACATGTAAATTTTATTTTATACTTACTGAATACAAATTTTTTAGTTACAGTTATATCAGCTGCACAAATATTTTTATCAATTTTAATTTCTTTAATGTAATCTTTTTCTTCTAAAGTTTCGCTAGTTATAGTTATTGGAAAGGAATTAATTTTGTTATCTTTTATATATTCTTTTGTTGCTTTTTTTAATTCATTTTTAGCCTCAATATATTTTAATTCATCTTGTTTGGTAATTCCAATTATTCCTATACCTAAAGTTAAAAGTACTATTAAAGACACCCATATTACAATAGTTTTATTATTCATTAATCATCTTTTCTTTCTTCGTAGCCACTTGTTTCATATTTTTTGCATTTTAAATAAGGCTTATATATAGCTTCTTCATTTTCTTTATATACAGCAACATATCCAGAGCAATCTTTATTATTGTTATCTTTTAATTTCTTTAAATAACCATTATCTTTTAATTGACTAACTCTTATATTTAAAGTATCTAGACCTAATTCATTATTGTAAAAATCATTAATATATTTTTTTGTAGCAGTTACCATATCATTTTCTAAATCACTATATTTAAATTCTTTTTTAGGTTCCTCTGTTTTATTATCTTTATTATTGTTTTTACCATTATCGTCTTTTGTAATTGAACTAGGATAAAATTGCCAGTTCTCATCTACTAATCCTAATTTTCTTAATCCCCAAAAACTAAATAATAAACATACAACAAATACTAATAAGAACAATATTGCTTCTACAATACCCCATCCATTTTTATTTAACATAACTTTACCTCCCTTAGGTTAATTCTATCACATAAGTTTATTTTTTACAATTAGGACAGAACTTTTCGCCTTTCTTTTCTACAAGTAAGTTTCCACACTCTGGACACATTTCTCCAGTAGGTTTATCCCAAAAGGCATTTTTACATTTTGGATAATTACTACATCCATAAAAATCTTTACCTCTTTTAGTCTTTTTAACAACTATATCTCCTTCACATAAAGGACACTTACAAATAACATTTACTTCTTTTTCTACTTTAGGTACATACTTACATTCAGGATATCCAGAACATGCCACAAATTTACCATACTTTCCATATCTATAAACAAGTGGTTTACCACACTCTGGACACATTTCTCCAGTTTCTTCTGGGGCTTCCTTTTCCATATTTTTAAATGCTGTTTCTAAAAGTGGTTCAAAATCTTTATAAAATTTATCTATTAAATCATACCAAACCATTTTACCTTCAGCAACATAGTCTAAATCAGTTTCCATATCACTAGTATATTTAACATTTATAATACTAGAAAAGAACTCTTGTAATTTATCAGTGACTTGAATACCAACTGTAGTAGGTTCAAACTTCTTATCAACAACACTTATATACTTTCTTTCTTTTAATACTTCAATTATTTTAACATAAGTACTTGGTCTACCTATACCTAAACTTTCTAATTCTTTAATTAATTTATCTTCCGTAAATCTAGCAGGTGGTTCAGTAAAGTGACTTGTTTTATGAATATCTTTACTTACTAATATATTTGATTTATAAGAACTAAAGTCAGGTAATACTTTATCTTCTGATTTTTCAAACTCTTTATAAATCTTTAAATATCCATCAAATACTTGAGCTTGCCCACTAGCTGTGAATTTATAATCATTATTATCTAATGTAACTGTAGTCGCAAGTACTTTAGCATCTGCCATTAAACTAGATAATGCCCTTATATAAATTAAATTATATAATTTATATTCATCACTAGTTAAATGAAGTTTCATACTTTCTGGCGTTCTATTTAAACTAGTAGGTCTTATACCTTCATGAGCATCTTGTACATTTTCTTTATTTTTAGTAACTTTTACATTTCCTACATATTGTTTACCATAATTATTAGTAATAAATTTCTTAGCATCACTTACAAACACATCACTTAATCTTATACTATCAGTTCTCATATATGAAATTAAACCTACAGTTTCATTACCAATATTTTTACCTTCATATAATCCTTGTGCTAATTTCATAGTTTTAGATGCACTAAAGCCTAATTTAATACTTGCCATTTGTGTTAAAGTACTTGTGGTAAATACAGGTTTACTTTTCTTAGATTTTTCTTTACTTTCTACACTTTCTATTGTAAATGCATTAGATAAAGAATTTAATATATTATCTGCTTCAACATTTGATTTAATCTCAATCTTTTTATCTTTATATTTAGATAAACTTGCTTTAAAATCATTAAATTCTGCTTCTATAGTAAAATACTCTTCACTATTAAAAGCTTCAATTTCTCTTTCTCTATCTACAATTAATTTTAAAGCAACACTTTGAACACGTCCAGCACTTTTACCTTCAGTCTTATTTTGCATAAGTTTACTTAATCTAAAACCAATAATTCTATCTAATATTCTTCTTGCTTCTTGACTATGTACTAAATCCATATCGATATCTCTTGGTTCTTTAAATGCTTCTTTAATAGCATTTTCTGTTATTTCATTAAACACTACTCTACCATAGTTTTTATCAATACCTAAAGCATCTTTTAAATGCCAACTTATTGCTTCTCCCTCGCGGTCAGGGTCGGTTGCTAGTATAACATAATCACTATTACTTATTTCTTTTTTTAGCTCTTTTACTAATTTTCCTTTACCACTTATAACCTTATAACTAGGTTTATAATGATTTTCTAAATCTACTCCTAATCCATATTTACCAGTTGTAGTTAAATCTCTAATATGTCCCTTACTAGAAGTAACTTTATAATCTTTTCCTAAATATTTTTCAATAGTCTTACTCTTACTAGGGCTTTCTACTATTACTAAATTTTTCATTAAACTCTCCTTTAGATAACTATATATTTTAATGCTTAAGTTCTCTCAATAACTAAAATAAAAGAAATTTAATACTTTGTCAATAGTTTACAATTAATTTAATATTATTTATGTAAACTTAATACTTTATGATATTTATTAAACGCAATATCTTTTTTAGATTTATTAGTACCATCTATAAAATTAAATTCTAATAATTCTTTATTTATAAAATACAAACCAGATGAATTACCACTTAATAGTTCACATTCAATCATATATTCTGGATCATATTTTATTCCATCAATATATGGAATAGTCTTATCAAATACAAATTCATATTTTCCATTATAAATGTCTAAATTATATAAACACCTTTTAGTAACTAATTTTAACTTTTCTTGTAATTTACTAATGTTTATATTCCATTCTTTATTAAGAAATAATATAACTTCATACAAAGAATTAAAATTAAATTCATATCTTTTTAATACACTACTTTGATCATTTATAATTCTTTTAATAGTATATTCAACTTTTTCGTCGACTTCTCTTCTTCTAACATTAATATTCATATTTTTTAATATATCATCATTATCATAATATATATCACTATTAATTAAATACTTAGAATTACTTAACTTTAATTTATCTTTAATTAATTTAAATTCTTCAGTCGGATTAGAAGAATTACTATTAAAAACATATTTCTTTTCTATTTCTACTTCATTTTTAAAATAAC
Source organism: uncultured Bacilli bacterium (assembly GCA_934096075.1). Classification (GTDB taxonomy): domain Bacteria; phylum Bacillota_I; class Bacilli_A; order RF39; family UBA660; genus CAKOLN01. The sequence goes on from CAKOLN010000015.1 coordinate 14,313, forward strand.
TCTCTATTCCATTTAAATCTAAATTAAATATATTTCTAAGTACATATAAATCGATTCCAATAATATATCTTTCACTCTTTAAATTAGAATTAATCATATCGCTAACATTGGATAATTCATCTATAATACCATTCTTATTTATATATATTTTTTTATTTTTATTATAAATATTTATTAAAGATGATGAAATAAATATGTAGTCACTATATTCTTTAAGTATTGGATATTTTCTAAAGAGTTTATCTTTAAATAAAATTAATGACTCCTGGTTATTAAATTCTTTAAACAAAATACTATTATCTATATCTCTGTTTATCAATAATTTAGAATATCTACTTATAATTATATCTTTACTTTTAGAATATTTTTCAAACAAATATTTAAGTTCTGATTCTTTAGTATTCCAATTAACATTAGTATTAGTAAGTTTTAAAAACAAGCCTAATACTTTTTCTAATATTAAAGATTTTTTATCTAAATAGATTTTATCATATAACTCAAATCTTTTATTAAAATAATTTACTATTTTATAAATAGAATCATTATTAAAAACTATTTCTAATTTATTATTTACACATTCTAAACTTATTTCATTTAATAAATTAGAAAAATCATTAGTTTCATTTAATATATGCCTAGAATCTCTATATATGTAATCTATTCTGTCTATATCTATGCCACCACTTAGTAATTTACTAACTATGAATAACAGACTATTTTCTTCTATATTTTCTTTTTTAATTAGCTTAATTGTTTTATCAAGTACATTTTCACCAAAAGAATTTATTATTTGTTTATGTATTTCAGTATTACCTTCTAATAAATGAATTGTATTGTTTTCATGAGTACCAGGTAAATATTCTTCCATAACATGAGAAAATGGGCCATGTCCTATATCATGAGTAAGTGCCATAAGTTTTATACTTTCTTCATCTTCTTTATTAATTTTTATAATACCGTTTAGTTTATTTTTACAACTAGCTATAAGTTTACAGGCTAAATAATAAACTCCTAAACTATGTTGGTATCTTGTATGTGTAGCATTAGGATTTGTATTTAAGCCAAGCTGTGTAACATTTTTCATATTAATAAATTCTTTACTATTAATAACATTTAAATATTTATCTTCTATATCGATTATTCCCCATATATCATTTACTTTCATTCTTTCTCCTTAAAACTTTAACTAGTTCTTCTTTTTCATCGATGTTTAATTTATACCCTAAAAATTTTTCAACACTTCTTACTGTTTCTAAACTTATCTTACCAGTTAATTTAATTGTAATTGCATCCATAACCTTTTTATAATACTCTTCAATAGGTATTTGTTTTTTATTATACTCTTTCTCTTCCATTAAACTTTTAAGTTCACTATATTTTTTAATTTTTTTATCAACCTCTATATCATCAATCATAGATAGTTCTTTTAGTTTAATAGATATATCCCTATCAAACGAATACTCTTCTTTATTTACATCTATTTGATAAAGATTTATTAAACTACTTACATTTCCATTTATTATTCCATTTATAATATAGTATAATTTTGGTTTTTCATATTCTATGTATGTTTTTTCATAAATCGGTACATCTCCGTAAAAGTCTTCCCTATATCCAACTTCTTTAGAATCTATTTCATAAATAAATTCATCATTTCTTTTATGTAATACTGACACATGGGTCTTTTTACAACTTTTCCTCCCACAAGCTATAACACATTCATTTTGTAATTTTTTAAGATTATCTTCATTAAAATTAACTTCATACTTTAAAGCATATTCTCCATTTGTACAATAATATATCATTAGTATCTCTCCTTAAACTCTTTTATTAATTTTTTATTAGCATTTTCTACTTTATTAGTTAATAGTAATTTGTAATAATATTCTCTTAGTCTTTGAATATTAATAAACCTATATGACTTTAATACAAAATGCTCACTTTCAAATTTTCTATAATCTTTTACCTCTATTCTTTTATCACAATCTAAACAAGCATAAATGTTATATTCAAATCTTCTGTCTTGTTCATTTGGCACTACATAAGAAGATAATTCATAGCCATTACTAGAATCATAATAACTACCAACATATATCCATACATCATGTGTACACTTATTTTCACGAGCATAAGTACTGAATGCAAGACTATGTATAATTTCATCCCCATTTACTTTATTGTAAACTAAATCTTTTCTAGAATTAATACATTCCGTTAGTTCAATGTATCTCTTAACCTTTGGATCTGATAACAGCAAACCAACCTCTCTTTTATACCCAATAAATTCCTTTCTTTTATCCTTTAATTCTTTAATTTTATTTATAATTTCTAATCTATCATTTTCTTTCATAATATCATTCCATTTCTAAAGTCTTTTATTAATTTTTTCGATACAGATTTACAGTCTAAAGTTCTAAGCATTTTAAAATAGATTTTTCTTATTTTTTCAACATCAGTAAATTGATAATTTTTTAATACTAGATGTTCACTTTCAAACTTTTTGTAATCTTTTACTTCTAATCTTTTATTGCAATCTAAGCAAACATAGACATTGTAAAGAAATTCTTCATTTTGTTCATTAGGTATATTTTTAGGAGATTTTAAATAATCAAAGTTGTTTTTGCAATTAGAATAACTTCCGGAATAAATCCAAATATCATGATTACATTCATTATAATCTATTGAATTATTGAATGCGAAATCATTGATATTTTCTCCCTCAATATCGTTAAGATATACATTATATTGTAATAAATAAATGCGGTACCTTAAAGAAATCGCCCTTTCAACCTTAGGATCTCTAATTAATATTTCATATTCACATTTTAAATCCTGATATTCCTTTCTTTTAAATTCTAGTTCCTTAATTTTTTCTAAAGCGTTTAGTCTTTCATTTTCTTTCATATTATAATCCTTTCTTGTGTATTTTTTACACATCTATATTTATTTTAAAAATGTACTTAAAATACATTTTCATTTCTTTTTATATTTTTAAATTTATATATCTTAGCAGGTTTAGTTCCATCAAATACTTTTTCTTTGTTTGTATCTATAAGTAATCCTGTATTAAGTAATTTTTTTCTAAAATTTCTCCTATCATATTTTTTATCTAATATTGTTTCATAAACTTTTTGTATTTCGGGAATAACAAATCCATCTGGAAATAAAGATTTTAATATATCCGTACTAGTTATTTTATCTCTTAAAGTTTCAATTGCCCTATCTAATATTTCATTATGATCATATGCTAGTTTTGGAATACTTTCAATACTAAACCAATCGGCATTTGAAGTTTTTAATGTTTCATTCAAAATACTAACTCTTTTATTATCTATAACTCCAATATATGTAATAGCAACCATTCTCATGACTGGACTTCTATCAACTTTACCAAATACATTTGATAAGTATAAATCAATATCTGTTATACCAGTTTTTTCTTGAATTTCCCTTTTCAATCCATCAATTAAATCTTCATTATTATAAAGAGCTCCACCAGTTAGTGCCCACATATTATTAAACGGAGTATTTTTTCTTTTAATTAACAAAACTTTTGTAATTCCTTTATCTACAGTAAATATAGAGCAAATAACATGAATACCTTGATTACTATATAAAGGATTTTTTATTTCCATATCTATCACATCCTAATTACATTATATGCGTATTTTATACACATGTCAATAAAGAAATAAAAAAAACAAAGTAGCATTAATCATCATGATTGTATTCATATACTTTTTTAAATAGTAGTTCAATGCTTTCCTTTGGTATTTTAATCACTAAATTCTTATTTCTTTGACGACCACTATCATCTCCACTCCTAGTTACTCTACCACATATCGAAATATCAAGTTTATTTTGTTTTAATAAACTTATAAAAGTTTCAAAAGATTTTAATTTGTATAAAGTTAATTTATAATATCTAAATTGTACATCATAAGAAGTACTTTTTTTGCTAGCATATACTAGAGCTAAATTAGATAATTTAACTTCCAGTCTTTCTTTTAACGTCGAAAAATCTATATAAGTTTTTTCTTCAATTAAATTCACCTTTAAATCATAAACTGCAAGATATAATCTTTCTTCTTCATAATTAATTTTTAATTTAAAGTAATTATCATTTATTCTATATAAGCAATTAACATAAAGTGGTCCATTTAATTGATATTTGTTTTCATAAATTATATCTTTTTTGCCATATGTAGTAAGTAATCTATTCATTTCATAAAGATTTGGTCTATCAAAAGCTATACTAAAAAGACTAATTGGAAATCTACTATATCTACTAGTACATTTAATTTCTATATTTTTATAATCAGGAAAATATATACTATCTGCATTTTTACCTAATAATTTTTCAAATGTCAATCCAATAGAATTAGTATTTTTATTAATTTCTTTTATATAACCTTTTTTCGAAATATCTTTAAATTTAGTAATAAATTCTTCGAATTCTTTTTCCATATTTTTTTCATGTTAAATAACCTTGTCCAAAAAGGATAATAACATCAATATATGTAAAAGTCCATTATTTTTTATGACATTTATAAAATATATGAGTAATTAGAAATACTTATCAATTCAGTTGGTTAGAGTAATTAAAATTGTAACCGGGCGGCAATAAAAAAAAGACCAATCAAGGTCTACAATACAAATTGGTGCAGGCGAAGGGACTTGAACCCCCATGGATTACTCCGCTAGATCCTAAGTCTAGTGCGTCTGCCAATTTCGCCACGCCTGCATCAAGTGGTGGACCTTGCAGGACTCGAACCTGCGACCGCCCGGTTATGAGCCGGATGCTCTAACCAACTGAGCTAAAGGTCCATCAACAAAGTTAATTCTACACTATCTTAAAATAAAATGCAATACCTTTTTGATAACAAAATCAAAAAATTGCATTTTTTTACACTGGGCGGTCGCAATTAATCAAAATACAAATGAACAAAAGTAGTAAACACTACTTTTGTTCATTCTCTTCTAATCTACACAATAAGTCAATTTTAAACATTTCTTTTTGTGCATTTGCTTTAGATATCATTATACCCTTATAGGCAGTTAATTCAGATTTATGTCCATCCATTAATATATCTTTAGGTTCTAATCCTGTTAGCATAACTACATTTTGTTCTTTATAAACAGTATAACTTAATTTAACTTTACCATATACCTTAACAAAAAGATTATCTGTAGGCAATTGCAATTCATAGTTTTCTGTTTTATCATGCTTATTAATAGAAATTAATTCACCCAAAAATTCACCTTTTCTTAAACTTGGATAATAATCAAACATTAACTTCTTATAAGCCATCATATTATATTTTTTTAAACTTCTTTCCAACTTTTTAAAATTATTCTCATCTAAATAATCTAATAAAAATCTTCCTTTCATATTTTCCTAACCCCCATTACTGAATAAATTATAGCATATAAAGTACAATTTGTCAACATATTTGTATAAAATAAATTACAAAGTATTAAAAAAAGTACTAATTAGTACTTTTAATAACTTCTCTTTCTTCATTACCGTTTTCTCTTAGATGCCTTAATCTATAAATTTTTCCATTAATAGTCATTATTTTTCGTTTTATTTCTTTTTGTTCATCTAAATTTTCATTTATTTTTAAACTATGAGTTAAAAGTCTTTTTTCAATAACTAAACTACTAATTTCTTTATCTAAATTTGTTACTTCCATATAATTCTCCTAATTTCTTCTATTCTCTCCGATTAAAGGAATACTTACTGTTAGTTGTTTAATTCTTTCAATTATTCTTCTTGCCTTTATTTTATCCGTGCTTCCAGATGTTTCGCTCAAATGGACTTCTAATTCATCGAGATTAAAATTAGATGTAAAAAATGTTATTTTTTCATTATCCATCCTACTTTGAAGAAGAGAACCTAAAACTTCATCTCTTGCCCAAGGCGTATTATTTTCAGCACCAATATCATCAATTAAAAGTATATCACAGCTTTCCAATTCATTATATATTTCTTCATAACTACCTGTTTTACTATTAAATGAATCCTTTAATTTTTTTAATAATGTTGGATAATACACACTTACACATTTATATCCTTTTTTTGACAATTCATTCAAAACTGCGTTAATTATATAACTTTTACCACTTCCAAAAGATCCATGCAAATAAACTCCTTTTTTATTGGGATATTTTTCCATAAATTCTTTTACATACTTAAGTATTTCCAATCTAGCTTTATCATCAGTATATATTTCTTTCATTCTTGCGGTCATCAAAAATTTAGGAGTTTCATAAAAAGTTACTCTGCTTTTATTTTTTTCCTCGTTTTTTTTATATTTACATGCAATGTAAGAAAATATTAACTCATTATTATCTACAGATGGATATAAAACACATCCAGATACTTCATTCTTACAATTTCCAATACCAGGACAATTTTTACAATGAGATAATTCACGCACTGTATTTTCTAATTTAGTAGTATAATTCATCAATATTTTTTCATCTAAATTTAATTTATACACTAATGCTTTAAATTTGTCATCTTCCATAGCTAATTTAAAATTCTTATTTACAAGCATTTCTAAATCCTTTTTTTTAGGTATTATATTTTCTATATTATCCATTATGAATACTCCTTAAAAAATCCTTCTAGTTCAGCATCATTCATTTCTTCTTTACTTGTTTTTTTGCCAAACCATTCTGGAATATTTTCTTCTTTTACTTTAGTTTGTTTAGTTTTTACTTTACTCTGTTTTATTTTTTTATATGTATTTTCTGCATAATTCATTGCTTCCCTAGCTGTAGTCAAATTTTCTCTTTTCCATTCTCCCGCGATAACTTCAACATATGATTTAACTAATCTATTATTTTGCGTTTTTAAAACAAAATCAATTAATACATTGCAAACAGATGGAGTAAACTCTAAATCAATTAAAAGCATTTCTAGTATTTTTAAATCTTTACTAGTGGGTCTTACTCCTTTATATTTGTTCTTTAAAAAATCATAAGGTTTAGTAGTTTCAAAAACATTTATTATTCTATTTAATGCAGTATTTTCTTTATTTACAGTAGTCACTTTATCGCTTTTAAATAATAATGTTCTTTTTTTACCAACATGATTATAGTCATAGAATTTGTTTGCATTATTTCTTAACAAATCTTTATCAACCAGGCCTTTTTCATTTAAACTTATTTTTACAATTTCAGCCATTTCTATAGGTGACATTTTGTATAAAAAGCTTAAATTAGTTATTAACTCTTTCACACTTTTAGTTAAAACTTTAGCATTAAATAAGCCTTTAGGCATACTACTTATCAAAGTATCAAAGTCAAAATCATAAGAATAATTAATAACACCTTTTTCTTTTTTCACTATTTCATTGTCTTCTTTAAAATCATTAATATTAACACTTTTAAAAGTCACATCAAATGGTGAAGTTATTTCTATATAACCTTTTGTATTTAATTTAGGAACTTTAAAATAATTTTTAATTCTTTTATATTCGCTTTCACCAACATTATTTAATAAAGCTGTACTAAATACAGGGTTATTAAAAAATTCATTTACTGATAAAGGACTATACAATTCATAAATATATGAATTTATATTTCCTTCCATATAATAAGTTTTCAAAAGTCCAATACCTTCTAACTTAATTCTTGCTTTTTTTATATTTTCTAAAGGTTCACCAAGATTAGTTACTAAATGATGATGTGTTAATTCATTACTCACATAATTATTAGCCTTTAATTCATCATAAAATGTATTATATAATGTTACAGCAGTATTACCTATAATAGGCATATAAAGCATACTTAAAACAAGCTTATCATATTCATTTAATAAGCATTTATTTACTACTTGATATATATCAGCAGGAAGTAAAGTTATACTTGTCATACCACCACCACAATCTTATTTTAATCTAATATTAAATCATTTACAAGACAAACTTTAGTATATTTTAAAAGAGTACTTTTATAAGTACTCTCATTAATTATAATCTACTTCATATGGATCATCAGCAGTATCACAACCAGACACCTTAACACATGATAGCAATGATAATGAAGGACGTACTACAAAGTCTCCTCGAACATTGTAGTTGCCCAAATAGGCAGGATTGCTAGAACCACTGACATACCATACATAAACATAAGAACCATTTCAGTTGATAGGTAACAAGGACCACCCAACTAAGTGAGAAGAGCTTCCTATACTATTACAGCCTATTCCCTATATCAAAAGTGTTTTCACACTTGATACCATTTTTCGGACGTTTATCAAGATTTGTAGTTTTAGCATCCGTTCTCTGTTTCTTGGATTGTATATGGTTTTTCGACCGTTCCATTACCTGTACCATATAGAGTACAGGATTTTAGAGAAATGGCAGGGCGAACAGCACCCGCGCCGCGCATGCTGACGCTGTCCAAGCTTGCATAGCCGGGATACCAATACCACCCGACTGCATAGCTACCATACCAGTAGTCAGGCGACAAAGACCACCAAGAACTTGATACTTGTGTTCCAGAACTATTGCTTATAAACCAAGCATATGGTGTACTCATACGTGCATACTTTGCTGTTCCCCCAGCAAAAACTATTTCATCTGCTGTCATTAATGCTATTGGGTAATCTAGTTTCGCACTTGTATTTTCTACACTGAATGCATCTCTTATATCACTACAATTATATGTTGGTGTTTTATCTGTATTTAATCTTTTATATGATGCAAAATTAAATTGTGTATCCGATGCTGTATATGAACCTTTTGTTTCTTCACTTCTGTCATTACAATATACCGCACTTGTACTTAAGTATTTTGTATAATTTGTTAAGTTATTTTGATACCATGTGTCTATATATGTTTTTATTTTACTATTTATTGTATTATTTCTTATTGTATTTAGTGAAGTATCTTCTCCATATTTATAGCCTACATATTTTGGACTGTTACTATTTGTATTAAATTTACTTTCTCCTATATTTCCAGTAGTTGTATCGTGACTTGTTCCTACATAAAGTAATCTTATACTTCCATCATGGTTAGTTCTTATTATTCTCCAGTAAAATTCTCCAAATTTAACCCAGTTGTTTGTTGTATTTCCAGCATAGTAGTATACATTAACTGGAGTACTAGTTATTCCTGTTATACTTTCTGTTGAAGTAAATATTGTTCCTGTTGTTGTTTCTGTAAATGGTGTACTAAAGTCATTCCTTGTACCTATTGTTGGATTATCTTTTAGTATTTGTGCTGCTAGTGTACCTGATTTGAATGGCCCATCTTCTTGTAGTGTTATTTCACATGTTATATTTTTTCTTATGTTATTTATTGTTAGTGTATTATCTGTTAGTGTTCCTCCTGGACAATTTATTTCTGCCTCTTCTAATGTATATCCATCATTTGGTGTTATTGTGAAAGTTGTATTTCCATTGAATGTTGTTGTTTTACT
>CAKOLN010000016.1 GCA_934096075.1 uncultured Bacilli bacterium
ATTGTACAGGAGGAACACTAACAGATAATACACTAACAATAACTAATATAAGAAAAAATATAACATGTGAAGTAACACTACAAGAGGATGGACCATTCAAATCAGGTACACTAGCAGCACAAATACTAATAGATAATCCAACGGTAAGTGAAAGAACAGACTTTAGTGTAACCAACACAGCAACAACAACAGGAACAATATATCAAACAAATAAAACAGAAGATGGAAGTACAGTATACTACTATTCAGGAAATACCACAAATAACTGGGTTAAATTCGGAGGATTCTATTGGAGAATAATAAGAACAAATGAAGATAAAAGTGTAAAATTGTTATATTCAGGCACAAGTCATGATACAACTTCGGCTTATATTGGAACATCAGCATATAATGGTACACAATGGGGCTCAGAGTACGCAGGGTATATGTATGGAACAAGTGGTTCATTAGAAAATAACAGAACTAATACAAATGATAGTATTATTAAAAAAAATATAGATACATGGTATCAAAATAATTTACTAACAAACTATGATAAATATATAAGCAAAACTGCAATTTATTGTAATGATAGAAGTATAGGACAAACAGCAGTAAATCAATCTATGTATGGTGGCTATGTAAGATTATTTACAAGAAAAAAACCATCATATATGTGTGGAGCAAATACAAGTAATGGATTATTTGAAAGTGCACAAGCAGTAGAAGATAAATTTAGTGCAAGTACAACAAATGGAGGAAATGGAAAACTGACTTATCCAATAGCACTAATGACAGCAGATGAAATTGCATTCGCAGGAGGAGTTTATAGAATAGAACTATCTAGTCCATATACATGGTATTATACAAATAGTGTAAACAATTCGATAACCGATGCTAACGCTTGGTGGTTGCTTTCTCCTTGGAGGAATGATACTAGTTACCTATATGTGTTTGGTGTCGGTGGTTCCAACAGTTCGGGAAAGCTGGGTGCCAATGATAAATGGACTTCATTGTATGTTCGTCCAACAATAAGTTTAAAAGCATGTGTTAAATACTCAAGAGGTGATGGTACACCATCTAGTCCATATGAAGTTAAAATAAGTGATGCATGCGCTAGTGCCGAAAATTAGGTGATATATGATGACAGAAAATGAACTTAAAATTATAATAGGGAATAATGTAAAGAAATATAGAAAAGAAAAGGGATTAACTCAAAAAGAGTTAGCAAGTTTAATTGGAGTAACAACACCACTTTTAGGTGCACTTGAAAGTAAAAATATAATACAAGGAATAAGTGTATATACACTATATAAAATAAGTAAAGTTTTAAAAGTATCAATTGAAAAGTTTTTTGAATGACTAATTTGACAATTGTATAATAAAATGGTACAATGTAAATAGCTAGGGGGATAGTATGAATAAAAAAGAAATCAGTAGATACACGTTAGGAATTATTGAAGGAGTAGAAACAAGAACTATAAAAAATCAATTTGAATTAGGAGCTTTATATGAAAAAATTCAAAAATATAACAGCAATCCTAAAAATCCATACTTCTTAGGTAAAATAAGAATATTTGGTAACGGAATAATAGAATTTAAAAAATATAGAAAAATTACTGAACCATCTACTTTAGAAAAGTTAGATATGTTAACAACAATGTATAAAAGTGATTATGACTTAAAAAAGGTCTATAGTATTAATACCAAGACTCCACATAAGTTAGAAATACTTTATAGATTTAACAAAGATATTAGAACATTACCTGTAATATATAAAGAATCTAAATCATATATTGATAGAAATTTCTTAAAACAATATATAAATAATATGTTTATAGTTACGCCAGAACTTTTATCAAGTATATTAGATAATGATCAAATACAATATGCTTGTAGAACAAATATAGAAGAATATGAATCATTATTTGCTCTAAGAGAACAATTACTATATAATCCTAATGCTGATATTACTAGATTCAGTAGATTCTATTCAACTTTCATAACACAAGGTGGTAAATTTAATTACTTTAATTTTAGATTATTAGGAGTTGAATTTATGAATCAAGATAATCAAAAATTTAAACAAGAAGAAACACCAGAACAATTAATTATGAGTGAATTAGAAAAACTTAATGCTAGAGAAGATTATGAGGATGCAAAATTAAAATTAACTGAGTACTAAAAAACGACAAAAATCTTGTCGTTTTTTTTATATAATAAGTTTGGTGATTATATGAAAATATATATTGACCTTGTATTGTTTCTTAATTTTGCATTTGATTTTATAATATTAATAACAACCTCTATTCTTCTAAAAAGAAATACAAAACTAATAAGAATATTTATAGGTTCCATAATAGGAAGTATAACTATAATTGTATTATTTATTCCATTTACAACAATATCCTTATTTATAATGAAATTAATATTAAGTATAGTAATAATATTAGCAACATTTGGATACAAAGATATAAAATATACTTTAAATAACTTATTCTATTTTTATATTAGTAGCATATTATTAGGAGGATTTATGTATTACTTAAATATAGAATTTAGTTATAAAAATATGGGTATAGTATTTTTTCATAAAGGAATAGGAAGTAATTACATATTCATAATGTTATTTGCACCTATAATATTATATATATATGGTAAAATGATGAAAAAATATAAACAAGAAATATCTATTACTCATAAAGTAGATGTCTATATAAATGGTAAAATAATAAAATTAAATGGAATAATGGATACTGGTAATACTTTATTAGATCCATACAAAAGAAGAAAGATAATAATAGTATATAATAAAGAATTAAAAAAATTATCTAATCAAAATTGTTTCTTCTTAGTACCGATAGAATCAGTAAATAATAGTGTACTTCTTAAATGTATAAAAGTAGATAAAGTCTATATAGAAGGTATAGGTATTAGAAATGATGTAATTGTAGGTTTATCAAATGAAAAAATAAAAAGAAATGGTATAAATTGTATTTTAAATTATTTATTAATGGAGGGATAAAAATGAAAATATTAGAATTAATAAGAAAGTTATTTATAGGAGATAATAAATGTTTTTACTTAGGTAGTACAGATATATTACCACCACCTTTAGAAAAAGAGATAGAAGAAGACCTAGTAACTAAAAGTAATAATGGAGATCTACTAGCAAGAAATAAATTAATTGAACATAATTTAAGATTAGTAGTATTTTTAGCTAAAAAATATGATAATACTATGTATGATTTAGAAGATTTAGTTAGTATAGGTACAATTGGACTTATTAAAGGTGTAAAAACTTATAAATTAGATAAAAATATAAAATTAGCTACCTATGCTAGTAGATGTATAGATAATGAAATATTAATGTTTTTAAGAAAGAATAAAAGAAGAAAAGTAGAGGTAAGTTTTGAAGATTCAATAAATTTAGATAGTGATGGAAATGAATTACATTTAGAAGATGTATTAGGTACAGAAGATAATATTGTAGAAAAATCTTATGAGGATGAAGTTGATAAAATAATACTTGCCAAAGAGATAGAAAAACTTAATAAAAGAGATAAAGAAATATTAACTTTAAGATATGGACTTAATAATACAGATGAATATACACAAAAAGAAGTAGCGGATATGTTAGGAATAAGTCAAAGTTATATATCTAGAATTGAAAAAAAGGCAATAAAAAAACTAAAGGAATTAATGGAAGTATAATTATCCTTTAGTTTTTTACTAAGTATTTTTCATCAACATTACTTTTATTATAAGGCTTTCTTATATCAGTTCTAAATAAAATATAATCTATACTAGTATTATAGAAATCAGCTAGCTTTTTTAACACATCAGTAGGAATATCATTAGTACCTACTTCATATTTAGAATAACCAGTTTGACTCATATTTAAATAATTAGCTACATCTCTTTGATATAAATCTTTTTCTTCTCTTAAATCTTTTAATCTATTCATAAATATCACATAAAAAGGATAACATAATATGAAATGGGTTATTGACTGATAGTCTAAAATAGGTTATACTTTAAGTATAAAAATAATAATAATAAGAGATAATAGGAGTAAAAGGTGATAAAAGTGAAGATTAAGAAATATAAGTATCCAATATTAACTATAGTTTTAGTATGTGTAATTTTATCATCGTTTATGCTATTTAAAAAGCCTAAATATTCATTAAGTAAACTAGAGAGTAAAGGAATTATAAGCTATACTATAGATGGAGCATCGGCTACTGAAAAGCCTAGTAAAAATAGCGGATATGTTGTAAATACCATTACATGTGCTAATGGTAGTAATTTAGTATGGGATAATGATAATTGGTTGGTTGAGATAGTTTCTCTTGAAAGTTATGATAATTGTTTAATTGATTTTACTAAAGATTTAAGTAAATCAGGTACTAGAGTAACTTTAATTAAAGGAGATAATACAGAAATAACAGAAAATTATAAAGATGAAATAACTTTTGAATATAATGGTACAGATGGTTCTGATGGAAGTGTACAAACTTTTACTGCACCTGCAACAGGAGATTATACACTTGAAGCATGGGGTGGTCAAGGAGGAAATGGATATATTTCTGCTTCATCTACTTTAGCTGGAGCATATGGTGGATATTCTAAAGGAACTGTTTCTTTAAATGCAGGAGATATATTATACATTTATGTTGGTGGTAAAGGAAAGGATGGAGATTCAACTACCACTGCAAAAACAGGTGGCTATAATGGTGGAGGAAATGGGTCTGGAAATGGTAAAGGTGGCGCTGGTGGAGGTTCAACTCATATTGCTACTACAGAAGGCTTACTTTCTACTTTATCATCTTCAACAACAAACATTTTGTTAGTGGCTGGAGGCGGTGGAGGTTCTGCAGGTTACACTGGATATAAAGGTGGTAATGGTGGAGGAACCTCTGGAACGGCAGGAACATCGAGTTCAACAAGGTATGCCGCTGGTGCTGGAACACAAACATCTGGTGGAGCGGGAGCTGGATATAATACCAAATCTGCCGGTGATAGTGGAACTTTCGGAAAAGGCGGTAACGCACATAATTATAATTCCGCTGTTAACTATTCAGGAGGAGGTGGATCTGGTTATTATGGTGGCGGAGGTGGCGGCTATAGAAGCGGTACAGCCAAAGGTGGTAAAGATGATTACAGATATACTTCTGGTGGAGGTGGAGGCTCTAGTTTTATAAAAACTTCACTGACTAATACTTATACATCATCTCAAACTAGTTATACAGGAAATGGAAAAGCGATTATATCTTACGATATAACTAATGTTGAAACAATATTTCCCTCAAAAGTCAATATGGTATTGGACACAACAAGTAAAACAACAACCTATGGCGGTACTGTAACATATTATTTAAAAGATAATGCGAAATTTTATAGAATAGACAATTGTCCTAATGCAATTATTAAAGATAACAAAATTATTTTTGAAAATGTAACAGAGAATATTACATGTACTATTATTGGAAAAAGTAGTAGTGTTTCAGAAGGAGGCCTTGTAACACAAATATTAAAAGACAATCCAACAATAAGTAAAAGAACAGATTTCAGTACAACAAATTCAGCAATAACAACAGGAACAATATATCAAACAATTCAAACAGAAAACGGAAGCATGGTGTACTACTATTCTGGATCAACAACCAACAATTGGGTAAAATTTGGAAAATACACTCAAGACGATACATCAAGTAACAGTTTATGGAAATCAGGAGATGATATGTATTGGAGAATAATAAGAACAAATGAAGATGGAAGTATAAGGTTATTATATTCAGGAACAAGTCCTGATACAACGACTGGTTATATTGGAAGTTCAAAATACAATACAATTTATACTGACCCAATGTATGTAGGATATATGTATGGGACAAGTGGAACTTTAGCAAAGAATAGAGCAAATACAAATGATAGTACAATAAAAACAACAATAGATACTTGGTATCAAAATAGTTTGTTTACTAATTATGATAAATATATAAGCAAAACTGCAATATATTGCAATGATAGAAGTATAGGAAGTGGTTCATATTCGACAAGTGATGATTTCTATTTTGGTGCATGGACAAGATTGAAAACAAATAAAACACCAACATATAAATGTGGGGGAGATGGAAATGGTGGCTTATTTGCAAGCTCACAAGCAATTGCTGATAAATTTAGTGCAAGTACTGAAGGTGGAGGAAACGGACAACTAACATATCCAATAGCAATGATGACCGCTGATGAAATATCTTTCGCAGGAGGAATGTTTGGAGGATATTTAGTTAGTCCAAATTATGCATGGTATTATTCAAATAGTGCAGTAAGCATGTCTATAACGGGAACAGGCGACTGGAGATTACTTACTCCTTGTAGTTGGAGTAATACGCTTTCAAGTGTGTTATTTGTTAGTGGTACCGATGACATAGGATACATGGTTGGTACTAATGTAACTCATTTAAAAGTGATACGCCCAGTTATAAGCTTAAAAGCATGTACTAAATATTCATCAGGTGATGGAACTGCTAATAGCCCTTATACTGTAACAATAGATGAAGAATGTTCTAGTGCTGAGAATTAAAGAGGTGAGTAATAATGATAAAAAGATTGATGTATAAACTGAAAACTAAAACCGGTATGTTATATGCAATATTATTACTTTCCTCAGTAGTAATTGGATTAAGTTATGGTGTATTTATATTTGTAAGTAATTCGTACAAAGCAACAGATTTATTGACTGGAAACTTAATGTATGGTATTGAAATAACTTCAACTGGTGGAGAAGAAACAATAAATGCAACAAAAGTCACATTAGCATCTGGGAAAACATCAACAATATTATTAAAAATAACTAGTTTAAATAATATAATTTCTAAATATGGAGTAGATTATAAAATAACAAGTGGAACTGGAGAAGTGTTTTATGCTTCTTCTACTGGTTGGTTACCAACCGGTAAAATTAGTAAAAATGGAGAAGGAATATACGAAAAAACGGTAAAGTTAGTTATAAAAGCAACAACTGATATTGAAGTAGAATTCAGTGTAAGTGGTGGATACACACATAACACTAATGTTGATGTTTTAACAGGTTTCACTAGAGTAGCAAATGTATATGATAATACTTTATCATACACAACTGGAAAATCACTCAGTGATATAATAAGTGAAAATACAGATAATAATATTTATGGTGGAGATGCGATTAATAATTATATACAATATCCAACTAATTCAGATGTAACTAAAAATATATGGAGAATAGTTGGAAATTATACTTCGGTTGGTGGTATAAAAATATTAAGCAATGTAACCACTAATTCAACAGTCTCAAATATTCAAACTAATTTATCAACATTCTTTAACACATTAGAAAAAACAAGTGATTATGTACTTAATACAAATAAATTCAATTGTACAAGTTACAATAATTGTGAACAAAGTAGTTATGAAAATATAGCTTTATTATCAATAAATGAATATGATCTTAATAGTTATATGAAAATAAATCAAAACTGGTATGCTATAAATAATACAAGTGTTAAAGATATATCGAATGAATTAATATCTGACACTAATTCAGAAACAAATAGTAATTTAAGACCTGTTATTTATTTACAAAGTGATGTTAATGTTATTGGAAGTGGTACTGCATCTAATCCATATAAATTAACTGATAAAGGTGATGTTATATTCGCAAGTGCAACACTTAACGGAACAGCAATTGATTACTTTCCAAATTCCAATAGTCCATATTTATTTAACACTGTTACTTGTACTAATGGAACAACAGGAAGATGGAATGATAAAAAAGGCATGCTAGAATTAGACACAATAAACATTCCAACTACATGTAATGTTGATTTTAAAGATGGATATACAGTTAACTTAACAACAGTTAATGGAACATCTAGTCCTAGTAGCATCATGGTTGGTAAAAATGGAAAAGCGACATTTACTGTTAGTGCTAGTGATGGCTACGCAACAGAAGCTTATGAATATAGTTGCACAGGCGGAGCAACATTAAACTTAGAGTTAAATAAAGTTAATGTCAGTAATGTTACAGAAAGTCAAGCATGTACTTTAACACTGAAAGGACCATTACCAACATTCTCTATACAACTATTGGCAGATAATCCAACTGTCAGTGAAAGAGCAACATTTGGAGGTTTATTTAGTAGTGATACAACTGGAACATTATTCAAAACAACAAAAACTGAAAATGGAAGTGCCATATATTATTATGCGGGAAATACCACAAATAACTGGGTAAAATTTGGAAAATATTCTACAAATGGACCAGTAATTGGATTCTACAGTGATTCTAATAGATCACTTGCAAAAATTTATAACACAATAGAAGAATGTACTTCAGCAACAAGTTATAACATTGATTGCGGTTACATATGGAATTCAGGAGATGACATATATTGGAGAATAATAAGAACGAATGAAGATGGTAGCGTAAGACTATTGTATGCAGGAACAAATCCTGATTCAACAAAAGGATATATAGGTGTAGCAAAATTTAATGAATCAGCAACTGGAACTAAATCAATTGGATATATGTATGGTACATCAAACTTTAGAGGAAGTGAAAACTCCAGTGTAATAAAAACTTATATTGATACTTGGTATGAAAATAATTTATTGAATGCTTATGATAAATATATAAGTAAAACAGCAATATATTGTAATGATAGAAGTAGTAAGAGGATTACTGGTACAGCAGTTGTTGATTATGGAGCTACTACAAGAATAGTGCCAACTTACGACACTACTTCATCACCAACTTACAAATGTGCTGGAACATTAGATGACAAATTTAGTGTAAGTACAAGTAGTGGTGGAAATGGAAACTTAACTTATCCTGCCACACTTATGACTGCAGATGAAATATCTTTCGCAGGAGGTTCAAAAAACGAGGCTGCCAACAAAAACACATATTTTTACACAAACAATGCATCATCTTCAGTTACAGCTCAAATCACATGGTGGACTATATCTCCCTCACATTATGGTGGAAATACAAATGATTATTATATGCATACTATACTAGGGTCAGCAGAAACTTATCAAGGAAAAATTTCTCAATCTTTATATACTAAAGATTTAGCAGTTCGTCCAGTCATAAGCTTAAAATCATGTGTTAAATATTCATCAGGTAACGGTACAGCAACTAGTCCATATGTAGTAAGTGTAGATGATACATGTGCAAGTGCTGAAAATTAATAAAATATGTATAAAATTAAATAAAATGAAAATCTTAAAAATGAAGTAACAAAACTTCATTTTTTTGTAAACTATTTATAAATGTTACTTAGAATTATTGACTATAAAAAAAGATTGATGTATACTGCTTAATATAAAAAAATAATTAATAGTAACAATAGAAGGTGTGATATAGATGATTAAAAAAGTAATAAAAAGATTTCGTACTAAGATGGGTTTAATGCATATAGTTACCATACTAACTGTAGCCTTAATGGGTGTAAGCTATGGAACATTTATATATTTAAGTGATTCTTATAAAAGTAGTAATATGCTAATCAGTAATCTTTTATATGGAATTAAAATAGAAGAAAATGGTACTACAAGTAAAATTGAAAATAATAAAATCATTATACCAGGTAATACGAGAGGAATATTCTATGTAACAATATCAAGTATTAATCCAGTTAATAGTAAGTATACATTAGCTTATTCATCTAATAATACAGTAGAAGTAAAATATTCAGAAAGAACTAACTGGAATCCAGAAGGAACATTAAAAGGATATGATGAAACTACATATAATAAAACAGTTACAATAGTAGTGGATAATACAAGCAATACAACAAGTTCCGAAATAACTTTAAATGCATTTGGAGGATATTCTTATAATTCTTATACATCTATAAAACTTGATAATGGATATTCTACAATTACTGCATCATCAAGTGAAGAAGCAGAAGGTACAAACTTATTAAATATAGTTGAAACAGATACTAATTGTAAAACTAATACAAATGGTGTATGTAATTATGGAGGAGATACAATAAGTAATTATTTACAATATCCAGAAAGTAACAATGTTAGTGAAAACCTATGGAGAGTAGTGGGTAGTTATAACCTTGATGGCACTGCTGTAACAAAAATAATCAGTATATCTGAAAATAATACCACTATTGATAATGTTTCTAGTGAATTAACAAAAATGTATAATTCTCTAGATGATAAAGATAGATTTATATATAGTACTAATAAATTTAATTGTGATGGAAGTTCTTGTAGTGAGAGTAATTACAATAATATTGGTTTATTAAATAAAAATGAATATGAAAAATTAGGAGGATATGAATCTTTCTTAAATAATTATTCTTCTTTCTATGTACTAGATAATGGACAAATAAAAAATATAAATGAATCTGAAAGTACTGGTAAAGTTATGAGTGTAATTTATTTAAAGACTGATGCAAGAGTTACAGGCAATGGTACAATAAAGGACCCTTTTATACCTAGTGGCAAAGATATTAATATAGTTGCATATACTTTGGATGGACAAACAACAACTGAAACTTATGAAAACCTTGTTAATACTAAAAAGGTAAAAGATATAGTTTGTGATAATAATTCATTAGCGCACTTTAATAGTACAGATAAAAAAATAGTTTTTGATAAAATAAATGTGCCTGATTTTTGTACAGTTAATTTTTCTTCTAGTAATTCTTTTCCAAGTGGTAGTTTAGGAGAAAAATTATTAAAAGATAATCCAACGATAAGTGAAAGAACAGATTTTAGTGTAACTAATGTAGCAAATACCACAGGAACAATATATAAGACCAATCAAACAGAAGATGGAAGTACAGTATATTATTATTCAGGAAACACAACAAATAACTGGGTGAAGTTTGGTAAGTACACCACTGAGGTTAGAAACTGTTCAAGTAGTTCTTCAAGTACTCACACTGAATTTAAAACCGGATCATGTGGAATTTACACAGGTTCTGTAGTAGGATCTGCTGGAAATGACATGTATTGGAGAATAATAAGAACAAATGAAGATGGAAGTATAAGATTATTATATTCAGGAACAAGCCCTGATACAACAAATGGTCATATAGCAAGAATAACATTTAACACTGGATTTGGTGAAACAGGTACTGCGATGAAATACATGGGATACATGTATGGAATGTCAACATCTAGAACTAATGGTTATCCTAGTAATATGAAAGTTGGATTAGAAAGTTGGTATAAGTTAGCACTACTTAAGGATTATGATAAATATATAAATAAATCTGCAATATATTGTAATGATAGAAGCGTTAAAACTAATAACTCTCAATATGGTGCATATACAAGATTATACTTAAACAAAACACCTTCATACAAATGTGGTGGAGATGGTAATGGAGGACTTTTAGAATCAACACAAGCTATAGAGGATAAATTCAGTGTAACAGCTGGAAACAAATTACTTACATACCCAATAGCGCTTATGACCGCGGATGAAGTGGCCTTTGCTGGTGGAACAGTAAATAAATCATTAACTTCACCATACGCTTGGTATTACACTAACAGTGCAAATGAATCTATAACAGGAGTAAATTCTTGGTTAACTATGAGTCCATCAAATTACAGCAGTGGTGCATCTGTTTATTTATATAGAGTTTCAATAACTTCTGCAAATTCTGGTGGTAGTATAGGAACCTTAGCTAATAATCAACCTAATGCCTCCTTATATACTAGACCAGTAATAAGCCTAAAATCATGTGTAAAATATTCTAGTGGAACAGGAACACCAACAGATCCATATATTGTTTCAATTGATGAGTCTTGTTCATTAGCTGAGAATTAATGTATAAAATTAAACCCTTTCTGACAATATAAGTTAGAAAGGATTTATTATGGCAAAAAATAAAGTTGAAATAACAGGCATTAGAACAAGTACAATTAAAGTATTAAAACATGAAGAAATGATAGAATTATTTAAGAGTTATCAATCAGGTAATAAATTAGCTAAAGAAGAATTAGTTAATGGTAACTTAAAATTAGTATTATCTATATTAAAAAAATATCAAAATAAAACAGATAATATGGATGACTTATTTCAAATAGGCTGTATTGGATTAATAAAAGCAATTGATAATTTTGATCTAAGTCACGAAGTAAGATTTAGTACTTATGCAGTATTAATGATAGAAGGAGAAATAAAAAGGTATATAAGAGATAATAATTCTGTTAGAATATCTAGAAGTATAAAAGATCTTGCTTATAAAGTAATGCACTTTAAGGAAGAATATTATAATAATTTTAATGAAGAACCATCTACTAAAATAATTAGTGAACACTTTAAAGTATCTGAATATGAAATAACTGAAGCATTAATGAGTTTAAAAGAACCAATGAGTTTATTTGAACCAATATATAATGATGGAGGAGACACTATATATTTAATGGATCAACTAGAAGATAAAAAAGAAAATAAAGATTTAGATGGATTAATAAGTATGAGAAAAGCATTAAATAAAATAAAAGAAAGAGAAAGAAATATTTTAGTAAGTAGATTTATTGTTGGAAAAACACAAACTGAAATAGCTAATGAATTAAATATAAGTCAAGCTCAAGTAAGTAGGTTAGAAAAAAATGCCATTAGTCATGTTAAAAAATTAATTAAATAATTAACTATTATTAATCATATAATTACTAGGTGGATTATATGAGATTATCTGAATTACAAAGAAAAGATATTGTTAATATAAATGATGGAAGAATAATAGGTAGAATAATAGATGCAGATATAAGTGATAAAGATGGTAGTCTAATATCATTAATTATAGAAAGAAGTAAATATCTAAGAAATATATTTTCTAATGAAAGTGAAATTACTATTAAGTTTGATCAAATAAAAAAACTTGGAAGTGATGTAATATTAATTGAAATTTAAAGTGCAAAAGTTGCACTTTGAAATTGAAATAATATTTTAAGTATTGTATAATATTCATAGTTAGGAGAACCAATACTATGAAGGAAAAAGATAAATGGAATTTAGAATTAGTAGAATATATTAAACAAGGTGAACCTTCACAAGTAGAAAAAGCAAAAGCCTGGGAAACAGCAATTGGACTACAAGAGGTTGATGGATTAAAACCTTCTAAATATTTAATAAAAGCAGCTAAAGAACACATAGAAGGAATAATTGATATAGAAGAAGTTAAGAATAGAATAGATAATTATTATAATGGTTTAAATAATAGAAAAATAGAAGAAAAAGAAGATAGTGAAGAGGCAGATAAAGTATCAGTAAGAATCACTGAAATATTGAATGATAAATCATTTAATTTTAATCCAACTGAGTTAATAAGTATTCATAAAAAAATATTTACTGGAATATTTGAGCACGCTGGAATTTTAAGAAATTATAACTTTACTAAAGATGAATGGATATTAAATGGAGACACAGTTACATATTCTTCTTTTGAAAGTATAATGCCGGCATTAGAATATGATTTTAATGAAGAAAAAAATTTTTCATATAAAAACTTATCATTTGATGAATTAATAAAACATTTATGTAGATTTACTTCAAACATATGGCAAGTACATCCTTTTTGTGGGGGTAACACTAGAACAACAGCCGTTTTTATCATTAAATATTTAAGAACATTTGGATTTAATATTAATGATGAAGTTTTTGCTAATAATTCTTGGTATTTCAGAAATTCATTAGTTAGAGCTAACTATAAAAACTTTGAAAAAAATATTTTTAAAGATATTAGTTATTTGGAAAAATTCTTTTATAATCTTTTATCTGATACAAAATATGAATTAAAAAATAGATATATGCATATAGGCTATACTCAAAGTGCAACTGATAACGATACAAAGTGCAATTCTTGCACTTTAGAAGAACAAGCCATATTAAATGTTATTAGAAATAATTCAACTATTAGACAAGAAGAAATTGCTAAGATTATTGGTAAATCTTTAAGAACTGTAAAAACCAGAATGATTGAAATGCAAGAAAAAAAGTTGATAACTAGAAAAAATGGAAAAAGAAATGGTGAATGGATAATTTTATATGAGGTGCAACATGAAGAAAAGTAAATATTTAATAATATCTTTAGCTTTACTTATCATAGATCAAATAAGTAAATATTTTGTAATGACTAATATAAAACTTAATAAGAGTATAGTGATTATACCCAATTTTTTTAAGTTAACTTACACTAATAATCATGGAGCAGCTTTTAGTATTTTAGAAGGTAAACAAGTATTAATAATCATAATAAGTATTATAGTATTTATATATTTACTATGGGAATTATTTAAAGGTAAATCAGATAGTAAATTAATTAATATAAGTATTAGTTTAATACTTGGAGGATTACTTGGTAATTTAATTGATAGAATAATATTTAATCATGTAAGAGATTTCTTAGATTTTAGTTTTAGTAAATATAATTTTGCAATTTTTAATATAGGAGATATTGGAATAGTTGTAGGAGTGATTCTAATGCTTATAGGAATAGTTATGGAGGAAAGAAATGCAAATAGTAATAAATAGTGATAATAAAGATATTAGATTAGATAATTATATGACTAGTATATTAGACACTACTAGAAGTAATATAACTAAGCATATAAAAGATGGTACTATTAAAGTAAATGATAAAGTGGTTAAATCAGGTTACATGTTAAAAGAAAAAGATATAATTACCTATAGTGAATGGAAAGAAACAACAGAAGTAGAAAAAGAAAATATACCACTAGATATATATTATGAAGATGAAGATGTATTAGTAGTTAATAAAAAAAGTGGAATGGTAGTGCATCCTGGAAGTGGTAATTATCATGGAACTTTAGTAAATGCTCTTACATATTATACAGATGAATTAAGTGATATTAATGGTACAGATAGACCAGGTATTGTTCATAGAATAGATAAAGATACTTCAGGTTTATTACTCATTAGTAAAAACAATAAAGCTCATCAAATATTAAGTGATGATTTTAAGAATAAAAGAATTAAAAGAAAATATATTGCTTTAGTAAGTGGAGTAATAAATGAAAATACTGGAAAAATAAATGCACCAATTGGAAGAAGTTTAACTGATAGAAAGAAAATGTGTGTTACAGATAAAAACAGTAAGTCTGCGATTACAAACTTTACTGTTTTAGAAAGATACAAGAATTCTACTTTAATAGAATGTATATTAGAAACTGGTAGAACTCATCAAATAAGAGTACATATGTCTTATATAGGACATCCTGTTATAAATGACCCAGTGTATGGTAAAAAGATAAATGATTATGGTCAATTATTACACGCATATTATTTAGGATTTAATCATCCAACTACTAAGAAATTTATGGAGTTTACTTGTCCTTTAGAAGATAAATTTAATGAAATGTTAGAATTATTTAAAAATTCATAATATAAATAGATAAACTTAATATAAAAGCATAAACATTAAATACTATATATGGTATTAAATAATAACTTGCTTTTTTGTTAAGTTTTTTAGTTTCTATAAATAAGAATATAGAACTAATTAATGTAATAGTAGTTAATATAAATCCAAAGAATGGACTTTTTAAATAAAAGAATCCATATATAAATAAACTATTAGCTAAAAAATTAGTAATAAGTACATAAAAATAATCCTTTTCTTTAAGTATATTTTTATTAATAGATATCTTATATATACTTATAGTAATTAATACATATAGAATTATCCATATAATACTAATAAGTTTATTTGGTAAAACAAAACTAGGTAAATTTAAATAATTATAATAATCTAAATCTACTTTAAATATAATACCACTTAATAACCAAGGAAATAATAATAAAATAAATCTTAATATTTTTTTCATTTTGTCACCTCTTTACTAATTGTATGAAAAATAGTAAAATAATATTATTGAAAAGAGGAGATATTATGCCAAGTTTAACTATAGGGAAAAAAGATGATATTGTTATGAAATTAATTCATTACTTTGTTACTGAAGAAAACTATAGACCTATAATTGTTAATGGAGTACAAAATGAAATCTGGCTTGAAAACTTAGAAAGTGATATACCGCTTATAAGAATAAATATTAATTATATACATAATGAAGAACAATATAAATATGATATAAGAAAAGCAGATTCAATAAGAAAAACTATTAAAAAGAAAACATATAGTATGAAAATGAATATGTTAAATTTATTAGTAGATGTTAGAGATGAAGTACCTGATATAGAAAGTGATAAAAATATAAAAACTATTAAAATTAATAAGATTAATGATTTAAAAAAGAATAGTTTTATGAATGAATATTTTCCTAATTTTAATACAAAAGTACAAACTAAGAAATCTAATATGACTGATATGTTTGAAATGACAGATGA
The DNA here is from genome assembly GCA_934096075.1 of uncultured Bacilli bacterium. Classification (GTDB taxonomy): domain Bacteria; phylum Bacillota_I; class Bacilli_A; order RF39; family UBA660; genus CAKOLN01. The sequence goes on from CAKOLN010000016.1 coordinate 16,364, forward strand.
ACTTAATAATAAGACTGTAGAAGACGATAAAGCACTTGCTAAGGTGTTTAGAAATAGCGATATACCACTAATTACTATAAGTTTAATTGTTATTAATGTAATAGTGTATTTATTGAGTTTAATTGATTATAATGGTATAGTTAACAATTTTGCTAATTATTATTTATATGTACAAAATGGAGAATATTATAGATTAATTACTAGTATGTTTGTACATGCTAATATATTACATTTATTAAGTAATATGTACGCACTTTATGTTGTAGGACCTATTATAGAAAAGTATTATGGTAAGGGTAAATATTTACTTATTTATTTAGGTAGTGGAATTATTGGAAGTTTATTTTCAGTTGTGTTAACTAATTATGCTAGTGTAGGCGCTAGTGGTGCTATATTTGGACTATTTGGTGCTTTATTATATTTTGGATATAAGTATCGTGCAACTTTAGATGGATTTTTAAGAAGTAGCATAATACCAACTTTATTAGTAAATCTTATATTAGGATTTATGATACCTGGAATTGATATATCAGCTCATTTAGGAGGATTAATTGGAGGATTACTACTTAGTTACCAAGTAGGTGTAGTAAATAAAGAAAAAACCAAAGATAAAATCAATGGTTTAATAATTATAATGATATTAGTTGCGTTTTTAATATTTATGTTAATAAAAAAATAACCAGCATTGCTGGTTATTTAATTTTAACTAAAACTTTCTATAAAGCCCAATCGCAACACCTAAAATATCAACTTTATCTAAAATAATAGGACTCATTGTCTCATTTTCAGGTTGCAATCTATAATGACCATTTTCTTTATAAAAAGTTTTAAGTGTTGTATACCCATTCTCGTCTAATGATACAACAATATCTCCGTTTTTAGCAGAAGAAGTTCTTTTAACCACAACAATATCTCCATCAAATATTCCGACATTCTTCATACTCATTCCTTCACATCTTAAAGTGAAAACTTCTTCCTTCTTAGGGATCATAAAACTTGGAATACTCATATACTCATCAGGATATTCAATTGCTTCAATAGGGTTACCACAAGTTATTTTTCCAAGTAATGGAACACTAACAACATCCTCTTTAGTTTCTAAATATTCATTAGGTACTAAAACTTCTAAAGTACGAAACTTGTTATCAGTTTGTTTTAAATATCCCTTATTCATTAAATGTCTCATGTGAACAAATACAGTAGCTGTACTACTTAAATTCATAAGTTCACATATCTCTCTTACACTTGGACTATATCCATGTTCAGCAATATATTTTTTAATTACAGTTAAAACTTCTTCTTGTTTTTTAGTTAATTTTTCCATCTTTCTCTCCTTCTATACACATCTTAACACAAAAACATAAATTTGTCAAACAAATTTACTAATTTTCGTTGACACAAACAAAAATATGTATTATCATTAATGTACAAAGGAAGGGATGATTAAGATGGAAAAAATTGAAAAATTATTTAATGATTATAAAGGATTAATATTATTTTATATTATAGTTGCTATACTAACATTTATGGTAACTAAAAAGATTGAAAAAATAAATATTGCTAATAGTGAACCAAAAACTGAGGTAAGAAGTTATTATGCTTAATATTAATTTACAAACATTAAAAGCCGTGATATAATTAACCTATGATAGAGTAGGTGAAATATGGATATAAAAGTTATTAATGGTATAAGAAATCTAGGAATAGATATGATAAAATCTTCTGGAAGTGGACATCCTGGAATAGTACTTTCGATGGCACCAACTTTTTATACTTTGTTTAGTAAACATTTAAATTTTAATAAAGAAGATGGTAATTGGGTAAATAGAGACAGATTTGTTTTAAGTGCTGGACATGGAAGCGCTTTATTATACAGTACGCTTTTCTATGCTGGATATCCTATAACTTTAGAAGATTTAAAAAAATGGAGAGTTAGAAAAGGCATTTTATCAGGGCATCCTGAGCTTAACAAAAAAATAGGAGTTGAACTAACTTCAGGATTACTAGGTGAAGGACTTGCTACCGCAGTTGGAATAGCTATGTCTGAAGAATACTTGAGAAATATTCTTAGTCGTGAACTAATAAATAATTATACATACGTCTTGGTAAGTGATGGGGATTTAATGGAAGGAGTAAGTTATGAGGCTGCTTCTTTAGCTGGCGAACTTAAATTAGGACACTTAATTGTATTATATGATTCAAATAAAATAAGTTTAGATGGAAGTACGAAAGAAGTGTTTACTGAAGATATACCAAAAAGATTTGAAGCAATGGGATGGCATGTTGAAACAGTTTTAAACGCTGAAGATTATATAAGTATAGATAAAGCTATAACAAAAAGCAAGACAGTTACTGACAAGCCTAGTCTAATAATTTTAAATAGTATTATAGGCATAGGAACTAGTATACAAGGAACTAATAAAGTGCATTCAGGCCCATTGAGTGATGAAGACATGGAATTGGTAAAAGATAAAATGAATATGACTAAGGTTCCATTCCATATCTCAAAAGATGCAATCACTTACTTTAGAGATAACATTGATAACAGAATTAATGAAGTTTACAATAGTTGGGTTAGTAAATATAATTCAATATTATCTCATGATGAAGAAAAAAGAAAAATATTTGACTTTTTAGAAAATAATAAAAAAATAAATATAAAAAACTTACAAGTAAACTTTGATATAAATATGAAAGAGGATTTCAGGGAAACAAATTTTAATTTAATGAATGTAATTTCTAAATTAAATCCATTATTTATTGGTGGAAGTGCAGATATAAGTAAATCAACTAAAGCATTTATAGAAGAAACAAAAGATTTTAATGTAGATAAAAGAGGAAGAAACATTAAGTTTGGAGTTAGAGAAAGACTAATGGCAGCTTGTTTAAATGGTATGGCTTTATCAGGATTAAGACCTTTTGGTAGTACATTCTTAGCATTTAGTGATTATATGAAACCATCAATAAGAATGTCGGCTATGATGAATTTACCAGTGACGTACATTTTTACACATGATTCAATAAAAATAGGACCCGATGGTCCAACACATGAACCTGTTGAACAAATTGGAGCCTTAAGAAGCATTCCAAATATGTTTGTATTTAGACCTGGAGATGTAAACGAATTAGTTGCTAGTTGGGATTATATTACTAATAAAAAAGTACCAAGTTCACTTATAATTTGCAAAGAAGAAAAAGGAATAATTCAAGGAACGAGTATTGAAGGAGCTTTAAAAGGTGGATACATAGCAAAAAAAGAAGAAGGAAGACTTGCTGGTATTATAATAGCAACTGGAAGTGAATTAGAAACAGCAATCAGTCTTAGTGAAGAATTAGACAGAATGGGGTTACACATAAGAGTTATATCTATGCCTTCTGTAGAAGTATTTAATTTACAGGACAAAGAATATAAAGATTCATTATTACAAATTGGTGCTAAAGTTATAGTATTAGAAGCAAGTAATGACCCAAAATGGAATGAATTCGTTTATAACAAGAAATATTTATTAAACATAAATGAATATGGTATAAGTGCTACTAAAGAAGAAGTATTAGAACAATTAGATTATGACTTTAATTCTTTATTAGAAAGAGTAGAAAAATTATTAAAATAAAGGAGAAAAAAATGAAAAAAATTATAATTATTGCTTTAACAACACTATTGTTAATTGGATGTTCTAAAAACAATAACGAAAATGAAACAAAATTATTTAATTCCTTAGAAAGAGCTTATGTAAGTGTGTATGCAACAGATGGAGTAGGTTTAGCAGTATATGGTGATGAAAAGACAGAATTAAATGGAAAAAACTGGTATTTAGTTGCAACATCAAAATATAATAGCATGAGCAAATTATCTGAACTTGTTGAAAGCGTATATAATGAAGATTTAGCACAAAGTATTGAAAAAAATATGACAGAAAAATATAAAGAAATAGATGGAAAATTATATACAACATCTATGAGTGGTTGCCTATTAAAATATCAACTAACTGATAGTTTACAAGAAGAAATTAAAAAGGATATTAAGGATATCAAATATAGAGGTAAAAAAGTTACCTTTAAAATAAATAACAAAAAGTTTACAGGTAAATTAGATGGAGATTACTACAAATTTGATGAAAAAATATTTGGCTGTGAAATTGAACTTGAAAGCCAAGAAAATAAATGATAAAATAAAAATGTAAAAAATAAAGGAGCAAACAAAACTATGAAAGAACTAATTCTCTTTGAATTAAGTACCAAACTTGGTACGAATTTCGGGGGGGGTTATTACTAACTAACTCTCATAGTTTTT
>CAKOLN010000017.1 GCA_934096075.1 uncultured Bacilli bacterium
GAAGTACAACATTCACAATAACACCAAATGAAGGATATACATTAGATGATGCGGAAGTAAATTGTACAGGAGGAACATTAACAAATAATACACTAACAATAACTAACATAAGAAAAAATATAACATGTGAAGTAACTCTACAAGAGGATGGATCATTCAAATCAGGCACATTGGCAGCACAAATACTAATAGATAATCCAACAGTAAGTGAAAGAACAGACTTTAGTGTAACCAACACAGCAACAACCACAGGAACAATATATCAAACTAACAAAACAGAAGATGGAAGTACAGTATACTACTATTCAGGATATACAACGAATAACTGGGTAAAATTTGCTGGCTTCTATTGGAGAATAATTCGTACTAATGAAGATAAAAGTGTAAGAATGCTTTATGTAGGAACAAGTCACAATACAACTACTGGAAATATAGGAAAAATTGCATTTAATACAAGTAGTAACAGTCCAAAATATATAGGCTATAAATATGGAGAAGATACTTCACTAAATACAATAAGAAATAATACAACAGATAGTACAATAAAAACATATATAGACACATGGTATCAAAATAACTTAACAAATTATAAAAAATACCTAAGTACAAGTGCAGTATATTGTAATGACAGAAGTGAAGAAACAGAAGGTTCATATACAACATCGAATACACGATTTAATTTTGCATCATATAAAAGATTACATACAGATAAAACACCAACATATAATTGTAGTGATATAAGAGATGCATTCAGTGTAGAAAATACAAGTGCGAAACTAGATTACCCAATAGCATTAATGACAGCAGATGAAATAGCTTTTGCTGGAGGAGGAGCATATAAAAAAATGGACAATTCACATGCTTGGTTTATAAACAATAGTTCTGGATTACAAGTATCAACTTCTTGGTGGTCCTTGTCGCCTGTCCTCTGGAGTGGTGGCAGCGCGGGCGGGTGGCTTTGGTATTCCAGCAATGCGTATTTGGGCAGCAATTACGTGCGCAACGCGAATGCTGTTCGCCCTGTCATTTCTCTAAAATCATGTACTCTATATGGTACAGGAAATGGGACGGCCAAAAATCCATATACAATCCAAGAAACAGAGAACGGATGCTAAAACTACAAATCTTGATAAATGTCCGAAAATTGGTATCAAGTGTGAAAACACTTTTGATATAGGGAATAGGTTGTAATAGTATAGGAAACTCTTCTCACTTAGTTGGGTGGTCTTTGTCTCCCACTATCTCGACTACTTTTGCTACCTATGTGTGGTATGGTTCAAATAGTGCTAATGTATCTATAACAAAAACAGCTTTTTGGTGGTTAATGTCTCCAAGTTTTTGGTCAACGGGGGGAAATACCAATATTTATATTATAACAGGTAAAGATTCTAGAGGTTATATTTACACAATTGATGTTGAAAATTATATAGGATTGGGTGACCCATCAATCAGACCAGTAATAAGCTTAAAAGCATGTGTCAAATATTCAAGAGGTGATGGTACATCATCAAGCCCATATGAAGTAACAATAGATGATACATGTGCAAGTAAAGAAAATTAATAGCCTAAAATAACATATTTTAGGTTTTTAATTGGAAAAAATTGTAATAATATAGTAAAATAATCTATGGAAGTGGTTGTATGAAATTAAGTGATGTTGATATAAATGAAGTAAGTCCTATGATGAAGGAATACATTAAAACTAAATTAGATTATAAAGATGTATTACTTTTTTATAGATTAGGAGATTTCTACGAATTATTTTTTGAAGATGCTTTAACTGCATCTCATGAATTAGAACTAACACTTACTGGTAAAAATGCAGGCCTTAAAGAAAGAGTACCTATGTGTGGGATACCCCATCATGCATTAAATGTATACTTAGAAAAACTAATAGATAAAGGATATAAAGTAGCTATATGTGAACAAATGGAAGATCCTAAAACCGCTAAAGGAATAGTAAAAAGAGAAGTAATACAAATAGTAAGTAAAGGAACACTTACAAGTACAGAAAGCTTAGACGATAAAAGTTATAACTATGTAGCAAGCATATCAGATTATAAATACATATATGCTTTAAGTTATCTTGACTTATTAAGTGGTAAACTATGTGTTACATATATAGGTTATGATAAAGATAAATTAATAAGTGAGTTAGTTAATCTACAAATTAAAGAAGTAGTAGTAGATAATAACTTTGATAAAGAACTTTTATATACATTAAAAAATAACTATAATATATTTGTAAGTATATATGATAAAGATTATACTAGTATATCTAAGGATAAAGTAAGTCATTTAAATGATTCTAAACTTATAGATACTTCACTAAGACTAATATCTTATATAACATTTAATCAAAAGAAAGAAATAAGTCATTTAATGAAAGCAGAATATGTTGATTCTACATCTTACCTAAGTTTAAATAAAGAAACTATAAGAAACCTAGAACTAGTAGAAACACTTAGAACTAAAGATAGAACATATAGTTTATTATGGCTATTAGATAAAACTAAAACTAGTATGGGAGCAAGACTATTAAAAGAATTTATTTTAATGCCTAGTATAAGTAAAGAAGAAATTACTAAAAGACATGATTTAATAGAATTATTTAATAAAGAGTTTTTATTAAGAAGTGAACTTAAAGAATTCTTATATGAAATATATGATTTAGAGAGATTAGTAGGTAAAGTAGTAGTATCTAATTTAAATGGTAGAGACTTATTACAACTTAAAAATAGTATTAAAGTATTACCAGATATAAATAATGTATTAAGTAGTTTAAATTTACCATTACTTAAAACATTTAATGAATTATATGATTTATTAGATAGTTCAATAGACTTAGATGCTCCAGTAACTATTAAAGAAGGTAATGTAATAAGAGAAGGTTATAGTGAAGAATTAGATGAACTTAGAAGTATTAGAAAGAATGGTAAAGACTTTATAAGTAAATTTGAAACTGAAGAAAAAGAAAGAACTGGTATTAAGAATCTTAAAGTAGGATATAATAAAGTATTTGGATATTATATTGAAATAAGTAAAGGACAAATAAAAGATGTTAAAGAAGAGTTTGGTTATATGAGAAAACAAACTTTAAGTACTGGTGAAAGATATATTACTCCTTTATTAAAAGAAAAAGAAGATATGATACTTAATGCTGAAGAAAAGATAAAGTCTTTAGAATATGATTTATTTAATGAAATAAAAGAAAAAGTAAAAGAATATATACCTGATTTACAAGAAGTAAGTAAGATGATTAGTTATTATGATGTAATGCAAAGTTTAAGTACAGTAAGTGAAGAATGTAATTTTGTAAGACCTAATATTAATGATGAACATAATGTTAGAATAATTGAAGGTAAACATCCAGTAGTGGAAAAAGTTATTAAAGATGAATATGTTAGTAATGATATTATAATGGATAATAATACAGATATTCTAATGATAACTGGTCCTAATATGAGTGGTAAAAGTACTTATATGAGATGTTTAGCAATTATAGTTATACTTAATCAAATAGGATCTTTTGTACCCGCTAAAGAAGCAGATTTACCTATATTTGATAAGATATTTACAAGAATAGGTGCTAGTGATGATTTAGTGGGTGGAGAAAGTACATTCATGGTTGAAATGAAAGAAAGTGCTTATGCTTTAAAAAATGCTACTAAGAATAGTTTGATATTATTTGATGAATTAGGAAGAGGAACAAGTACTTATGATGGTATGAGCCTAGCGGGTAGTATTATTACTTATATTAGTAAACATTTAAATTGTAAAACTATGTTTAGTACACATTATCATGAATTAACTAAAATGAGTGAATATACTCCTGGTATAAAAAATGTTCATGTTAGGGTAGAAGAAACTAATGGAGAGGTTATTTTCTTACATAAAGTAATGGAGGGAGCAGTTGATAAAAGTTATGGTATAAATGTTGCTAAATTAGCTAACTTACCAAAAGAAGTTATAACTGAAGCAGAAAAACTACTTAATATGTATGAAAATAAAAGTAATGAAAAAACACATATTAAACAATTCGAATTAGAACTTAAAGAACCAGAAAAAGATGAACTAAGAGAATATTTAAATAATATAAATCCATTAGAAGTAACTCCAATGGAAGCATTAAAAATATTAGATGAACTAAAAAAGCTTAACTGATATTCATTTCTTATAATCTTTATAAACTTTTACTTGCAAAATATAGTTATATAGTGTACTATATAACTAATTATTTTGTGGGGGTAATCATGAATTATAGTTCTTTATTTAATGGCGTATTACCAGCATCTCTTTCAAAAAAAGAACAAACTGCTTATTTTATTCAATCATCAAAAGGAGATAATTATTCTAGAAATATTCTAATTGAACATAATATGAGACTAGTTTTATTTGTCTTATATAATAGATTTTCATCTTGTTCAATAGATAAATCTGAATTAGTATCTGTAGGTATGGAAGCACTTATAAAAGCAGTGGATTGTTTTGATTTTAATAAAGGGATAGAATTTTCTACATTCGCTAAAAAATGCATAGAAAATAAAATCAATAGATATATTATGGATAATAAAAAACATGAGTCTGTATTAAGTCTTTATAATATTATATACGATAATGAAAAAAATGATGAAATAGAATTAATAAATACACTTAGTACAAACGAAAATATAGAAGAAGATTATTTAAAAAACAATTTATTTTATTATTTACATGTATTTATAGATAGGTTATCTGAAAAAGAAAAAGAAGTAATTATTAAAAAATATGGTTTAAATAATACAAAATTAATGTCTACTAATCAAATTGCTTTAGATTTAAAAATAAGTCGTAGTTATGTTATGATTTTAGAAAAAAAGTCTTTGGCTAAATTAAAAAAATGGATATTAGAAGAAAAGCTATTTGATGCTCAAATAGAATCAGGTTTATCAGATGAAAGAAATATAGAAATATCTAAAAGTTTAAATAATAAAATAAAATCACTTATAGAACCACTTGATCAAATAACTAAAGAAATAATAAACCTTTATTATAATCTTAATAATGAAGGCTTCTATAGTGTTAATGACATAGCAAATAAATTAAATTTAAAAAGCCATCAAGTAAGAAAAATAATAAAAGATATTTCTTGTAAAAGGTTTAACAAAAATACTCTTGAAATTTTAGAAAATTATAGAAAAAATTTAAAGAAAAATGCTTATTCAAAGGGATTTTATTCATATTTTGAAGGATACAATAAAGATGAGATTTTAAATTGTTTTGATAAACTAAATACTGAAGAACAAAAATTCTTAAGAGAAAGATATGGATATAATTTAAATAATATAAATTACTCATTAATTCTAAGTAAAAATGATATAAATCGCTCAAATAAAATTATTAATAAATTAAAAAAGATGCTTTTAAAAATCCAAAGTGAAAAACACTTGAACTTAGTAAAAAATTAATATATAATTATTTTAGATAAGCGATGACGAGTATGGAAAACTAAGAGCTATATGTTTAAAAGAGATTCTTAATAGAATAAATTAGGTGGAACCGCTGACTTTAAGTTAGTCCTAATAAATAAAGAATCTCTTTATTTTTGGAGGAGTATATGAAAATAAGAGGAAGAAATGCATTAAATGCAAATATCATAAGAAGATTAGTTTTTGACTTTGATGAAATAAGAGCAACCAGTGGAGTTAAGGCATACCCAAATAATGGCACTGTTTTGAATAGAATAAAAGAACTAAGTGATGATGAACAAAGAAAAGAAGTATTAGAAATGTTCTTAAGCGGTGATACAATTCATACTATAATACCTATGATAAAACATAATAATAAATGGTATATAAGAGTTGAAATGAGTTCTGACAGACTATTAGATTTAAGATTAAAAGATACTGCAGAAAATAGAAATTTAATTAGAACGATTAATAATAAATATAAACAAGATAGATATTTAAAATTACTTAGTGAAGAATATGATTCATATCTTTTAAGAGATACTAAAATTGCTAGAAGTTATTATGTCAAACGTACAATTAATGAATTAGAAAGAGAAGAAAGAACTTTTGACATAGAACTTTTACAAGAAGATGAATCAGTATATGAATTGATAAAAACAATAATAGATAAAGAGTTAATTAATAAAGGAATAGATGTAAATACTGATACATTAGGATTTTCAAATACATGGTATAGTATTTATGATAATTATAAAGTAGGAAATAAAAAATTAGAAGTATCTAGTAAATATAGTGAAGTAGTAAATGATTATATTAATAAATTATTAAAAGAAAATATAGAAGCTAAAAAATTGCAAATGAAAATGGAGGGATTTTAATGGAAAATTTAACAATGGAAAAATTAGTGAATTTATGTAAACAATATGGATTTATATTTCAAGGAAGTGAAATATATGGAGGACTTGCTAATACATGGGATTTTGGACCATTAGGAGTAGAGTTAAAGAAGAATATTAAGAATGCTTGGATGAAAAGATTTATTCAAGAAGATATAAATAATGTAGGATTAGATAGTGCTATATTAATGAATCCTAAAGTATGGGAAGCAAGTGGGCATTTAAGTACTTTTAGTGATCCTTTAATAGATTGTAAACATTGTAAAACTCGTTACAGAGCTGATAAATTATTAGAAGACTTAGGTGTTAATGCAGAAGCTATGACTAAAGAAGATATGGTAGAATATATTACTAATAATAAAGTTAAATGTCCTAAATGTGGTAATAGTGATTTTACTGGAATAAGAGAATTTAATCTAATGTTTAAAACATTTCAAGGTGTAACAGAAGATGCTAAAAGTGTAGTATATCTTCGTCCTGAAACTGCTCAAGGAATATTTGTAGATTTTATGAATGTTCAAAGAAGTATGAGACTTAAAGTACCTTTTGGTATAGGACAGGTAGGTAAAAGTTTTAGAAATGAAATAACACCTGGTAACTTTATATTTAGAGTAAGAGAATTTGAACAAATGGAATTAGAATTCTTTTGTAAACCAGGTACTGAATTAGATTGGTTTAAAGTATATAAAGATAGATGTAAAAATTTCTTATTAGATTTAGGTATTAAAGAAGATAATTTAAGATTAAGAGATCATGAACCTGAAGAATTATCTTTCTATAGTAATGCAACTACTGATATAGAATATAAATTTCCTTTTGGATGGGGAGAATTATGGGGTATAGCTAGTAGAACTAATTATGATTTATCTAGACACATGGAAGTTAGTAAAACTAGTTTAGAATATATTGATCCTGAAACTAATGAAAAATATATTCCTTATGTTATTGAACCTAGTGTAGGTGTAGAAAGACTTGTATTAACAACATTATGTAATGCATATGATAATGAAACATTAAGTGATGGAACAACTCGTGAAGTAATGCATTTTCATCCTTATTTAGCACCTTATAAAGTAGCAGTACTTCCACTTATGAAAAAATATCATAATGAAAAAGCTATGGAATTATATAAAGAATTAAGTAAGCATTTTATGACTACATATGATGAAAGTGGTAATATAGGTAAAAGATATAGAAGACAAGATGTTATAGGAACACCACTTTGTATAACAGTAGATGAAGAAACTTTAAATAATGGTACTGTTACTATAAGAGATAGAGATACTATGAAACAAGATGTAGTAAAACTTGAAGATATAAGAAAATATATAGAAGAGAAGATTGAGTTTTAAAGTGTTAACACTATGACAAATTATATTTTAAATTAATAATTAAATTAAATCTAATGATATAATCTATATAAGAGGTGCTTAAAATGAAAAAAATAGTAAAAATATTAATAATGATTCCTGTAACAATAATTTTAATTTTAGTGGTAGCGTGTTTAGCATACTTTGTAATTCTAAGAAATAATAATAAATACATTGATTCAGAGTATGAAAAAATATCTAATTCAGAAGAATATGAAATAAAAATAATAAATAATTATGAAGAGTATTTAAATTATAAAGAAGAAAATGAATATTATAGTAAAGAGTTATCTTCTAGTGATTTTGAAAAAGATAATTATATCTTTGTTAAATTAATAGGTTATTCTTCATGCTCACTAAGTACGGAATTTAAAGAAAAGAGTATAGACTCCAACAATAATGTAAATATATATTATGATGGAGAAGAGAGTTGTGGCGTATGCCCACCTGAAGATGTTATTACAGCTATACCAATTTCTAAAAATATTAATATAAATTCAGTAAACATATACTTTAGAATAATAAATCAAATAAGATGTACCGGAACGATGGATTACAAACCAATAATTTATATATATCCAAAAGAAGATATGAATTTAAATATTAAGTTGTTAAATAATGATTTATTAACTCATACTTATCCAAAATATACAAATGAATGGAATGTTAAAGTTAGTAAAAATGGTAATATTTATGACTATGAAACTAAAAGAAATTATTATGCTTTATATTGGGAAGGAATAGATAATACACCATCTAATATGAATGAAGGTTTTGTAGTTGAAGGAAAAGATACAATAAAGTTTTTAGAAGAAAAACTAGAATACTTAGGATTAAATGAAAGAGAAATAAATGAATTTATTATTTATTGGATAGATAAGTTAGAAAATAATAAATATAATTTTATAAGATTTAGAACAACAGAAGAAGTTAATGAGTATATGCCTTTAGAAATAAGTGTTAAACCAGATACATTGATAAGAATTATTATGGATTTTAAACCACTTGAAAATAAAATAGAAGTAACAGAACAACATTTGAGTAAAGTTACAAGAGAAGGTTATACAATAGTTGAGTGGGGTGGAAGAGAAATTAAATAAAATTAAAATGAAGAAACTTAGGGTTTCTTCATTTTTAATAATTAAAGTAATTATTAAAATTGATTAACATTTTAATAATTTTAATTTACAAATTCAACACATTGTGATTATAATGTGATAATAAATTAATACATTGTGTTGACAAATGCATAAAATAGTAATAATATATTTATATGAAAGGAAGTGTTTTATGGAAACATTAACATTAAATGTAAGAGTTTCAATTGATGATAAAAAAAATTTTGAACAGTTTTGTAGTGAAGTTGGAATGAATGTTTCGACTGCAATTAATATGTTTATTAAAACCGTTTTAAGAGAAAAGAAGATACCTTTTGAGGTAAAAACATATTCGAATGAAGAATTTATATATGAAAAATTAAAAGAAGCAGAAATAGAAATGAAAAATAGTGATAAAAGATATACTATCGACGAAGTTAAAGAAAGTATAAATAAAATTATTGGTTAAGATGACATACAAACTAGAAATATTACCAATAGCAAAAAAAGAAATAGAAAATATATTATTTTACATTTCGTATAATTTAAAAAATATTTCTGCAGCAAGAGATTTATCTCGTCAAATTTTTGAGTGCATGAATACAATATTACTTTTTCCATTTGGAGCTTCAATTTACAAAACTAAAAGAAAATTAGAAAAAGAATATAGATTTGTTAAGGTGAAAAATTATCTTATATTTTATACAATTGATGAAGATATAAAAGTTATTACAATTACTAGAGTTTTGTATAGAAAAATGAATATTAGTAATATAATTGATTAATATTAAATCAAAGGTAAGCAAGAAAAAAATTTGTTTTCTTGCTTTTTTAAATAAAACTTTTGAAAAAATTGAGATTTTTTGTAATTTAAGTTGAACCAAAAAAATAATTATGGTAAAATTATCATAGTAAGGGATTATAGAAAATATGGAGGCTAGATAAAATGGGCTTAAATTTTAAGTTATTTGAAACAAAAGAAGAAGATGTAGTTGATTCTAATGAAGATGAATATTATACAGTTAGTGAAAGTGATGCCAAAAAAGGTATTCAATCTAATAAAATGATACTTGTAGAACCTAGAGCTTATTCGGAAAGTCAAACAATAGCAGATCATTTAAAAGCAAGAAATAGTGTAGTAGTTAATTTTAAAAGAGTAACTAGTGATCAAGCAAAAAGAATAATTGACTTTTTGAGTGGTACATTGTATGCTATAAATGGAGATTTACAAAAGATTGGTGAAGGTATTTACTTATGTACACCGAAGAATATTGATGTACAGGGTGAGATAACTGATGAAACAAGTAAAAGTGATAATGGGGAAGAATGGTAAATAATTAAATAAGAGGGTGTCCTATGAATAATTTTGATACAGTCTTTAGAGGATATGATAAAGAACAAGTAAAAAAATATTTAGATAATGTCATAAAAGAATACGAAAGACTATTAAATGATAAAAAAGATGTAGATAGAAAAGTAGCAGATTTAGAAGAAAAGCTTAAATATTATAGTAATTTAGAAGACAAGTTTACGCGTGCAATAATAACTGCAGAAAATGCTGGAGATGAAATAAAGAAAGTAGCTAGAAATGAGGCAGAAACTCTAATAAATGATGCTAAAAGGAATGCTAATAGAATAATAAATGATGCATTAATAAAAGCTGAAAAAGCTAATGATGAAGCAGATAGACTAAAAAGAAATACTACTCTTTTAAAAAGAAGACTTAAGGCTATTATAGAAAGTCAATTAGAAGTTATTGAAGAAATGGACAGACTCAATTTTAAAGATGAAAATAGATATTAAGTCACTTATATGTGACTTTTTTAGTAGGAGATTATATGAATAATTTAAAAAAAATAATTGATTTTATTGTTTCTTGGAAGTTTATAGGACCTATAGTATATATAATTATAGGTTTTATACTATATAGATTTATTATTGGGATAATTAACAAAATTAAATCTAGGAGAAAAAGTAAAAGTAATCATAAAAAGGAAGATACAGTAATTAATTTAATTAAAAATATAATTAAATATATTATAATTATAATTGTTGTATTAATGATACTAGAACTATATGGAGTTAATACTACTAGCATTATAGCTAGTTTAGGAATAGTTGGAGTGGTGGTTGGCTTAGCATTTCAAGATACTATTAAAAATATGTTAGCAGGTATACTTATAATATTTGATAATAGATATAATGTAGGAGATTTTGTTAAAATAAATGATTTTACGGGTACAGTTAAAAATTTAGGGTTGCAAACTACTAAAATACAAGCTTATACTGGAGAAGTGTTTACTATATCTAATAGTAATATAAATACTGTTATAAATTACAGTGAATCCAATAGTAGAGTTTTACTTAGTTTAAGTGTTAGCTATAATACTGATATAAATAAATTAGAAAAGGTTCTTAGTAAGTTAAATAATAAAATTAAAAAGATTGATAATGTTGTTGGAAATTTAGAACTATTAGGTTTAGATGCTTTTAATTCAAGTGATATGAGCTATATGGTTACGGTTTTATGTAAACCTAATACACACTATGCAGTTAAAAGAAGTATGTTAAGAATTATAAAAGAAGAATTTGATAAAGAAGGTATAGAAATTCCTTATACTCAGATAGATTTGCATGTTGTAGAAGATAAAACAAATATTGACATTAAAAATAATAATTAGTAAAATTAAGCTATAAGGTAATGAAAATACCTATGTGATAAATCAAAAAGGAAAGAGGTAGAATTTATGGGATTTATTAAAGCATTTAGTGGAGCACTTGGCGGCACACTAGCAGATCAATGGAAAGATTTTTATAAGCCAAGAACTGATGTAACTGCAACTGCAGGATTATTTCCGGCAGTAAAAGTTGGAGAAAATAATGGAAGAGGAGAAAATACTAAAGGTAATGATAATATTATTACTAATGGAAGTAAAATAGTAGTACCTGAAGGAACAGCATTAATTACAATGCAAGATGGTGCGATTACTGGTTTTATAGCTGAACCCGGTGGTTTTATATTTAATAGTGAAGATGTTAATTCACAAAGTTTATTCGCAGGTGATGGATTTGTTTCATCATTAGTAAAATCTACATGGGAAAAAGTTAAATTTGGTGGTGTTCCAGGTAGTGAACAATTAGCATTTTATGTAAATTTAAAAGAAATACCAAATAATAGATTTGGAACACAATCTGAAATATATTGGGATGATGCATATTTTGGAACACAAGTAGGATGTTTAACTAGAGGAACATATACTTTAAAAATAGTAGATCCATTATTATTTGTTAAAAATTTTGTACCAACAATGTATTTACAAGCAGATGCACCAATATTTGATTTTGCAGATATGGATAATGATGCAGGTAGTCAATTATTTAATGAAGTGGTTGGAACTTTATCAGCAGCATTTTCTAATTATACAAATGATCCAAGTAAAGGAAATAGAATTTCTAAAATTCAAGGAGATCAAATTGGTTTTGCACAAGCAATGAGCCAAGCAGTAGAAGAAGCATATGGATGGAAGAGTACTCGTGGATTAGAAATAGTTAAAACAGCAATATTAGCTATTGAATATGATGAAGATACTAAAGAATTAATGAAAGATGTTAAGAAAGCAGATGCATTAAGTGGTGCTAGAGGTAATTCATTCATGCAACAAGCAGCAGCAAGAGGAATGCAAGCAGCAGGAGAAAATGGTGGTGGATCAGGAATGGCCTTCATGGGAGTAGGAATGAATGCAGCAGGTAATATGATGGGTAATATGCAACAACAAAATAATGGTTCAAGTTATAATCCTTCATTTAATCAACAACCAGAACAAGCACAAACAACTTCAAGTGAAGATCCAATGACAAAACTAATGGAAGCTAAAAAAATGTTAGATGCAGGAGTAATAACAGAAGAAGATTATAATAATTTAAAAGCAAAACTATTGGGGTTATAATCATGATAGATAATGAAGTAAATGTTAATGAGTCTAAAATCGTTAAGACCGATGAGGGCTCTTCTAACGGTCAAGATAAATGCCCAAAATGTGGTGCTACTGATATAAGTACAAATACAAAAACTGGCAAATTAAGATGTAATTTTTGTAGACATGAATTTGATCCAGAAAAGGTTAGTGGTTTGGAAACTGATATAAGTAAACTTTCAGGAGAAATAATTGGAAGTGGAGCAACAGATATAATCGCAGATACAAAAGATGTATTAACATTTAAATGTTCAAGTTGTGGAGCAGAAGTAGTAATAGACACAGAACATAGTTTACAAGCAAGATGTCACTGGTGTAGAAATACTTTATCAGTAAATGAACAAATACCAAATGGTGCTGTACCTGACGTGGTACTTGCATTTAATGTAACAA
Source organism: uncultured Bacilli bacterium (assembly GCA_934096075.1). Lineage (GTDB taxonomy): Bacteria > Bacillota_I > Bacilli_A > RF39 > UBA660 > CAKOLN01. The sequence goes on from CAKOLN010000017.1 coordinate 13,181, forward strand.
AAGCAGATGCAAAAAAAGAAATTGAAAACTTTGTAGGAAAAAGAAAATTTTTTGCACATCCTAAGTTTAGACACGAATTTACTACTGAAAATATAATGGGTGTATATTTTCCGTATATGTTAGTGGATGCAAATACACATGTTAATTATAGTGGTCAAGGAGAAATACAAAAAAGAAAATATTATGTAGGAAGTGGAGATAATCAAGAAGCAAGATATGATGCAGATGTATATCATATTGAAAGAGAATGCGATTTAACGATAAATGGATTAAGTATTGAATCTAATAGTGATAGATTAAACACAGAAGATAAAACTAAAACAAATAACATAATAAATGCAATCATGCCTTTTGATGTAGAAAATGTAAGTAAATATAATGCTAATTATTTAAAGGGATATACTTCTGAAAGAAGAGATACTAATACAAATGATTTAAAACCATTAGTAGAAGTACAATCTAAAGATATAGCAAGACATTCACTAAATACTACTTTAAAACAATATGATCGTGGGGTTAGTTGGAGTAAAGAAGAATTTAATTTAAAAGGAATGCAATGGCAATCAGCATATCTTCCAGTGTGGCTTTATAGTTATTTAGAAGTGAAAGGTGATAAAAAACTTCTTCATTATGTAGCAGTTAATGCTAGAACTAAGAAGACTATGGGAAGTGTACCAATACATATGCCTAAGTTAATATTAGTGTCAGCTTTGATAGAAGTTCTATGTATTTTCCTAATGCTTAGTGTAGATTGGGATTCTAGTTGGTTATTCTTGTTAGGTGGTATCATTTATTTCTTTGTAATGTATTCTAGATATAGAAACAAAGGAGCAAGACATACTTATGAAACAGATACTAAAACTGAGATATTAAATCTTAGAAAAGTAGATAATTTTGTTGAAACAAAAAAAGGTTTAGAAAATCAATTTATAGATGGCATGAATAATACTAGAGTAGATGGTAAAAATGTTTCTGGTAAATCTTTAGGAATAGGTAACAAGTTAGCAAATGAATTTATAGAAAACAATGCTTTTGCTAGTATGATAAAAGAACAAATAGATAAGAATGACAAGAAGGATCATTGAATAAAAACTGATGATTTGATAAAATAAAAATGTAAAAAATAAAGGAGTATACGAGACTATGAGATTAAATGATTTCTTTCATATCAAAACAATAGTTTGTTATGGGGGGGGTTATTACTAACTAACTCTCATAGTTTTTGTTTTGCATTAAATTCATAGGCACAAGTCTATGGATTTTTTCGTGCTCAAAAAAGAAAGGATGGAAAAGACGATGGAAAAGAAATATTTAGTACTAGGTATAACATTAGTAGTACTAACATTTGTAGGAGTATCATTAGCATACTTCTTAACAACAATAGAAGGAGAAAGAAAAAATATTACAATTAATACATCAGATTTAAGAGTAATATTTACAAATGGGGATGCAATAGAAGGGATAGAGATAGAACCAGGATGGAGTGTAACTAAAACATTTAGTGTAGAAAATAAATCTAAAAATGAATATAAATACAACATAGTAATAGAAGATTTAGTAAATACATTCAAAACAACAGGATACTTACAATACAAAATAACAAGTACAGATGGTGGATATAATATGACTGATTTCAAAGATGTACCAAAATCATCAATTGCAACAAATACAGTACTAGCATATAGTGTTTCAATAGCATCAAAATCAACACAAAACTATACAATAACAATACAATATAAAAATGATGAAAATGTAGACCAAAGTATAGATTCACTTCTAGATGCAGTAGTAACAGGTAAATTGTATATAAATGAAGGAACTTATCCGACATTGAG
>CAKOLN010000018.1 GCA_934096075.1 uncultured Bacilli bacterium
AAATTAGGTGAAGAAAAAAATTTAATTGCAGTTATGTATTGTGATAATAATTTTGGTACATTTACATTACAAAAACAAGGAACACTTGAATTGCCAAATATAATAAAAGATACTGTATCAAAAACGAAAACAATAAAGATTAAAGGAAAACAATCGATTACAGAAGAACAAGAAATAAATGAATTTTTATCAGTGATAAATAATTCTAAAGTATGGACTGGTGCTGTAACATTACCATCACCTAAATATGAATTGAATTTATTGGATATTAATAACGATAGTCTTGCAAAAATTTTATACAACCCAGAACATTATTTTACTATTGAAATAAACGAAAAAAGTTATGAACTAACAAATATTGATAAAAACTCATTGAATACAATACTAGACAAATAAGCATATTACAATTTAGTAATTAATTAGAAAAATAGTAAATTGAAAGTGAGGTGATTATGATGGGATGGTTTGCAGACAAGTATGGAAAAGATGCGTATCCTAAAATGTCCATTGATACATATGATGATTTATTAACTAAATTTGGAGAAAAGTATGCAAACGAATTTTTAGAGGATGTTCAAGAGGGAATATATAGCGAAAAACAAATTAGAGACACTTATTTAGACACGGATAACAAAAAAGAACATAAATCTGATTATGAGTTAGCAGATTTCTGTAAAGGTGGAGAACTATCAGATGATGACTAAATTACAATTTTTTAGTTAAATAAATATAATTTGTTATAGAAGGAGGAAACAAATGAAAAATGAATTGATAATTAAAAAATGTTTAAAATGTGGTGCATTGGTTGAGGTAATCAACGACTGTAACTGTGATGACTGTGGAATAACTTGTTGTAGTGAACCTATGGTTAAGTTAATTTCAAATAGTGTTGATGCATCGTTTGAAAAACACATTCCAACTTTTGAACATAGAGGTGATGAAATATTTGTAAAAGTAAATCATGTTATGGAAAAAGAACATTTTATTGAATGGATTGCATTGATTAATGACAAAGATATTTATAAAGTTAAATTATTGCCAGAACAAAGTGCAGAATGTAAATTCAAATATATAAAAGGCTCAAAATTATATGCATATTGTAATAAGCATGGACTTTGGTCTTGCGATGTAGAATAATAGTTATTTGTATTATAATTGTTAAAAGTCTTTGACAAACTTCCAAAGACATTTGGTAGAATGCAAATATCAACTCATATATAATTGTAAGTGAAAGGAGAGATAGAATGAAATTGGGAGATAACATTTTAAAATTAAGAAAAGATTGTAAACTTTCACAAGAACAATTAGCAGAAAAAGTTGATGTTACTAGACAAACAATATCAAATTGGGAGCTTGGTGAAACTTCTCCAAACCCTGAACAGTTAAAATTATTATCTAAAGCATTAAATGTAAGTATTGATGAATTATTAAATAATGACATCAAACAAGTATTGGTAAAAAAAGTAAATAATACCGAAAAAAATGCAGAGATAATAATTAAGATACTAAAAGTCTTGGGAATGATTTTTGTTGTTGGTTTTGCTATTACTATTTTTATAAATATTATGTTTAATGCTAAAAAAGACTCTATGACTATAAAAGAAAATCAAACTGTTCTTCTTAGTTGTCAACTTAATGATGAAAAGTATACTTATCTAATAGAATATGATAAAGATGATAATATTATTGATGCAAGTGGTAGTGATTATATTATAAATGTTGTTAAAGATAAGCAGTTAAGCAAAGCTAAAATATTAGTAAAATATATTGAATCATATTTTGAAGATAACGGTGGTCATTGTTAATCAAATTACAATCTAGTAATTAGTTAGAAAAGTATTAATTTGTTAAACTCTACGCTTCGTTTGGTGTAATCCTGTTAAATATATAATATAATTAGATTGTGAGAGGAAAAATTATGAATCAAGAAAAGATAGGAAAATTTATATTAGAACTGCGTAGAGAAAAAATATGACACAACAAGAATTAGCTGATAAAATTGGTGTTACAGATAGGGCAATATCAAAATGGGAAAATGGTAGAGGGATGCCTAATTTATCATTAATGATACCATTATGTAAGGAATTAGACATAACAATAAATGAATTAATTAGCGGGGAGAAAATTGAAAAGAAAGATTATCAAAGCAAACTAGAAGAAAACATTTTAAAAACGATTGATTATACAAATAGAAGAATTATAAATAAGGACAAGATATTTAAAATAGTAGTTGGAACAATTATAACAATAATTTTAATAATTGGATTAATGTTTTTTGTAGATGTTAATAGAATGAATAACAAGGATCCTGTGATATTTAGTACATGTCCTTCCTTAATCGCTCCAGCGAGTCCTACTTTAGTCCTTTCACTTGTTCTTTCTATTACATTTTGGGAAACAGTAGTTAAAAGTCTTGCTACCATTTTACCACTTGAATTAGTCGTGTTTATTTCTTCATTAGCACAATCTAAATAAGCATTGTTTTCATCTAAGAATTTCATAATACCTTCCATATCATAAACACTTCTAGTAAGTCTATCTAATTTAAGTACAACAATAGTATTACATTTTTTATCTCTTATATCTTGTAATAACTCCTCAAATGCAGGTCTATAATTGCCTGTTTTAGCACTTATTCCAGCATCTTTATATAATTTATATATTTCATAACCTTTATACTCACACATAGCTCTTAATCTTTTTTCTTGCTCTGGTAAACTTAATCCTTCTCGTGCTTGGTCTTCAGTATATACTCTAATATATAAACCAGCAATTTTCTTTTCATCAATTATAAAACTTCAACTCCTTCCTAAAAAAAGAGCCAATAGTATCAAGTAAAGTCTAAATACTACTGACTCCTCAAAAAATCTTTTATATTTGTTTTCTTAAATATATTTTATCATATTTTTTGTTTTGTTACTAGAGTAGCATTTAGATTGATTTTAAATAATCTTCTAATTCTGATAACTTAATCTTATTAGGTAAATTCTCTATAAATATTTCATTAGAATAATTAAAAGCAAGAAATGTAGTATTATTAATAATAATTCTATGTGGTTCAATATAGGTTAAATTAGTCTTATCAATTCTTCTAATACTTCCATTAATGATAGTAGGTTTTACTTTAACAAAATCACAAATAAAGTTAAGTTTCTTTTTTAGCGATTCATCTAGTTCAATTTCTTCTTTAATAATATTTACCATAGTTTCCATCCTTTCTTTAGGATGATTTCTTTGTAAAACACAAAAAAATCAATCTTTCGATTGATTCTATATATCAAGTTCAAACTAAATAGTTCGAACAGATTCGTCAATGGAGCCATAAAGGTTGAAGTCGGACAACCTTTGATTATCTAAACTATAGGTAGTAATAAACTACTAACTAATATAAGTATACCATGAAAATACCTTAATTTAGCAAAAAACAGATAATAATTATTAAGCAGGATAAAGGAATTGATAGCACTACACTAATTTACCTTTTATAAATAAAGGATTTACAGTGCTATCATTTCTTATTTTGCACTTGCAAAATTGAGTTGAAAATATGGAAGAACTCTTCCATACTTTTGATTTGTTTATTTTAATTAAATGGTTTTCAAGGTTCATTTTCACTTCCAACTGTTGGATATATACTAGGAAATGTTGGATGAATCTTGGATGTTTTAAGTTTATTATAAAATCTGTTGAAATTATGGTATAATTGTATATAGATAAAAGTAGTATATCTATATTGATAGTGAATATAATAGGAGAAAAATAATAAATGAATGTAGATTTCGTAAAAGATGATTATAGATTTAATGCTAGAGCATCAGCTATTATTTTAAATGAAAAAAAGGATAAAATTTTATTATTTAAGGTTGAAGATGGTAGAGATTATTTTTTATTACCAGGTGGAAGAATTGAATTATATGAAGATAGTCTAACGGCTATTAAACGAGAAGTAATGGAAGAATTAGGATATGATATTGATTTCATTCTTTGCTCTATACAAGAAAACTTTGTAATAAAAGAAAATGTAAAAATAATGCAATATAGTTTTTGCTATAAAGGCATTTATAAAGGCATTATTAATACTGATAGATTTGTATGTAAAGATAATGATAATCAATATTTTTATTGGGTTGATATAGATCAATTAAATAGTTATAAAGTATATCCAGAATCAACTAGCAAATTAATCAAATCAGAAAAATTGGAACATATTATTGAAAAAATGGAGTGATAATATGATTTTATATAAAAGTGATAATTAGGAAGTTGTATTTGTAGATTGGTGTCAAGAATTTCCAGGTCAATGTATTCTTTCTTCTAATAAGGAATCATTAAGTGATTTATCTAATGATGAATGGATTGAATTGGGTATATTAGAAAAGGAACTTGAAAGAGTTTGCAAAAAACTATTTAGTTCAACTATGTTTAATTTTGCTTGCTTGATGAATAATGCTTATAGAGATAATGAAAAACCTCATGTTCACTTTCAATTTATACCAAGATATAATGGTGAAAGAGTTATATTAAATAAAAAATATAAGGACAAGCATTTTGGCTATAATCTTTGGAAATGGGCTTTAAATAAATTTAAAAGTCAAAAAGATATATTTAATAGAGAAGAAAAAATAAAAATATTTGAAATGATGAAAAATGAATTTATGAAAAATAAATAGCAATACAAAAAGGAGTTGAATATATGCCAAGTTGGTCTGTACATTTAGCAATTGCTAAAAAGGTAAATAAAAAATTAAAATTAAATGATGATTTATTTCTGTATGGTAATTTGATACCAGATGTAGATAAAGGTACTGTAATAACGAGGTATGAAGCACATTACTATAATGAAAAATTACCTTTTCCTACTGTTCCAAAAGAAAAGATGATAGATATAAAAAACTTTTTAAAAGAATATAAGGAAAAATTAAATAATCCATTAATATTAGGCTACTATTCTCATTTGCTAACAGATCAATTTTATAATGAAAAAGTTTATACTTCTAAATGGGTGCAAGATGATAATAACAATATTATTGGTATAAGATTTAACAATAAAATATTAAAGATTGATATAGATGATAAAAAAAGACTAAAACGAAAATATAAACACATAGATTTTGAATTGTATGGTAAATACTTATTTAATGATGGATATGTTTCTATTCCTCAAAATATCAATTTAGTAAAAGAAAATGCTGTTTATTTAAAAGATAAATTTTTAACTGATGAACTTATAGATTATAGATTTAATTATTTGAAAAATGATTTTGCTAAATTCAATAAGTTAAGTTTATCAGAAAAACTATTCAAGCATAATTATAAACTCTTTACTAAAAAAGAATTAGATACAATTATGGAAGAGTGTATAGAAATGGTCATCAATAAAATACGAGAGGTTGATGTTAATAATGAATAAAGATGATTATATAAAAATAGCACAAGATAAATTAAAAGATAATTCAAAAAAAATTATGATAAATCAAATAAATAATTATTATAATGCAAAGAAATATAATATTCCACAATCCAAATATTCTATTGGTGATGATGTATATTTAAAAAAAGGGACTTTATTACATGGAACATATAAAAACATTGATGGTTTAAAGGGCATATTAAAAGATGGATTAATATCTAGTTGGTTTATAGATGGTAGATTATCTAAATATCCGAGTTCCGTTGGTGTTTGGAATTTGAAAGAAGATTGTTTATTAAAAGATTATATTAATTTTTATAGTGGTGGCACGATTGAATATAAAAAAATAGATGGTGAAAAAATAAAAACATCTGTAATTCCATATAATGAAATGAAAAATATTATGAATACGATAGATACAAATCTTTGCTTTAGATGGTATATGGAACAAACAAAAGAGGCTAGGTTTTTACCTAGTTTAGTTCAAAATAAAGTTCAAGTTGGAATTATTTTTAATGGTAATAATGATGTAATAAAAGAATTACTTAAAGGTGATATTTTATCAAATGGTATTAGTGATGAAGATGTCAAAGAATTTTTTAATCCAGATTATTACGAAAAGTTTATTGTGGATAGAAAAGATAAAGATGATTTCTTTACTGATCGAGAAAGTGCTATCTTATTTGGTGTACCAGCTAACCTAATTGAAGGAATATTAGTAGGAAGAGAATACGAAAAAGATCAATCTAAATTAAAGGAAATAAAGCAATTAATACCAAATGCTTATATTTGTAATTTAGATGGAAAGGTAATTATAAAATAATGACTACTATTTATTTAATTAGACACTCTCAGCCATTTAGGCAATTACTTGGGGAATATAATGCCAATGAGATTGAACAAATTAGAAATGAAAAAAATCCTTTAAGTGTTGATGGAGAAAAATATGCAGAACAAATGAGTAATTATTCTGAGTTATTAAATATTGATTCTCTGTATTCATCACACTATGTAAGAGCAATGGCTACTGCAAAATATATTGCAGAGAAAAATAATATTTTATTAAATGTTGATGAAAGATTAGGAGAAAGAAAATTTGGAGTTAATAACATATCAGAATTACCTGAAACATTTTTTGAGGATCAATTTAGAAATTGGAATTATAAGTTACCTAATGGTGAGTCCGCAGACGAGGTTTCCAAAAGAATGAATGAGGTTTTACTTGAAATTCTTTCTAATAATAAAGATAGGAATATAGCAATTGTATCTCATGGAACGGCAATAACTACGATGTTAAAAAGATGGTGCAATATTAAATTGAATGAAGAAAATAAATTAGTTGAAATATATTTTAATAATAACTTAGTATTTGATGGTAATTGGGGTTGCCCTGAATTATTCAAATTAAAGTTTGATGATGAAAATAAACTAATTGATATTAAAAATATAAAACTTGATTAGGTGGTGTTTAAATGAGCAAATTTGTAAAAGTAATGTTTGGAACTGCAAGTGGAGCAAAAAGAGATTTTGAATATAAAATAAATGAAGTTAATGTAAGTGAAAATTGGAATCCCAATGCTGAAAATGGGAGAGATTTTGGAGGATTTAATTATTGTAGCGAAGAATGTATATTAAGATGGTTACATCGTGGGGATACAATCTATGATGTTGAAATTCCTGCTGATGCAGAAAATATTAGATTAGATGGTGCGACAACAATATATAGAACCAATAAAATTATTATTAATAATCCAAGAAAAGTTGATGATGAGTTAGCACTTCATTTTTACAAAATATCAAAAATACCAGAAAAGTCATATTATAAAGCATTAGGTGTTGTAAGTATTATGAATTACAAACAAACTGCTTATGCAATATTTAGAGATAAAGTTAATAAAAATAATATAGATCAGGTTTTAGAAGAATGGAATGATTTTATTTCACATGGTAATAAAGATGATAGAAAAGATATAAATCCTCTTGTTAAAGAAATAGAGAACTATCTATATGAAGTTAAATCAGAATTATTAATAAGTAGATTTGTTGATAAAGAACCATATATAAAATATATTACAGATGATAAGGTTATAAATATAACAGGAGAGTCTGGAAGTGGTAAAACAACATATACTAAAAAATATCTAAATGATGATAAATATATTGTAATAGATACTGATGATGTATTTAGTGATAGACCATCAGATAATAAAGAAAGTGTTGAATTAAGAACTGTATTTAGTGATAAACCAAAAGATTATTTAATTACTAATTTTGATGATTTTTATATAAAAGTATTAGAATATTTTAAAGATAGTAACAAAGCAATTGTAATTGATTCAGCACAATATAGAAATATAAAAGATTATTCTATTTTAAAAGGTCAATTAATTGTTATGAGAACAAGTATCAATACATGCTATGAAAGAGTTTTAAATAGATGGAAAAATATAACAAAAGATTTTACTGATGAAGAATTTAAAAAATATGCTGAAAGAAAAAAAGGAATGTTTAGTTGGTATAAAGGTTTAAATAGATTTTTAGAAGAAATAGATAAAATGTAAAGTAGAATAAGAATTTTACACAATTTTAACAATAATAATAAAATTTATGATAATATATTACTGAAGGAGGCGATTCGATGGAAAAAGCAAATAAACGAATCATTCACGAAAATGCAGTGATTATACAATCAATTAATAGTGAACTTGAAAAACTTGGAGATGCTTACGGAAGATATCATCTAAATAATGCTGATTTGTATGGAAGTTTTAGCGATAGATTTAATGAAATATTAGGTTTTACTGGGGATACAATTGATGAATTTAATTCATATGTAGCTTCTATTGATTTAACGCCAGAACAAAAGAGAGCTCTTGTTGAATTAAGAAAAGAACCATTGTTTAAAAGATTAATGGGAGAAACAGCATTACAACAAAAACCTGAATTAGAAAGTTTATTAGGAAGTAAGATTACTGATGCGGGTATGATTTTTGCTGATGAAAATGGAGCTTATAGAGCAATAAAAACTGAACAACAAATAGATCAGGAGTTTGAAGGTTTTAATTATAAATTATCACAACTATTAAGTGATGGAACTATTACAGAACAACAATATGATGACTATAGTCAAAATCTTGATTACATTTATTCATATTATATTAGCCGTTCTAAAGGAGAACAAGTTCGATTTAGAAAATTAACAGATGCTCAATATGAACAAATTAAGGAAAGAGCTTGGTACAATGATGTTGATTTTTATGAGCAACTGAGAAATGAAAATGAATATTTAATGTATGAACATGAAGAATTACAAGAATTACAAAGTTCAGCAATGAAAAGTTCAGCAATGAAAAGTTCAGGAATGAAAAGTTCAGGAATGAGAAGATAATTAAAATAAAGACGATTGCTTAAAGTGATAATGATATGAACCCATTTTCTTGGACAAAATAGAAACGGGGTTTTTGTATGACTAAAATAAGTTATGAAGAAAAAATTAATTTATATTATGATAGAAAGAATGGCATGTCTTTTCCTTCTATAAAATCAAAATATGGTATTAATAAATCTGGAGTTGAATATCTAGTTAGATTAATTGATAAGCACGGATTTGATATTCTAAGAACTAATGAAAATAAAAGTTATAGTTCTAATGAAAAAGAAAAAATTATTTTCTTCTTTTAATTCATTGATTTTAATTTTATTACCAAAGTTTTTGATATAAACATCATTAGAATAATTAAAAACAAGAAACATTATATTATTGATAATTACTTTGTGAGGTTCAACATAAGCCAAATTAGATTTATCAATTTTTCTAATACTTCCATTTATAAATGTAGGAGTAGTATTACAAAAATCACAAATAAACTCTAATTTCTTTTTAAGTGATTCATCAATAGGTATTTCTTGTTTGATAATATTAATCATAAACACCATCCTTTCTTTAGGATGATTTCTTTGTAAGACACAAAAAAATCAATCTTTCGATTGATTCTATATATCAAGTTCAAACTAAATAGTTCGAACAGATTCCTCAATGGAGCGGTTGATGAGAAGATTTGAAACCTTTTATCACAAAAATATCCTCACTTGTTAAATAAATTATAGTACATATTTTTTGATGTTAAATACAATTATAGGATATTTTTTAAATTAATGATATAATGAAATAGAAAGAAGATGATATTATGATACCTATAATAAAATTTAGAGAAATGACTTTACAAGAAAATATAGATACAATTAAATGGGCTTTTTATGAAAAAAATGGTTCATTATCTGTTCATGATTTTACAGTTAATTATTTTCCAGAATTATCTATTTTTGATGATGATACGCCTCAAGAAGTTGTATATAAAAAAATAGAAGAAGTTGTTACTAAAGAATATAATGAATATCTAGAAAGAATTAAAATTGAAACAAAAAGATATAATGATATTTGGAAAAAATATAATGATGAATACTTTTCTATGTTATCGGCGTATTTTGAAATTGAATGGCCTAATATTGATGTGATAGAAGCTACTGTTGGTTTAATACCTGTTTTTCCTAGATATTTAGATGAATTTTCTTTTTCAATCAGTACAGGTGTTGAAGATTGGAAATTAGTTGAAACATCAGCTCATGAAACATTACATTTTATGTGGTTTGAAAAATGGAAACATATTCACCCTGAAACTCCAAGAAGAGAATATGATTCACCATACATAACTTGGAAATATAGTGAAATGGTAACTGATCCAATATTAAATAATAAACCATTTTCAGAATTATTTTCTTTTGAAGAACATGGGTATGATATTTTTTATACAATTTATGATGGTGAAGAATTAGTTATGGATAATTTAAGAAAAATTTATGCTGAAGATATATCTATAGATGAAAAAATAAACAAAGGATTTACGTATATAAATAGTTTAGAAAAACATAAAACAAAGTAATATAGTTGATTAAGTATGGTTAATGTGTTTTTGAAAGTTTCTAGAAAAGATTAATTATTTTATAGAAAAGTTTGGATGAATGATCCTGAAACTATGGAATATAACGCTGGTTACGATAGAAATCTAAAGGCTATGATAGAAAAACTGGCACTATATCTAAAACTGATGAAGAGATATTAGAATGGTATGATAAGTGGAGGATAAAGAACCAGATAGATTTTTTGCATATATTTACGATTTTAACTTTGGTGAACTAGTTGGAGAAGTTCATAGTATGGGTATTTTAATTAGCAGTAAATATAGAGAAAAAGGATATAGTTATCCTGCACTACTTGAACTAGAAAAATATGCTTTTGAAAAAATGATATTTCAGAGTTATCTGATATAACTCCTTTATATAGAGAAGGAGCAATTAAAAGTTTTGAAAAAGCAGGATTTATTCAAACAGATGAAAAACATAAAGATATTAGATTTGGAGAAACGTACTAATGAAAATAGATAATTTCAATGGGTTTTTAGAATTTAAGAATGAAAGTTTTCCATTTTCATTTCCAAATTATTATTTTACCTATGTTCCTATATACATAGACAATAGATTTACTAATTTGATTGACCAAATTTGATTTTACTTCATTTACTAAATTTATAATTTCTTCAATCATTTTTTTTATTATTCTTTTCTAACATAATTTTTCACTCTCTTAATTGTTCAGACATGTCTGAACAATTTGCTAATAATTATTGATAGTATTACTTTTTTACAACGGTTTCTTTTCAAAATACAAAAAAATCAATCTTTCGATTGATTCTATATATCAAGTTCAAACTAAATAGTTCGAACAGATTCGTCAATGGAGCGGTTTAAATACATCTTACGAACTCGCTCTCTTTCTATATATTATTATACATCATTTTTCCTTAAATAACAAATTTTAATAATTAAAATGTCAATTTCTATGATATAATTATACATAGAAGTGACAGATAAATAGTAATTTGTTGAAATGGAAGATTGATTATGAGAAAGATATTATTTGCTATTTTACTATGTGGGGTTATGGCTTTAGGATTAACAGGATGTGGCAAGTCTAGTGTAGAGGATGCTAAAAAAGATTTACAAGAAAGTCAAGAAAAATATGGTTTCGTTGAAAAAGAAACAACTGATGCTTTAGTTGCAAAATTTAATACTGAAGTAATGGATAATGATGGTTCTTCTTTAAATTCAGCATCAACTGATTATTTAACTGAATATAATAATCAGTATTGGTATGGATTACTTGATGGAGTTTCATTAGTAATTGTTCCAGAAAAATATACAGGAGATAAAGCAACTGACATTGTAGACTATATGCTAATTTATGTAGATAAAGCTAGTAAGTATGGTGATGCTGCACTTACATATGCTAAACATTTAATAAAAGCAAATTATAATGAGGCAACGGAAACTGAAATTAATACATTATTAGATGAAGCAAAAACTAAATCGACTACTGGTAAAACAGCATATAACGGAAAAGGTATCTCTGTTGGTTATTTAGATAGCAGTGATTATTATCAATATCAAGTATTAAGATTTTACAAATAATTATAATTTATTGATTAGTTAGACAAATAGTAATTTGTTGAAATGGAGGATTGATTATGAGAAAGATATTATTTGCTATTTTACTATGTGGGGTTATGGCTTTAGGATTAACAGGATGTGGCAAGTCTAGTGTAGAGGATGCTAAAAAAGATTTACAAGAAAGTCAAGAAAAATATGGTTTCGTTGAAAAAGAAACAACTGATGCTTTAGTTGCAAAATTTAATACTGAAGTAATGGATAATGATGGTTCTTCTTTAAATTCAGCATCAACTGATTATTTAACTGAATATAATAATCAGTATTGGTATGGATTACTTGATGGAGTTTCATTAGTAATTGTTCCAGAAAAATATACAGGAGATAAAGCAACTGACATTGTAGACTATATGCTAATTTATGTAGATAAAGCTAGTAAGTATGGTGATGCTGCACTTACATATGCTAAACATTTAATAAAAGCAAATTATAATGAGGCAACGGAAACTGAAATTAATACATTATTAGATGAAGCAAAAACTAAATCGACTACTGGTAAAACAGCATATAACGGAAAAGGTATCTCTGTTGGTTATTTAGATAGCAGTGATTATTATCAATATCAAGTATTAAGATTTTACAAATAATTATAATTTATTGATTAGTTAGACAAATAGTAATTTGTTGAAATGGAGGATTGATTATGAAAAAAATATGTATCAGCGTAGGGATTGTTTTGATAGGACTTATTGCAATGGGAATTATAACAAACTATATAGATAGTGGTAGAGTAACAACAGGACATGAGCCAAAGTATTGTATCAAAATAGTTAATAATGATGGCAGTAAAGTGACATATTGGGGATTAGGTTATAAAGTTATTAGATATGTTGGAGTATCGCCAAATGAACCTTATGAAAATAATATTGGCGTTAAAATGGGTAGTTGGTTTATGAGATACGAACTAGAACAAAAACTTAGTGCAAAAGAAATCAATAATTATATTATTAATTATTTAGAAGATAATAATGATATATCTAATTTTGCATTCAATTATGTTGATGATATAACTAATAAAGTAATAGTTGGTTTAATAAATAATAGTAAAGAAGAACAAGAAAAGTTTATTAAGAAAGTATTTATTGATGATGAAGCAAAAATATTAGATGCTATAAATAATCAAGAAATAATAAAATTTGTCGAATCTAAAGATGTTTTTGATGGTAAAATCATTGTTGCAGAAGAAAACTATATAACTGTTGAAGTATTAAGAGATAGTAAATCATTTAAAGTGAAGGATAAAGTAACAATGAAAATATCAAGGCCAACAAATGGTACAAATGATTATTATGCAGTAAATAATAAAGTAAGAGTTACATTTAGTGGTTTAATTGAAGATTCAAATCCACCACAAATCAATGCAGTAAATATAGAACTTATATCATAATGCAAATTACAATTTAGTAATTAGTTAAAAAAATAGTAATTTGTATAAGAAATTATATTAGTAAATGAAATAAATTTAATAAAAAATTAATTGTTTTTGTATTTA
>CAKOLN010000019.1 GCA_934096075.1 uncultured Bacilli bacterium
ATCCAACATTTTCTAGTACATATCCAACAGTTGGAAGTAAAATAAACTCCCATAAACTCTATAATTAATTGATTTAAATAAAAAGTATGGTAGTATTCTTCCATATTTTTAACACAATTTTGCAAGTGCAAAATAAGAAATGATAGCACTATAAATCCTTTATTTATAAGACATTAAATAAGTGGTGCTATCAATTCCTTTATCCTGCTTAATAATTATTTTAGTATTTGCCAATATCCTGCTTTGTCAGAACCAATTCTTTCAATTATTAAATTATCTATTAATATTTTAAAATTCCTTTTAATAGTTCTTACATTAACATTAGTTATATTAGCTATTTCATTTTGTGTAATTCTATTATTATTTGCTATTAGTTCTATAATTTTATTTTGAATATCATTACAAACAAAATTACTATTTTTTATCAATTTATCTAATGATGAATTAATTGTCTGTAAAATAAACTTTATAAATACATTTGCATTTCCATTATTATGACATTCTGCTATAGCTAAGTAGTAGTTTTCTTGATTTAAATATATTTCCTCTTCTAGTGGTATAAATTCAAAATTTTTATCATAATTTATTAGCATTAATGTTACCCAAAATCTAGCACATCTTCCATTTCCATCTGAAAAAGGATGAATAAAAACAAAGTAATAATGAAAAATTGCAGATAAAATAATAATATTTAAATCACTACTACTTATATATTCAAATAAACTTTTCATTAAAGATGGAACTAAAATAGATTCAGGAGCCATATATATTATTTCATCTTTTCTTTTTACTCCTTCACCATGATTTCTATAATTACCATTATCTTCATCAAAGTATTTCATCATTAACCCGTGTAGCTTTAATAAATCATTTTCACTTTTATAATTATATTCATTTATATGATTATATGCTTCAATTGCATTTTTTACTTCTTGTACTTCATCTTTTTTACCTAATATTAGTTTGTTTTCTGATATACTTTCTACATCAAATAAAGATAATGAATTAGCTTCAATTGCAAGTGAAGAATGAATTGACCTTATTTTAGATTTTGAAATCATATATTTTCTTTTTTGTTTATCATTAACATTTATTTTTTTAAGTTTAACATTTATATCATTTAATATACTATTCATTTTATTGTCAATAAAAAACACTGGTTTTATTTCATCAAATAATTTCACCTATATCACTCCTCGTACTAATAAAAGTATACCACAAATGTCACTGTAAATGTCACTGTATTTGTATTTTTGTACTACATTCGTATTTTCATGGTATACTTATATCAGTAAGTAGTTTATTACTACCTATAGTTTAGTTAATTAAAGGTTGTCCGACTTCAACCTTTATGGCTCAATTTTAATTAATACTCGTACACTTAAATACTAGTGTGTGAGGTTTTTTTATATTATTATATTCATTAACTCAAGTGTAAAAAGTGGATTGATGACGTTATAATTCTCTTATTTATACAGGCTAGTAGTTTATTGCCATCTATTGTTTAAATAAGTAAGTGTTGTTCAATTTCAACCCATATTTAAACTACTTAGTTTGAATTTTCTATTATATATGCTTAAAATTTGCTATAATGAATGTATAAATGAAAAATATAAAAATGTTAGGAAGTGTTATATAATGATTGAATACGAAGAATTATTTAAAAATTTTTCTAAATTGGGATTAGATGAAAAGAGAAATAAGTACAATGAAGAAATAATTAAAATTGCATTGTTACTTAAATCATTTTTAAATGAAAGAAATCTTGAATTAATTGATATGCCATATAATTATAAAAGTGGTGAAGATAAGAAAATGTCAGAATCTGATTTATTAAATATCAATTTTAGAGATTTATACATAATAAAAGCTGAATTATTGATGCTTATTAATTGTATTAATGAAGATAGAAAGCAGGTGTCATAAGTGGGCGAATACTTAATAGGTTTAAAAAACAAGTTTGGATACAGTGATGAATTAACAAATTTTTTAAGTCAATTAATTCCTAATTTGATTAAATATTATGGTGAAGAAAATAAAGAAGTTATACTTTCTACCTTATCAAATTGTGAAATACATTTTCAAAGAAAAGATGAAGACCCAAAAACTTTTTTAAATTCATACTTCGATATTAATAAAGATTGGAAAATTCCGCCTCTTGCTGTGGCACTTTATCACAATGAAATAAAAGTAAAAGATAATCAGGTTGTGGCTAAACCTATTATTTATTTAAAACAGGTTTATTCTGATCCATATATGTCTTTTGATTTCAACAATGATAATCAAACTAATACTCTAATTCATGAAATATGTCATTCAATTAAAGGATACGGAAAAACAAAAGTTGAAAACGGAAAAATTATTGATTCAACAGGACTTATTAGAGACACCTATTCATACAGTCAAGAGAATGGTATTGTTGAAGAGAAAAGTGATATGATAGGAATAGAAGAAGCTTTAAATGATGTAGAAACAGCACAAATATTAGAAATGATGACTGGAAGAAAGCAAAAAGCTGATTCATATAAACTTGCTGGTTATTATGCTACACAATTATTACAACATAGTGATCTTGCAAAAGTAATAAGAATTTCACAATTTTCTGGCGATGACAGTTGGATTCAATATATTGGCGAAGAACAAAGTAAATTATTGGCTGAAAAGTTTGATGTTTTAGTAAATGCACTTTATGTTTCTTATAGTGATATTGATACTCCCGAAAAAAGAGAAGCACTTCATAATAAAATGGGACTAGCCCAAGATGCTATAGAAGATTTTATTGATAATTACTGTTCTAAAAAAGATGTTGATGCCTTTACTCAATCATTAGAAATAGCAGATAAAAAGACTATTGAAATGACACAACAAATAGTAAGTATTAAACCAATTACAGAAGAAATTTCTTCTCCAATAAAAATATAATTAAAAAAAATCCAAGTAATTGGCTCTGATATTGTATGCACTAAAATAATAGTGCTTTTTTTATCTTAAAAAATTAAGATAACATCATTAAGCTTTATTCATTGAATTTTTATGTACTTAATATGAATTAGCGTTTTTTAAATAAACCCTTTTTATTTTTTGTTTTTGTTAAAACATATGGCTTTTCATCCTCAGCATTTGGTTTTGTTAATAATATTCCTGAATATTCACCAGCAAAGATTCTAAATAAGGCGCTGCTTATACATTCGTCAAAAACAGTTTTTAAACTTCTTGCTCCACTCTTTTTAGCAATAGCTAAATCAGCAATATAATCAATGAAATCATCGTCAAATTCAAATTGTACTTGAAGCATCTCAAACAACTTTTTGTATGTATTTAATGGACTAAAATCAGAATTTTTTAATATTTTAATTATATCTTCTTTTTGCAATGGATTCATTGCTATGGTTTTCGAAAATCTACCAATTAATTCACGCATTATTCCGTATTTCATGAAATTTTCTGTAGTAAGTTTTTTATAGTCATCTCCATCTATTATTCCTGTAAATGCACCTACACCGACAATAGTCAATCTTGAAGTATCAAATTGCTTATTATCAAAATAAAACAATGTACCGTCTAATAATTTTAGTAAAGATCTTTGAACTCCCAATCTTGACACATGAGATTGATTATCTCCCGATTTCTCTGCTAGCTTATCAAATTCATCAATTACTAATATGCCCTTCTCAGCCAATTTCATATTACCATTAGCGGCCAAACACAAATCTTCAAGCATATCGGTTATTTTGCGGCCTTGATATCCAGTTTCTGATAGAGATGTTGCATCTTCAATAACAATTGGAATGTTATATAACTTTGAAATCCTCTTTAAAATTTCTGTTTTTCCCGTTCCTGTTGAACCATATATTAATATATTTTCTTTTAATTTAGCTATTAAATCAATATCTAAATCCGAATCAACCACTTTTTGGTTTTTAAATAATGCAGTAAGGATTTGCATTAACTGTTCATCTTGTGAAATTATAGTTTTTTTAATAGAAGCATACATAGTAGAAATATCAGTTATTTTTTCAAATTCCCCTTCATCAAATTCCGATTTAACTTTAAAATTCTCGTTCTCTAAAAAATTTATTAAATTATTATTGGCTAATTGAATTAATTTATCATCTTCTTTAATATAGTATTTAGCAGTTCTAGAAAGTTTATTCTGCCTAATTTCAACAAAATCTACTGAATTTTCATTTTCTTGTATAGCTCCAGCTAAATTATCAGTTAAAAAAACTAAATCTCCTCCATTTGCATTTTCATTAATTGAGCTTGCATAACTACCTGTGTTGCTACCACTTATAATATTATATTTCGCATTATAACTTGAATTTGTAAAACTGATGGCTGTAGTGTAATCAATAAATTCAAATATTTCCCATTTTTTTAACTGATATGTAATATATTTCTTTTTAAAAAGAAATCCTATACTTAAATTTGCCATAATAATCCCCCTAAACTACATTATATACTAGCATATAAACTTATTTTTTAAAAGTATTTTCCAATAATAACACTATAGAATTTGTAATTCCAATCTGTGATTGTTAAAATGATAAAACTTATTACATATTTCATTTATTTTATCGTTATGTGTTGCAATTATTAATGTCTTATTTTTAAAATACTTTAGTATAAAATTAACAACGATTTCTTCAGTGTGTTTATCTAAATTTGAAGTTGGTTCATCTAATATATAAATACTTTTATTCATAAGATAGCTTCTTAAAATATTTATTCGTCTTTTCTGACCAGTTGATAATTTTAACCCTTTTTCACCAACCACAGTGTATATTCCATCTTCAAACATTAAAATTTCATCTAATTCTAATTCTTTTAAATAGTTTACTATTTCGTTGTCTGATATTTTTTTATCTAAACATAAGTTATCTTTTATTGACATATTAAACAATTCTATTTCTTGACTAACAATTCCAATATCTAACCTAACATCTTTTATATCATAATTATCTATACTAATAGTTCCTTTATATGAATTTATATTTCCTAATATAAGATTTATTACAGATGTTTTCCCTTGTCCAGATTTACCAGTAATTGAAATTTTATCATTTCTATTTATTGTTAAATCATCAACTATTATATTAAACTTTGATTCTTTATACTTTAAGTCTATATTTTTTAATTCAATTTTATCAAAAGTATTAAGAAGACTTCTTTCATCAACTTTATTAAACAACTGAACAACCTTTTTTCTTAATGCATTTAGTTCAAAACAGCTTACAATGGTTCCAGACAATTCATCAAAAATGAATCCCATTTCTAAATAAAGAGATATATAAAATGTAATTACTCCTAGCGTATCTATTCCATTAGAAAGATCATAAATACTTTTTATAATCACTAAAGCAAAAGGAATAACTATTAAAATATTTCTAATTATTTCTTCCAATGAATAACATTTTATATATTTATTTTGCCTTTTATAGCACTCTGTTCCTTCTCTTTGTATTATTTTTTCAAAATATTTATCATTGTTCAATGCTTTTACTGTTCTAATATTACTAATAAAATCTTGATACATTGAGGAATATTCGTATTCTTTATCATATAATTCTTCAACATATTTGTTGGATTTTTTTAAAATATATATGCTTATTAACACGCATAAAACACTTAAAATCAATGAAATTATAAATAAGATTTTGGATTGATTAAATACAGTATAAAAGAAAAATGAAAATGATAGTATTATTCCAATATATTCGGTACTTATTATTTTTTTAACAAGATTAGATATTTTTTCAATTATGCTTTCTAAATAACCTGTTTGATATTTTGATAATGTTTCAACTGGCACTCTTGTTAATTTCTTATAATACTCTAAATATTGGACATTAGAATATTCATACAAATAATTATGCATTATTTTTCTTTCTAAATATAATATAAATGCTCTAGCAGTTTTAGAACTAATAAAAATAGTCGCAACTATTATTGCTTTTTCTACTGTAAATGGTAATGTTAAGAAAAGAGTAAATGTATAAGGTATAATATAATAAATAAAATCCAAAAGTGCTTCCATAAATAAACATAGTGCTACTTTTTTCTTATTTAATAGTTTAAATATAAAATTAATATTATTATTTTGTTTTTTCATAACTTTTAGTTCTTTTTCTCCATCACTTATTTTAATTTTTAAATCATCTTGTTCAGCTTTTATTGATAGTATTTTTGATACTACAAGACCTATGATAATTGCTGCAAATATTCCAATTATTTGTATACTGTTACTTAGTAATTCAATTATATCTTTATAACACACACACATATATATATATTTCTCCTAACAAAAAAAGAATCATTCTATTGAATGATACAAAATCTATTTTAATTATAGCATATTTGAACAATAAATCCTATTATAATTAAGCAAATTTATGTTTTTTATAAAAATAATAGAAATATGTGCTATAATATTACTAAATTACTTATTTATGGGGGATAATATGGAAAAATTAGATGAAATAAGAAAATCATTAAACTTTTATATTTGCTCTAATGAATTAAAGAATAAAATTATTGATGGACCAAATAATTATAGTGTAGCAGATCACTTATTTGGTAGTATGATATTAGCAACTGCTATTGATTCTGAATTTAAGGAAACAAGTGATTTATCAAAAATATATAGAATGTTACTTCTTTCTGAATTTAGTATTTCATATCATAATTATGATTTTGAAAATTTAAAATTAAGAAATCAATATGCTAGTGAAATAGTAGAATCAAGAGATATAAATACTGAAAATGGTAAATTAGTATTTAAGTATAAAATGCTAGACCTTTTATTAACTAAATTAATTAAAGAGAAAGAAAATAACACTTCACAATCAGAATTAATTAAAGAAGGAAGTACTATTATATCTTCACTATGTAGTAAACAACCTTCTGAATGTGAAGAAATATTTAGATTTTATTATTTAAACTTTAGATTAAAAAATAAGGTAAGAACTGGATGGGATAGTAAACATTGGAATGTTAAATCAGACCGAATTGAAACAATATCTGAACATGTAATTGGAACTATAAGTTTAGCAATGGTATTAAATTCTGAATTTGAATATAATTTTGATACTGATAAAGAATTAAAAATGTTAGTTATACATGAAACTGGAGAAACACTGATTGGTGATATTACACCATTTGATGGAATAACTCCAGAAAAGAAAAAAGAAATTGAACATCAAGCTATGAGAGACGCTTTAGGTAATCTAAAAGAAAAAGATAGTTTATTAGCTCTATTATATGAATTTGATGAACAAGAAACACCAGAAGCAAAATGTTCACATTATTGTGATAAAATTGAAGCTGATTTACAAGCAAAGATTTACCAAGATAAAGGAATGCACCACTCATTAGATGATCAAAAAAATAATGTTGTTTTTAATAGTTCAAGAGTTCAACAAATGGTAAAAGATGGTGCAAAAGATGCATTTGATATATGGTATGAATGGGATAAAACTATATATGCGGGTGATAATCAATTTTCCGAATTTTCTAATATATTAAAAATTGCTAGAACAAATAATTTACTATATTTAGATAAAGTAGTAAAAGAAAGAATAAATCTTACAGATGAAGAACATTCATTTTTATCACAAGAATTAACTGATACTATTAAAAGGTTATACAAAGATGATAATGTAGATTCTGTTTATTTAACAAATTATCAAGATTCAAAGCATAGTAAAGGGACATTAAATATAGTAGTTTTATTAGAATCAGGAGTAGATTATTATCCTTATGATAGATTAATGGATAAATTAAATTTTAAAATAGCGGAAAGTAATAAGACTGGGGTCAATGTTGTATTTGATTATGATTATGAAAATAGATATTCAACAACTGCTATGAATCCTAGTGAAGTTCATAGAGTTGAGCAACTTGTAGAATCTAAAATATTGTTTGATAAAACTGGAGAACTAAGTAGAGTTCAAGAAGTAATGAAAAAATATGGTCATTTATATGGGCTTTATTTGGTTGATTATGTTCCACCGGTAGATGAAGCAATATCACGTCAATTGTTTAAAACAAGTAAATAAAAGATGGTAATGAGGTTATCTCTCAAAGTCATCTTTTCCTTTGCCTAAATCTAATTCTTCAATATCATCATTATCTAAAACATCATCTTTATACATATTATTAACAACATCAATATATTTATCATCTTTATCATACCAACTATGAAGTTTACTATGTAGAAATGATATTAGTTTTTCAAACTTATCTTTCCAATAATTAATGGTATTTTGTATATCGTGTATTTTAGATTTTAAAAATGATATTTCGTTATCTTTTTCTTTAATAGTATTATTTAAAATTTTAACTCTTAAATTAAGCAACTCATTATTTTCAGAGAGTTTTAATTTTATTGTTTTTATTTTTTAATTGTTCGTGAGCATTAATTAATGTATTAGATAAAGTTTGGATTTTATCATATTCCTTATTAGTGTTATCTACTTGCCTAATAAAACTAATAATAGAATCTTTCAATTTTATTTTCATGAATGTTATTTTTAAAACTTTCACATCTATAGTAGAAGTACCATTTATCAGATTTGATTTTATGTGAAGCACCACCTGCAAGAATTCTACCACATTTAGGACATTTTAATTTTTGTAAGAAGATATAAGTTTGAGTTCTCATATAATTTTTTTGATTTTTCTTTTTCTGTACTTGGCAATTTTCCCATAGTTCTTTACTCACAATAGGCTCTACAACATCTTTATAATAAGTTGGATGATTCGTTCTTTTACCATGAACATAATCCCCTTTATATACTTCATTAGAGATAATTCTAAGTATTCCAGTATCACACCAATTTGTTTTAGCCAAGACTTTGTCTTCATTAAAAATAGTTGCAATATTATAATAAGATTTTCCTTCAAAGTATAAATTATATATTCTTACTACAATATCTTTAGTAAGTGGATCTGGAACTAATTTTTTATCTATATGTTTATAACCTAGTGGTGCTCTTGCAGGAATATGGCCTTGTTTAATAGCTCCTTCAAGGCCAATAATTGTTCTTTCACTAGTTCTTTCTATTTCATTTTGAGATACGCTCATCATAATACGAGATACCATTTTACCATTAGCAGTAGTAGTATCAATCTTATCATTTACAAGCGCAAGGTCTATATTATATTTTTAAGTAAATTCAATTAGTGATTTCCAATCCTTAACACTACGAACGACTCTATCTAATTTAAGAGCAATAAACATATTTATTTTTCCGTTTTTCCCATCTTCTAACATTCTTTCATATTCAGGTCTATAATTCCCAGTTTTAGCACTTATACCAGCATCTTTATAGTATTCGACAATATTATAATCATTAAACTTACAATAGGCTTCTAATCTTTCTTTTTGTTCTGGTAAACTAAATCTTTCACGAGCTTGATCTTCAGTTGATACTCTAACATAAACTCCACATCTCACAAAATCATCTCCTTTCTTTTTTATTTGAGAGAAGTTATCCTCTCACTTGTTTGGCACTTTGAAAGCAAAAAGTTAAGTCTAAAATTATAATTTTTTTAAAATTTTACATATTTCTTGCAATGTGTATTTTTCATTATGTTCTTTTATATAAAATTGCTTATTAGATATTTCATTAACTTTGTACTCATAAATAGTGAGTTTTATAGGAGATAATATTAAATATTCGGCAGGTTCAATAAACTTTAAGTTTGTGTTTTCAAGAATTTTAACTTTACCATTTTTTGTTTTATAGTCATAGCATTTAATAATATCAATAATAGTTGAGTTAGGTT
>CAKOLN010000020.1 GCA_934096075.1 uncultured Bacilli bacterium
CATATAAAATATTGTAATATTTATTATGTTGAAAAGAGAAAGAAGTGTATCCACACTCACCTGATTGACTAAGTTGATAGGTAAAATGCTTATATTATTTAAGTTTTTAAGTGGATACATTTGTATTCACTTTTTGTATATTTGGAGGTGTCTAGTATAGCTAAACAAGATAATGTTCTAATTAATGAACAAATAAAATTTAATGAAGTAATGGTAATTGGACCTAATGGAGAAAAGTTAGGTGTAAAAAAAATCGAGGATGCTAGAACTCTAGCAAATTATGCTGGACTTGATTTAGTACTTATGAGTTCATCGGGTATGCCTGTATGTAAAGTTATTGATTACAATAAATTTAAGTACGAAAAATCAAAGAAAGAAAAAGAAGCAAAGAAAAGACAAAGAGAACAAAACTTAGAATTAAAGGAATATCGTTTAAGTGTTACAATTGATGTTCATGACTTTGAAACTAAATTAAAAAATGCTAGAAGTTATGTAGAAAAAGGTCATAAAGTAAAAGTATCTGTAAGATTTAAAGGTAGACAAATAGCGCATCCAGAACTTGGAAAAGATGTTATTGTTAGATTTGCTGAAAAGTTAAGTGATGTAGGTGAAATAAGTGAATTACCAAAACTTGAAGGAAGAAGTATAAGTTTAGTCGTAGCGCCTAAAAAATAAAGAAGGAGAGATAAAAATGCCAAAACAAAAGACACATAAAGGAATAGCTAAAAAAGTAACTAAAAGAAATAGTGGAAGTCTTAAAATAGGACATCCAGGTGCAAACCATAAAACAGGAAAGAAACCAACAAGTTTCAATAGAAATCATAGAGAACAAAGTGCTTTAAGTAGTGCTGATATGAACAGATATAAGAAAGCGTTAAGGGGGTAATGTAGATGACAAGAGTTAAAGGTGGAACTGTAACAAGAGCTAGAAGAAAAAAAGTATTAAAACAAGCAAAAGGATATTTTGGAAGTAAACATAGACTATATAAAAGTGCTCAAGAACAAGTAATGCACAGTGGTAGATATAGTTTCAATGATAGAAAGAAAAATAAAGGTAACTTTAGAAAAATTTGGATTACAAGAATCAATGCTGCTTGTAGAATGAATGACATTAGTTATAGTAAGTTTATAGATGGACTTAATAAAGCTGGTGTTGAAATCAATAGAAAGATGTTAAGTGAATTAGCAATCCAAGATATGAATGAATTTACTAAATTAGTAAACATTGCTAAAGATGCTTTAAATGGTAAAGTAGAAAAAACTGAAAAAGTTGAAACTAAAAGTGAAGGTTTAGAATCTAAAACAGTTGCTGAATTAAAAGAATTAGCTAAAGAAAAAGGAATTGAAGGTTACACTACAATGAAAAAAGCAGATTTATTAAATGCTTTAAAGTAGAAGAGTAATCTTCTTTTTCATAATTTATATGAGGATAGAATGAATATAAAAGATAAAATAAAGGTAAAAAGAATTTATTTACAGAAAAAGAAAGAATTATTGTTAAAACTGAAAGAAAACATTGAATTATTAGATTTGTCTTCTCCTAATGGTTATTTTCTTTCTTTATCAGACTTGAAAATGAATGCTATTAAAGGCTATATATCTAATGATATAGCCAAAGAAGAAATAGAATTTTTAAAAGAACTTGCTATAAAAGATGGAATAGAATTTAATATTAAGTATTCTCCATATAGACCTTATGAATTAATTGCAACTACAAAATATATTAATAATAACATAGGATCATTTAAAGTTAGAAAATTGAATAAAGGAATTACATATACTTCTAAATAACATATGTAATTTATTTTATACAAATATATTGACATTTCATACTTTATATGGTACAATTATATCACTTGATGGTAATATGCACATTAAAAAGGGGGAATTAAATATGTGTACAAATAATGAAAATCAAATAAAAATAGTATTAGGAAAGAGAATATATGAATTTCTAAAATTAGAGTATTTAGAATGTGTAAGAAAATATATCAAAACTCATAATGCTGTTAATCTTGATGAAATTAAACCAGTTGTATCAATACCAGCTAATACTAGAATAAAGAATGTTATGATCGATGGTCATGTTATTCAAATAGCCAGAAAATATTTAGCTATGGATGGTGTTCAATTTAAATCTATGTATGGTAATGATGGTATAATTTATTTTGAATTATCTTCATTAATTAATGAACAACAAAATAAAAAAAGTTTATAAGAAAACCTATTAGTCATCTTCTTTGACTAATAGGTCTTTTTTATCAAATTCTCTATGAAGAGCATGTGTACTCCATAATAAAGCATATTTATTTTGACTTATTATATAATCAAACTCTCCAATATATTCATATACTCTAGGATTCCAACTTAATTTAAAATCATTTAATCCTTTGTAAGGATTATTTTTACTATTATCTCCAGTTATACCGTTTAAATCCATAAAGTAATATCCATCTTTTTTATATTTATTAATTAACATATAATGTAAATAGTGATTAGGCAGTAATCTTTTATAATTTTTTATAAAACCACTTGTAAATATAGTTGCAACATTTTTATATTTAATTACTAATGCACCAGCAACAATTTCTTTAGTAATCCCTTTTAAAATCTTTTCATTAACATCGGCCATTTCAACATTTATTTCGTTTAATTTTTTATCGCTTAGCATCTTTTCATTATAAATTTGTTTATTAGAAGGATCTTTTTGAAATAATTTATTTAATTGTTCATTTAATTCTAATTCGATTAATATTTCTTCTTGTAAATGTTCTAGATAATCATGATATGTTACATCTACTAAAAACAAATCAATCATATTTTTTTCATTAAATGTTTTGTATAAGTATTTAAAAAAATCAGGACTAAGACTTTCTTTTCTTTTTGTTAATTCATATAAATCATTTAAATTATAAATATCACCTTTATAAATATTTAATCCTTTTTGTCCAATTTTTTCTAAATTAGTTTGTAACTTTTTATCTAGGTTATCAAAGTTAAAATTTTTAAGATTTAATATTGGATTATATTTGGGTAGACTACTTTCAAAATAAATATTATTTTTAAGTTTCTGATATCTATTATGTATTAAATCATCAAATATTTTAACTGCAGTTTCATTTACTTCTTTAGTATTTTCTTTAACATTTACATTACTATATATAACTACAGGATTTAATTTTATAAAAGCATAATTTTTTTTGTTAAAATATTTTCTAATAGATTCAGAAAAATCATTTAATAATTCTAGGTTACTATAGTCTATTAAAAACCCCCTAGGAGCATATCCATATTTAACATTTAAAGAAATAGTTTTAGATAATATTAGAGATGCTGCGACTAAATTATCGTTTATATAACCACCTATGTATAAATCAATATATCCACATTTACTCATCACTTCTCCATACATACTTGTTTGATAAAATGTACCTAGTGGATGATTTTTCGCGAATGAATCAAATTCGTTTCTAGATATTTCTTTAATAACCATATAATCACTTCCTATGTGTGTATTATAACATATTTATTAAGTTTTTTGCATTTATTATGTTAATTTTTCTACATTTATTGTATAATTAGTCTAGAGGTGAACTGATATGAGCAAGATTAAAGATGTAGTAGCAAGAGAAATATTAGATTCTAGAGGTAATCCCACTATTGAAGTTAAAGTATTTACTGAAAAAGGTAGTGTAGGTATATTTAGTGTTCCAAGTGGTGCTTCTACTGGTAAAAAAGAGGCTTTAGAATTAAGAGATAATGATGAAAGATATATGGGAAAAGGTGTTACAAAAGCAGTTAATAATGTTAATAGTATTATTAAAGACAAACTTATAGGATTAAGTGTTGAAAATCAAAAAAGTATAGATGAGTTATTAATTAGTTTAGATGGAACACCTAATAAAAGTAATTTAGGCGCTAATGCAATTTTGGGAGTAAGTGTAGCTTGCTTAAAAGCTAGTGCTTTAGATAACAATGAAGAACTTTATAAGTATTTAAATAAAAGAGAAGTTAAAATTCCATTTTGTATGTTTAATGTGTTGAATGGGGGAAAACATGCTCCTAATAATGTTGATATTCAAGAATTTATGATAGTACCTAAATTTGATGATTTTAAGTCATCTTTAAGAGCTGCTAGTGAAGTGTTTCATAATTTGAAAAATTTGCTTAGTGAAAAAGGATTAGTTACTTCAGTGGGCGATGAAGGAGGATTTGCACCAGATTTAGAGAATAATGAAGAAGCATTAATACTAATAGTAAAATCAATAGAGATGGCTGGATATGTACCAGGTAAAAATGTATTTATTGCTTTAGATGTCGCGGCTAGTAGTTTTTATAATAATACTAATGATACTTATAAAATAGATAATAAAAGTATAAGTAGAGAAGAACTTTTAGATTATTATATTGAATTAGTAAAAAAATATCCAATTATAAGTATTGAAGATCCTTTTGATGAAGAAGATTATGAAGGGTTTAAAATGATTACAGATACTTTAGGAAAAAAGATAAGCATAGTTGGAGATGATTTATTTGTAACTAATAAAGATATATTAAAAAGAGGTATAGAAGAAGGTTTATGTAATGCAATTATAATTAAACCTAATCAAGTTGGAACTTTTTATGAAACTTTGGAAACAATTGTATATGCTAAGCAACATAAATATACTCCAATTGTAAGCCATAGAAGTGGTGAAACAACAGATACATTTATAAGTGATCTTGCAGTTAGCTTAAATATTCCGTTTATGAAAAGTGGCAGTACTTCTAGAGGAGAAAGAATATGTAAGTATAATAGATTACTTGAAATAGAGGAAGAATTGAAAAAAGAAACACTATAGTTTCTTTTTATTATTGCTTTGTTGTACTTAATATGGTATAATACTGCTTGCTTAAGGGGGAACTTATGAATAATGAAAATATTGTTTTAGACGCTATTGATAAAAGAATAAGAAAAGAAATACTTAAAACACTAAAAGAAATATTTAAAAAATATCCAAAACTAAGTAATTCAATAACATTAGTAAGTGATATTAATTATTTAGTAAATTATTTATTTAACAATTATACAGTAGATGAAAAAGATAGGTATGTTGCAAGTCCTAAAACTATTTTTACAACTGCTAAACTATGGTTACCTAAAGAAACATCAAAAAATTTAAATTTTCATGATCAAATACTTTATTATAAACCTGATTTTATAGGAATAGGAGTAAGTGATATAATTAAATATTCTTCAGTAGCTAAACAATTAAGAAGTGAATACAAATGTAATTGGAGTTATTCTAAAAATATAAGAGATGCATTTTATCATGAAATAGGGCATGTATTTAACGACTTATTCAAATTGTCTAATAATCCAGAACTTAAATCTTTTATAGAAAAGAATATTAATAGTTATAGTCTTAGTACATATTCTAAAACAAATAATGAAGAATTAATTGCTGAAGCGTTTTCAAAATATTCATATGATCCTAAATATAATGAATTAGTTTATATAATAGGAACTGTAATAGAAGAATATTATTTAAAGTTTGAAAATACAGATTTATTTGAAATAAATACTAAATCTTTAATAAAAATATAAGGGGGAATTATGATATATTTAGATAACATTGATAATCAAATAAAAAATGAAATATTAGAAACATTAAAAGAGATTTACACTATATATCCAAAGTTAGAAAATTTAATTTCATTAGTAAGTGATTCAAATTATTTAGTTAATTATATAGCACAAAACTTTAAAAAAAGTAATTCATTAGAATCTTTACGAGCTTCATGTAATAATGATAATACATTATTTACTACAACAGCTCAGTACAAACCTGAAAAAATTAATAAAACTTATTATAACACTGGAGAAAGTACTTTAGATTTCTTGTTGAAAACTAAACCTGATTTTATAGGTATAGGTGTTAAATCAAATTGCAGTTATGATGTTTCAATTTCAAGAATAGAAAAAGGATATAATCTAGGATGGTCATATTCTAGAAATATAAGAGATGCAGTTTATCATGAATTAGGTCATATTTTCTCAATTATATTTAAATTACCATACATAGAAGATATAAGGGAGCTATTAGAAGAAAGTATTTATGATGAGTCTTTAAGTGGTTATGCTAAAACTAATATGGAGGAAATGATAGCTGAGGCTTTCTCCATGTATTCATATAATCCTTATTATAGTGAATTAGTTTATATAGTTGGAACATCAATAAATAATTTATATCAAATTTATCATAAAACAGAATTATTTGATGTACCTACTAAATCTTTAATAAAAAAATAACTATAGATATGTTATAATTAATTCAGATAATAAAAGAAAAGAGGTATAACTATGTCAAAAGAAAAAGATCCTTTTATAACAGATAAACCATTAATAGATCATAGTATAGAATATAACTACGACAAATTACCTAAATATCTAATAGGATTAATACATGAATTAGAAGAGTTAGATAAAAAGGGTGATTGGTTTAACTATGATATTAAATTTTCTATATTAGAAATTGAAGCTAAGTCTTACTATCGTGATGGAATTATAACAGAATATGATTTTAAAACTATATTAAGTAAATATGGGTGGTTATATGATTAAAATAGAAAACTTTGATTTAACAGTTCCAAGTGGAATAAGCTATGGTGGACATAGTGGTAGTAAAAAGGGAATAATTATTGATGGTGAAAGATGGTTTTTAAAATATCCTAAATCAACAAAAAGTATGGATGTAAAAGGACTATCTTACACGACAACTCCAATATCAGAATATCTTGGTTCACATATTTATGAATTAATAGGTTTAGAAACTCATGAAACTAAGCTGGGGATTGCTAATGAAAAGGTAGTAGTCGCATGTAAAGATTTCCTAAATAACAATGAAAGTATAATTGATTATACTATGATAAAAAATGAATATGATGAAAATATAGAGAAGGCAATTGAAAAATTAACATCAACTACAAAACTAAATTCAAATCATAATTTAGAAGAAGTTATTCTTATTATGAATGAAAATCCATATTTTAAAAAAATTCCTTTACTTAAAGAAAGATTTTGGGATATGTTTGTTATAGATGCATTTATAAATAATAATGATAGAAATGAAGGAAATTGGGGATTAGTTTTAGATAAAGATAATAATATGTTAAAAGTATCTCCAGTGTTTGATAATGGTTCATCATTTTATAATAAATCTAGTGATGAAAAATTAATTAATATTTCACAAGATCCATTTAAATTTAAGCAATCAGTTTATGATAGTTCAATATCTGTATATAAATTAAATGGAAAATCAATAAATCCAGTAAAATATATTGAGAGCATGGTAAATGAAGAATGTAATAAATCAGTGTTGAGAATAGTACCTAAAATTAATATTGATAAAATAAAAGAATTATTTAATGAAGTACCAGAAGAATATAATAATTTAAAAGTATTTAGCAAAGCACAAAGAGAATACTATTTAGATTCATTAATATATAAATATGATAATGTATTATTACCAGTATATAATGAATTATTAAATAAACAACATTAAATCGAAATTTGACCGAATGAAAAACCTACAAATCACCGAATAAAAAAGTTACAAATCACCGAATAAAAATCTACAAATCACCGAATTTGCTAAAAATATATATTTTAACTTATGTATTTTAGAGAAAACCATATAGTGTTTTCTCTTATTTTATGGTATACTCATCTAGGTGGTTACATGCAAGATAAAATTAGAAATTTCTCTATAATAGCGCATATAGATCATGGAAAAAGTACTCTAGCTGATAGAATACTTGATGTATGTGGTAATGTTACAGAAAGAGAAAAGAAAGAACAATTATTAGATAATATGGATATAGAGAGAGAAAGAGGTATTACTATTAAATTAAATGCAGTAGAACTTAAATATAAAGGTTATACATTACATTTAATAGATACTCCAGGACATGTAGATTTCTCTTATGAAGTTAGTAGAAGTCTAGCTGCTTGTGAAGGAGCAATATTAGTAGTAGATGCTACTCAAGGAATAGAAGCACAAACTTTAGCTAATCTATATCTAGCTTTAGAGAATGACTTAACAATAATACCTGTTATAAATAAAATAGATTTACCTAATGCAGATCCTGAAAGAGTAAAGAAAGAATTAATAGATACAATAGGATTTGATTATGATGAAATATTATGTGTAAGTGGTAAAACTGGAGAAGGTGTACCAGAATTAATGGATGCAGTAATAGAAAGAATACCAGCACCTGTTAGTAAAGAAAAATCTTTAAGAGCATTAATATTTGATAGTTATTTTGATTCATATAAAGGAATAGTAGTGCTTGTTAGAATAGTAGATGGTAAAATTAAAATAAAAGATAAAATTAAAATGATATCTACTGGAGCTGTGTATGAAGTAATAAGTTTAGGTAAAACTACTCCTAAAGATAGTCCAAGAGAAGAATTAGATGCTGGAGAAGTAGGATATATAACAGCTAGTATTAAAAGTATAGAAGATGTAAGAGTAGGAGATACTATAGTATTGGAAGGTTCTAATTTAGAAGCATTACCTGGTTATAAACCAATGAAACCTATGGTATACTGTGGGTTATATCCAATTGATTCAAGTAAATATGTTAACTTAAAAGAAGCTTTAATGAAACTAAAATTAAATGATGCAGCATTAATGTTTGAACCAGAAAAAAGTGATGCATTAGGATTTGGATTTAGATGTGGATTCTTAGGATTATTACATATGGAAATAATAGAAGAAAGAATAGAAAGAGAATTCAATATAGAATTAATAGCGACAAGTCCTAGTGTTATATATGAAGTGAATCTTAATAGTGGAGAAACTATATATATAGATAGTCCTAGTAAAATGCCTGATTTATCTAAAGTAAATAATATAAAAGAACCTTATGTTAAAACTAATATATTTGTACCTAATGAATATGTAGGAGCTGTTATGGAACTATGTCAAGATAAAAGAGGAATATATGTTAATGTAAATTATATTGATTCTAAAAGAGTAGATGTAATATATGAATTACCTTTGAGTGAAATAGTATATGATTTCTTTGATAAATTAAAATCTTTTACTAAAGGATATGCTTCATTTGATTATGAATTTATTGGTAATAAAGAAAGTAAATTAGTTAAACTAGATATATTACTTAATGGAGAAATAGTAGATGCATTAAGTATAATAGTACATAAAGATGATGCTTATAGAAGAGGTAAAGTAATAGTAGAAAACTTAAAGAAGATTATTCCTAGACAGATGTTTACAGTTCCTATACAAGCTAGTATTGGTTCTAGAGTAATCGCAAGAGAGACTTTATCAGCAATGAAAAAGAATGTACTAGCTAAATGTTATGGGGGAGATGTATCTAGAAAAAGAAAACTATTAGAAAAACAAAAAGAAGGTAAAAAAAGAATGAAACAAGTTGGTAGTGTAGAAGTACCACAAGAAGCATTTTTGTCTGT
>CAKOLN010000021.1 GCA_934096075.1 uncultured Bacilli bacterium
ACTAAATTTAACTTTCCTCCTGTAATACTTATAGTCGATCCATCACCCTTTATTCTTGTTTTAAAGTATGCATAACTCGTTGAAGTTAATATTACTATTATACATAGTATTCCTACTAATAATGTTATTTTATAATTATTTCTATTATCTCTATTCATAAGTTTATTTTCCTTCCTTATAACTTATTTGTACTTT
This sequence comes from uncultured Bacilli bacterium, assembly GCA_934096075.1. Taxonomy (GTDB): domain Bacteria; phylum Bacillota_I; class Bacilli_A; order RF39; family UBA660; genus CAKOLN01. The sequence goes on from CAKOLN010000021.1 coordinate 196, forward strand.
ACCATTTGATGAGTTAGCACCAATTGATGAAGTTACTATAGTTATAGAATTATCAATAATATTTGATCCACCTTTTCCAGATTTATATGGAGTCTTTATTACATCACATCCATAACTGCATGTATTACTTCCGGTTAAACATGATTTATAAACCTGTCTAGTACAATATCCCGTACATGAAACTGAGGTAGTAGCTCCTTTAGTACAGGCACCGGTAGGAGCAGAACCGCAAGAAAACGATTTGGTGCCTCCAGATCCACAAGATACATTATATGTTCCTACACCAGACCATCCGTTATCTCCACATGTATATGTTATGCTTCCTGTACCATGGTTATATGTTTCACTTGTGTATCCACCTTGACATGTATTTTGTCCGTAGTAGCAGGTACTACAATTTTCTTTTTTCTCGTAGTTGTATCCACTTCCTCCACCTCCACCGTTTGTTCCAGCAGTTCCAGGTCCTCCGTTAGTATCACTTCCACCAGATGAGGCGCCTCCGGCACCAGTTCCATTACCACCAGCTGTTCCATCAGAACCACCACCACCTCCAGCAGCAGCCATAATTATAGAAGTAGTTTTAATAGTTGAAGAGCCTCCACCTTTATAGTAACCGTTTCCTCCACCATTATATCCATTAGTACCACCTGTGTTAATTGTTAAAACTGTACCTTTTGTTAAATAAATTTCTCCCTTAACATAGCTTCCATATCCACCAGAACCACTACCTCTAGCACCCCAAGCTTCTAAAGTATAATATCCATCATATGGTATTTCATATGTCTGAGGACTTTCTTTATACGCAAATGTGGTATCAACTAATTCATAGTTTAAAATACAAACACTATCTTCAATAACATTTTTTAATGTAAATTTATTTTTAGTGTATGTTATTTCTTGGTCATTAGTACAACTTACATTTTTTAAAGCATGTTTATCATTAGGTACTACATCAAATTCACTATTTTCTTCATCCATAACTTCTAAATTATTATTACTTACAGTACCACCATTTACAACTAAAGTTATAAAGTGCTTTAATGACCTATAATTTAATGTACAAGTTAAATCAGTTCTTATATTAGAAAATATCAATTTGTTATTTATTACTTGATAATCAGCTATTCCATCACATGTAATATTTCTAAAAACATGATATTCTTCATTAGGTATTACATTGTATTCTTTTTCAAAATCATTAATCGTTTCGCTAACATTACTATTACCATTAATTGTTGCATTTTTTATATTTATTACAATTTTATAATTTGGTTTTACAAATCTCCAAGGATCACTTTTAGTTCCAGAACCTGTTACCATAACACCTTTTTTTACATATTCATTAGCCCTTAATCCAGAGTTTGTATTTTCATCAGTATCTTTTATTTCAAAAGGAGTTATAACTTTATTACTATTACCTTCTAAACCATAAAAATCATTTGGAATAGATAAATAAGAATCATTACCACCAACTATATTATATTCATATGTACTAATGTTACCTATATTTGTAAAATTACTTGAAGTGCATCCGGTACTTGTACAATTAAATTTATTTGTTTTAAATAAATATATATTAGGTGTTTCCAACGAATTATATATTTTATTTAAATTATCTATAATATTAACTTCTGATGTTTTATCTTCTAATGAAGCTATTTTATTATTTAAAATATTTAGACTAAAAATAATCATTAAAATTAGTTTCATATGCATCACTTTATCCTAGTAATAATATATCATATTTTTATAAAAAAACAAAGAGATAATAACATTAAAATATAATATTATTATCTCCATCAAATTTAATTTCTAAGAATTTTTGTGCTGACAAGTAATCACACATATGTACAAATCTTTCATATTTGTTTGTTGGCTTTCTTAGTATTTTATTACCATTATAGTCAGTGTTCCATTCTCCCATATGAGTTTCAACAACATCTATTAGTAAATTTAGTTCATCTTCTGTAAGAGTTAACTCATTCTTTTTAGATTTTATTAAGTTACCAGCAAGTATAGGATGATCAAATTTAGTGTATTTTTCTTCAGGTATTCCTCTTTTAACTGAATCATGCATTATTAACGCAAGTAATATTAGATCTTTTTCATCATCAGTAAATTTATAACCTATGCTATTATTTTTTAATAATGTAACAGCTATTCTAACAGCTGCTTTGGTATGTCTTAAGAGTCCACCTACTCCTTGACTAAAGTCAGGATGATATTTTCCAGTAGAAGATGCTGCTTCAGTGAAGAAGTAATCTGGTATAGAATTAATTAATTTAATAGCATTTTCTTTTATTCTTTCATTTTTTATGTAGTTAATTTCTCTTTCAAATATTTTATCTTTAGAAACCACGGCCACCGCCGCCACCTCCTCCGAAGCCACCTCCAGAAGAGAATCCTCCACCAAATCCTCCACCACTAGAGTTAGAACTACTACTTATTTCAGCAGCTCTTGCTTCATTTACTTTACTTGTTGCATTATTAACTGATGAGTGAATACACGAATTAACACTATGATTTAGATTACTATAAAGCATATAATCAAACCAAAAGTCACCACTATCTACATTTGGATTTATTTCACTAAATTTAACTTTCATAGTTTTGCCTACTCGATCAGCTATTCCAAATATAGATGCATAGACTAGGTATTTTTCCCATAATGTTATTTCTGGTAATTCTTTTTCATCAAATCTACCAAAATCTTTTAAAAATTTTCTAAAAGCTTTCCATTTACTATAATCATTACATCCCTTCTTTGTTCTTTTTTGAAAAGCACATATATATATGATGAATGATAAACTTAAAATAATACTAATAAACACAAATATTGAATTTATGGCTAATCTCACTTGCATAGTAACAATAAGAATAGTTGCTAGTACAACCATAAGGCCAATAAACGCTACTTTATTTTTCTTTTCATAAAAGTTTTCATTTTCAGCACTAGTAGTAGTAATTCTTTTCCATTTATTAAATTCATTTAAAAATTCACTATTAGTACCACTAATTTTATTAGCATATTTTTTTATATCTTTAAGAGTTACTTTATTATCTTTACCAGCTTTATTAAATAGCATATTCATTATAACTTTTTCACTCTCATTTAAATTGTCTTCATTTAACTTAGTAAAAGTATAATCTTTTTTACCTGTTTGTTCAAATCCAATGTTTTTCTTATATATCATGTTTAATATGCTTGTAGAAAATCCTCTATCAGTTATTTTTTTATTCATTAAATATTCTACAGACGTTACATCATAATCATCAATAAAATCTCTATAGTATTCTCCTTCAAAATCAGATTTATATTCTTTATCATATTTTAAATACACGAATATAAATAGTGCTACTAATCCAACATAAAACACTCCACTTGTTATATATCCTATAATAAGATTTCTTCTTGCTGATTCTCTTTGTCTATTAGCGTCATCTGCTCTTTCTTGTTCAACAGCTAAGATTTTATCTAATCCATCAACATTACTTCTTTTTTGATATGGATGTTCAACCATTATTAATTCTTTAGGAAAAACCATTCTCATATCAACTGCAGTATTAGAATTTAAGTTATCTACATGTAAGTATCCACCATAATATGTTGTAACATCATCTTCATCAGTAGCAATAAAACTAATTTCTCCTGTTAAAGGACCATGAGCCCACACTCTAATTTGTTCAGTAGTAGAGGATGGTAAAACAACTCTTAATTGATATTTATCGATCATGTCATCAAAGTTATCACCTACAAAATTATAATAAAGTTCTGCAACATCATTATGTAGTACTATTACATTTCCAACTAAATATTCTATATAAAAGTATGTAATATCATCAATTGTTTCATTATACATTTTAAGACTTAATCCATTGTCAGTTACAGTCTTTTCATAGCAATTAACAGAATTAGAACACTCACTAAATTCAACTACTTCTTCTTTAAAAGCATCAAAATCTAAATCTTTATCATAAGTAATTTTACCTACTTTATATAATTCAATGTTACTTCCATTATATATATCACTTCCATAAAAGTCATAATCTTCTCCAGTAAATTTATCAAGATCATCATTTTTATATACTAAATCTCTAATATATCCATTAAATGTCCCTTTTACTCCTATAATTTCTTTTATAACCAAATTACCAGATATATCAATTGATGAATCAACGATATAATCACTTATTTCATAATTAACTTTATCACTAGATACGGCTAATAAACTTATAGGTAGCATAATTAAAGTCATTATTATTAATATTATTTTTTTCATATAAACTCTCCTCCTAGAACAAAAAAGCCTACATATGTAAGCTTTAATATCATAAATTAGAAACTAACTTTTGGTGCATTCTTAGCTTCAGGTTCTGCTTCAAAAAATGCTTCTTTTTTAAATCCAAATAATTTAGCAATTATATTAGATGGAAACATTTCAATTTTGTTATTTAATGTTAAAGCAGTATCATTATAAAATTGTCTACTAGTAGATATTTTATTTTCAGTTTCTTCTAAACTCTTTTGTAATTCAATAAAGTTTTGATTAGCCTTTAATTCAGGATATGCTTCACTAAGTGCAAATAATTGTCTAACTGCACCAGTTAATTCGTTACTTGCTTTCATTTCATCTTCAGGTGTACTTGCTACATTAAATTTATTTCTTGCTTCAACTACTCCTTTTAATGTATCACTTTCATGTTTAGCATAACCTTTAACAGTTTCTACTATATTTGGTATCAAATCAAATCTTCTTTTTAATTGAACTTCAATTTGTGCCCATTGATCTCTTACCCTATTTCTTAGTCTTACTAAGGTATTATATGTACTAATTACATATAAAAGTAAAAGTACAACTACTACTATAGCTATAATTAAGCCTGTACTCATTATTATCACTCACTTTCTAGAGATATTATACTATATAATTTATATGTAATAAAGATTTATTTATGTTTTTTACACTTATTTCACATCACTTACAACTATTTTCATAATCTACATCGTAAGGATCATCAGGAGTACCAATTCCAGTTACTTTGACACATGAGTTTAGAGAAATTGAGGGACGCACCCCAAAGTCACCCTGAACGTAGCCGTATTCGTCCAAGCGGCCAGGAATGTCAGAACCATAGACATACCACACGAAAGCACCAGAACCATACCAGCCAACAGGAGACAAAGACCACCACGGTTTACCACCTGTGATTGACTTTCCTTGACTATTTGTATAATACCATGCATATGGACTATTTAAAGAAATAGTTTTTAATCCACCTGCAAAAGCTATTTCATCGGCGGTCATGAGTGCTATAGGATATGTTAATTTTCCATTTCCTCCACCTGTTGTACTTGCACTAAATTTATCAGCTATAGCCTGTGTACTTTCAAATAATCCTCCATTTCCATCTCCTCCACATTTGTATGTCGGTGTTTTATTTGTATCTAACCTTGTAGAAGCACCATAAGAGAACCTACTACTTGTTGAGTATGAATTGTTTTGAGTACTTCTATCATTACAATATATTGCTGTCTTACTTATATATTTATCATAATTAGCTAGTAAATTATTTTTGTACCATGCATCTATTACTGTTTTTATTGCACTATCATTTGTATTAGTTCTGTTGTTTGCTAATGAGCCACTTGTTCCATACATATAGCCTACATACATTGGATCATTATTAGTACTATTATATACTGATGTTTCAATATATCCGGTTGTAGTATCGTGAGTTGTACCAGCATAAAGTAGTCTTACACTTTTATCTTCATTTGTACGAATTATTCTCCAATAGAATCCAGCAAATTTCACCCAGTTTTTTGATGTATTTCCTGAATAGTAGTATACGTCACTACCATCTTCTGTTTTATTTGTTTGATATATTGTTCCTGTTGTATTTGCTACATTAGTTACACTAAAATCTGTTCTTTCATTTATTGTTGGATTATCTCTTAATATTGCTTCAGCTAATAGTTTTGGACCTTCTGTTCCTTCAGATATGTATAATTTACCACTTAGTTCTGCTCCCATATCATCAGATTGATCTATATTCTCATCATTTGGATATTGTATTGTTATTGTATAGTTTTGAGTAACTCCTTCAGCTATTGATACACTATATGCTAGTACTGTGTCTGTTACAGTGCTTCTTTTTGGTACATCTTCAAAACTTGTCATATTGTATCCACCATCTGTACTTGTTATTTTATATTGTAAGTATCCTGTTGTTTTGAATGTATTTATTAAATCTTTTATTACTATATTGTATTTATATGTACTATTGGATTTATTTTCTACACTAAATGTTTTTGTCATACTCCAATTATCTTCAGCTACTACATTTTCTCCTGTTATGGCATCTCCATTATTAAATATTATCCTTAAATCTTTTGTATTTACTGATATATCTTTTTCTTTTCCTACTATTTGTGTTGCAAAGTATGCTAGTGATATTCCTATTAATGATATTAATACTACTCCTATTCCATACAATGTATATTTCTTTTCTTTCATATTTTTCCTTCCTTTCTTTGAGCACGAAAAAATTCATAGACTTGTGCCTATGAATTTAATGTAAAACAAAAACTATGAGAGTTAGTTAGTAATAACCCCCCCCCGAAATTCGTACCAAGTTTGGTACTTAATTCAAAGAGAATTAGTTCTTTCATAGTTTTCATTTGCTCCTTTATTTTTTACATTTTTATTTTATCAAATCATTAGTTTTTATTCAAGAGGTTTTGGTGATTTATTTACAACTACCTTTGAAGTTTCCTTCATACTAATTATCATAAGAATTTACCTTATAATTCATTAATTAGACTAGCTTGCTTTTTTCAAAGTTATTGAACAAGAATCAGACTTAGTGATATTTGATACTTTTACTTTTTCATCAATTAAGTTTATGTAAGATCCATTTTTACATGTCATATTATCAGCCTCGAGTAAATATCCATCATTTGGTGTTACTATAAATGTTGCTTCACCATTTAAAGTTACTCTCTTTTTTGATGAAGGTACTGTTCCATTTACTACATTTAGATTAACATCATATAGTTCAGCATTTAAATCATTAACATCAATATAGCCTAATCTTAATGAAGCATAATAATTTTTATTTTCTCTCTTAAAATTAACTATTATAAATCTTTTATTTTCATCATCCGATATAGTTTTTAAATATTGTTTTAAAGAATTAACTACATTAACATCAGTACTATTTAATAAAGTATTAGTGTTTACATTATTAATAAAAATATTTTGTACATTAAATTGTGACATATAATAAGCACATTTATCACTCATATAATTAGCACATGAATCTTTTGTTATTCTAAATATATCACTATCTTTTTCAATTTTATTTAAATCTAATTCATCTCTTAAAATATCTACTTCATATAAATCACTTATATTATCATAATATATTCTACTATCAATATTTGAAGAAACAACTGTATATACTTTAAACATACCTACAACCGATGCAGAAAGTACAACTATTACTGCTAGAGTTTCAAGAAATACAAATCCTTTTTTCATTATTCGTACCCCCTATTTAATTCTTTTTTTACTTCATTTATTTGATTATTAGTTGTTTTGTTTCTAAAAGAATATATTGATACAAGAGATAACATTACTAATAAAAAAACAATTATAAAAGAATAAACTACTGCAGTTGATATAAACCCTTTCTTATTCATACTCGTCACCTACTATAAAAAGTATAGCATATTTTAAATGTAAAATCACTAAAAAACGATTAGAATTTTCTAATCGTTAAGTATTTTAGTTTTCCGCATTTGTACATGCATCATCTATCGTTACTTCATATGGGGTAGTTGGTGTACCATCACCTGATAAATAATTAACGCAGGCTTTAAGACTTAAAACTGGACGTACACCACCGCCAAGCTCAACGGAGTCGTCGTACAGACCGCCAGCAGTGACACGCCACACGCCAGCACCACCATGAGAGCTAAAGGCAATAGGAGACAAAGACCACCATACATAACTTTCTGTTATTGACGTTCCTTGACTATTTGTGTAATACCATGCATATGGACTAATTAAAGAAGTAAGTCTTAATCCACCTGCAAAAGACAACTCATCGATTGTCATCATTGCTATAGGATATTTTAGTTGTCCATTTCCTCCACCTTCAGTACTTGCACTAAACTTATCAGCTAAAGCTTGTACACTTTCAAATAATCCATTACTAGTATTTCCTCCACATTTATATGTTGGTGCTTTATTATCAGATAATCTTGTATATGCACCATAATAAAATGTTGTATTTCCTGTATTATATGTTCCACTTCCTACACTTCTATCATTACAATATATTGCTGTTTTACTTATATATTTATCATAATTTGATAACAAATTATTTTTGTACCATGCATCTATTACCGTTTTTATTGTACTAGAATTTGTATTTTTTCTATTATTATTGAGTGAACCCCTCGTTCCATACATGTATCCTACATACATTGGATTATTAGATGAAGTGTTAAATTTTTTTGACACTCCTATATAGCCTTCTGTTGTATTATGACTTGTACCTGAGTATAACATTCTTACACTTTTATCTTCATTAGTACGAATTATTCTCCAATAGAATCCTCCAAACTTTACCCAGTTATTTGTTGTTGCTCCTGAGTAATAATATACATCCTTTCCATTTTCAGTTTTGTTTGTTCGATATATTGTTCCTGTGGTTGTTGCTGTGTTGGTTACACTAAAGTCTGTTCTTTCACTCACTGTTGGATTATCTATTAGTATTTGTGCTGCTAATGTTCCTGATTTGAATGGTCCATCCTCTTGTAGTATTACTTCACATGTTATATTTTTTCTTATATTAGTTATTGTTAGTGTATTATCTGTTAATGTTCCTCCTGTACAATTTACTTCCGCATCATCTAATGTATATCCTTCATTTGGTGTTATTGTGAATGTTG
>CAKOLN010000022.1 GCA_934096075.1 uncultured Bacilli bacterium
GGGGGGGGTTATTATTAACTAACTCTCATAGTTTTTGTTTTACATTAAATTCATAGGCACAAGTCTATGGATTTTTTCGTGCTCGAAGAAAGGAAGAAAAAAGATGAAAGAAAAGAAATATGCATTATATGGAATAGGAGTAGTACTAATATCATTAATAGGAATATCATTAGCATACTTCGCAACACAAATAGTAGGAAAAGAAAAAGATATATCAGTAAATACAAAAGATTTAAGGATAATATTCAATAATGGAGATGCCATAACAGGAGAAAATGTAGTAGCTGAAGATAACTGGAGTATGACAAAAACATTTAGTGTAGAGAATAAATCAAATAGTACATATAAATACAATATAGTAATAAAAGATTTAATAAATACATTTAAAACAGCAGGATACCTACAATATAAAATAACAAGTACAGATGGTGGATACAATATGACAAGTTTTGAAGATGTACCAAAAAGAAGCACTGTAACAGATACAGTACTAGCATACAGTATATCAATAGCTGAAGGAGTTACTCAAAACTATACAATAACAATACGATATCCAAATGATGAGAATATAGATCAATCTGATGACATGGGAGCCACATTAAGTGGTAAATTATACATATCAGAGGGAACACCAATGCCAACACTAGCTGAAGCAATTCTAAAAGATAATCCAACCATAAGTGAAAGAACAGATTTTAGTGTAACAAATACTGAAAACACAACAGGAATAATATACAAAACAAATAAAACAGAAGATGGAAGTACAGTGTATTATTATTCGGGAAATACATCAAAAAACTGGGTAAAATTTGCTGGATTCTATTGGAGAATAATTCGTACAAATGAAGATAAAAGTGTAAGACTATTATATTCAGGATTAGATCCAGCAACTAAAAATGGCTATATAGGGATTTCTCCATTTAATAGTGCATGGAATGATCCAATGTATGTGGGATATATGTATGGAACAAGTGGTTCTTTAGCTAATAATAGATTAAATACAAATGATAGTACAATAAAAACATTTATTGATAAATGGTATAAAGAAACACTGTTATCAAATTATGATAAATATATAAGTAAAACTGCAATATATTGTAATGATAGAAGTACTCAAAATAATTCATACTCAACAAGTAGTTTTGCCTATGGTACTTATACAAGATTGAATATAGATGACAATCATATACCAGCACCAACATACAAATGTGGGGGAAATGGTAATGGTGGATTATTTGAAAGTGCACAAGCTTTAGCTGATAAGTTTAGTGTAAGCACGAGTGGTGGAGGAAATGGACAACTAAAATATCCAATAGCACTCATGACCGCCGATGAAATATCTTTTGCTGGAGGTATGGTTAATAAAAGCTTGAAAAGCCCTTATGCATGGTATTACACAAATAGTCAAGGAGAATCAATTACAGGTGGTAAAGCGTGGTGGAATTTGTCTCCTAATGACTGGTTTGGCTCTAGTGCTTTCGTGTGGCTTGGCTTGAGCATCTCCGAGGTTCAGGCTGACAATGGGGTGCGCCCTTCAGTTTCTCTGGCCTCTTGCGTCGGTATAAAGTCAGGTAATGGAACACCTGAGAGTGCGTATGAAATAGATGAAAGTAGTTGTAGTTAACTTTCCCTCTGTTTTCTCTTAAGTTATGGCCCTAAAGTTTAGTGTTGAAGTAACGAGATTAGGAACATTAAATGATTCATTTATAATTAAATAAAATAACTGGGAATTGAATTAAATTCCTGGTTTTTTTTTGTAGAATTTTGTATAATGTTTTTGGAGTGGTAAATATGATATCAATAAGTAAATTAAAAGATTATGCTAATAAGTTAGAATTTGATATGAAGGATGAAGAATACTTAACTTTACAAAGTGAATTTGAAGTATTACTTAAACAAATGGATTTGATAGGTAATATTGAAGGACTTAGTGAAGTTGAACCTATGAATTTTCCTTTTCCTTTAAATAATTCTTATTTAAGAGAAGATGAAGTAGATATGGAAATATCTAGAAGTGATGCTTTAATGAATGCTAAAGATGTATTAGATGATTGTGTTAAAGTACCTAAGGTGGTGGAATAATGAGTATAGAAGAAAGTATTAAGTTAGCTAAAGAAAGTCAAGATAAAGTAAATGCTTTTGTTACTATTTTTGATGATGCTAAAAGTGAAAATATAGATGGTGTTTTAGGTGGAGTACCTTATTCATTAAAAGATAATTTTAGTACTAAAGGTATTCTAACTACTGCTGGTAGCAACATACTTAGTAATTATGTTCCTCCATATGATTCTACTGTTTATAGAAAACTTAAAGAAAGTGGAGCAGTATTAATAGGTAAAAATACAATGGATGAACTTGCGATGGGTGGTACAGGTTTAACAGGACACACTGGTATTACTAGAAATCCTTGGGATACATCTAGAATCGCAGGAGGTTCATCTTGTGGAAGTGCTGTCGCTGTAAGTCTTGGAATAGTACCTTTTAGTATAGGTAGTGATACAGGAGATTCAGTTAGAAAACCAGCATCATACACAGGTACAGTAGGTTTTAAACCAACATATGGAAGAATTAGTAGATTTGGATTACTTCCTTTTGCTTCTAGTTTAGATCATGTAGGAATATTTGCTAGAAATGTAAAAGATGTAACAAAAGTAACTGATGTATTAAAAGGATTTGACAAATATGATATGACTACATTACCAGATGAAAATATTAATTATGTAGATAATCTAGATAATAGTATTTCTGGTAAAAAGTTATTCTACATAAAAGAAATAGTTGATACTAAGAGTGAAGTAATAGATGAATTCTATAAATTAATAGATAAATTAAGAAATAGTGGTGTAATAGTAGAAGAAGTAAGTTTTGATAAAAAGTTACTTGAATGTTTATTTCCTACATACTTTATATTATCTTGTGCTGAAGCTACTAGTAATAATAGCAACTTAACTGGTATAATATTTGGTAATAAAGTAAGTGGTAAAACTAGTGAAGAAATTATGTTTAATACAAGAACTAATGGATTTAGTGAAATGATTAAAAGAAGATTTGTTATAGGTAGTTATATTCTTCAAAAAGAAAATCAAGAAAAGTTATTTATAAATGCTAAAAGAGTTAGAAACTTAATAGTTACTAAGATGAATGAATTATTTAAAAGTTATGATGGATTAATATTACCTGCATCAGGTTCAGTTGCGCCTAAAATAGATGAAATAGATGCTTCTGATAAATTGAGTGATGAATATCTATTATTAGAAAATCATTTAGTTATAGGTAATTTTGGTGGTTATCCTAGTATAACTATTCCTATGTGTTTAATTAATAATCTCCCTGTAGGAGTTAATATTACATGTATGAGTAAGAATGATTCTTTATGTTTAAATATAGCTAAACAAGTAGAAGATTTAACTGGACTTAAAGACTTAAAAAGTGAGGTGAGATAGATGTATATACCAGTAATTGGACTTGAAATACATTGTGAATTAAATACTAAAACTAAAATGTTTAGTCCTAGTAGAAATGAATATTCAACTGAACCTAATACAAATATTAGTGTAATTGATTTATCTTTTCCTGGAATACTTCCTTTACCTAATAAAGAAGGTGTTAAAAAAACTATTAAACTTGCTCTTGCTTTAAATTGTAAAACTCCAGATGAAGTATTATTTGATAGAAAAAATTATTATTATGCAGATTTACCTAAAGGATATCAAATAACTCAGATGACTAAACCATTTGGTAAAAATGGATATTTATTATATGATTTAGATGGAAAAGAATTAAAAGCAGATATTCATCAAATACATTTAGAAGAAGATTCAGCAAGCTTAGATCATTTTAGTGATTATTCTTTAATTGATTATAATCGTGCTGGTAAATGCTTAGTAGAAATTGTTACAGAACCAGTATTTCATAATGAAAGAGAAGTAATTGCATTTTTAGAAAGTCTTAGAAATGTAATTAAATATACAGATGTATCTAATGCTAGTAGTGATAAAGGAGAACTAAGAGTTGATGTAAATATTAGTTTAATGAAAGAAACTGATACTGTTTTAGGTACAAGAGCCGAAATTAAAAATATTAATTCATTTAATTCAGTTAAAGAAACTATACTTTATGAGATTAAAAGACAAACTGAAGTGTTAGAAAGTGGTGAAAAGGTTAAACAAGAAACTCGTAGATGGGATGATACTAATAAAGTTACTGTATCTATGAGAGAAAAAGTAGAAGCAGTAGATTATAAATATTATGTTGAACCTAATATACCTAGTGTTAAATTAAGTGATGAATTTATTAATGAGATTAAATCTACTATACCAGAATTACCTTATGATAGAGAAAAGAAATATATTGGATTAGGTGTAGTTAGTAAAGATGCTAAAACACTTAGTAAGAATAAAGATATAAGTGATTTTTATGAAGAAGTGTTAAAAATGGGTACTAATCCAAAAGAAGCATCTAATTGGATGACTACAAGATTACTTGGCTATTTAAATCAAAATAATTTGGAACTTAAAGATGTATATATGACACCAATAATGTTACACGATTTAATTGATTTAATTAATTCTGGTAAAATAAGTACTCAACAAGGTAAAGAAGTATTTACTTATGTATTAGAAGAAAAGAAAACACCTTTAGAAATAGTAAAAGAAAAAGGTATGGAACAAATAAGTAATATAGATGATATAAGATTAATTGTTAATGAAGTAATTGATGAAAATCCTAATCAATTAGCAACTTATAAAAGTGGTAAAACTAATATACTTGGTTTCTTTGTAGGACAAATACTTAAAAAGAGTGGTGGTAAAGCAAATCCAAGCATAGTTAATCAAGTTTTAAATGAAGAAATTAATAAGAGATAGATAATATTATAAATAGAAGACCTAAGTAATTTTAATTTTACTTTAGGTTTTTTAATAAAATGATAAGAATAGTTGTCGAAAAATTAGTTAATTTATATTAATTATACTGCTTTTTGAAGTCCATTCGGTCAAATTTCAACTTTTCATTCAGTCAGATTTTTGTTTTTTACCGAGTTCATTTTTAAACTAAACTCGTCAAAACAATAATGTCATTGAAGAAAATTGACCAAAAAGGTAAAAATCTTCAATGAAGATATTGAAAAAAATATTTAAATGTGATAATATTATTTTGTAAAGGAGAAATGTGTTATGAAGAAAATTAATAGAGATACATATTTAGAAAAACTTATCAACAGAAGAGAAAATGGTGCAATTAAGGTGTTGACAGGAATTAGAAGATGTGGCAAATCATATTTATTAGATCCAATATTTAAAGACTACTTGATTTCTACTGGAGTTAAAGAAGATCATATTATTAAATTAGAATTAGATAAAGAAATTAATAAAAAATATCTTGACTCTAAAGTTCTTGATGAATATCTTAGATCATTAATTAAAGATAAGAAAATGTATTATATTTTATTAGATGAAGTACAACTTGCAGATGGTTTTGAATATGTTTTAAATGGTCTTTTATATGAAAAAAATATAGATATTTATGTAACTGGTAGTAATTCTAAATTTCTTTCAAGCGATATTATTACTGAATTTAGGGGTAGAGGTGATGAGGTTAAGGTATTTCCTTTATCATTTTCTGAATATGTAAGTAATTTTAAAGGTGATAAGTATGAAACATGGAATGAATATGTTTTATATGGTGGATTGCCAATGATATTATCTAAAAAAAGTGATGAAGAAAAATCTAATTATTTGAAAACTTTATTTGAACAAACATATATAAAAGATATAATTGAAAGAAATAATATTCAAAGAAGTGATATTTTAGATTCAATCATAAACATGTTAGCTTCATCTGTTGGCTCTTTAACAAATCCACAAAAGATATTTGACACATTTAAAAGTAACAAAGAAAAAGAAATATCTTTAAATACAGTTAATTTTTATCTTAAATGTATTGAAGATTCATTTATAGTTAACAAAGTAGAAAGATATGATGTTAAAGGAAAAAAGTATATATCTACACCAAGTAAATATTATTTTTCAGATATAGGATTAAGAAATGCTAGACTTAACTTTAGACAACAAGAAGAAAATCATTTGATGGAAAATATTATATATAATGAATTAGTTGTAAGAGGTTACAATGTTGATGTTGGAGTTGTTGAAATTAGAGATGAACAAAGTAGAAAAAAACAAGTTGAAGTTGATTTTGTATGTAACTTAGGTAATAAAAAATACTATGTTCAGTCTGCATTAAATTTAGAAACAAGAGAAAAAACTTTACAAGAAGAAAGACCTCTATTAAATATACCTGATAATTTTAAAAAAATTATAGTTGTTAAAGATAATATGAAAAGTTGGTATACTGAAGAGGGTATATTAATTATAGGTATCCAAGAATTTTTATTAAATAAAAATAGTTTAGATTTATAAGCAGTTTAAAATTAAACTGCTTTCTTTTTATGTGAATTTTTGATAAAATATTATTAGGAGGACTACTTAAAAGTATGGAAGAATATTTAAGTATCTTAAATGAAATAGAAAGTCATGGTTTTGTGGCTTATATAGTAGGTGGATTTGTAAGAGATAAATTACTTAAAAGGGAAAGTAAAGATGTTGATATAATAACTAATGCAACTCCTAAAGATTTATCTCATATATTTAATAATCTAGTAACGTATGATGAATATGGAGCAGTAAAATTACAACTTAATAATAATTTTATAGATATAACTACATTTAGAATAGAATTATCTTATAAAAATGGTAAACCGGATGAAATAGTGTATACTAATAGTTTAGAAGAAGATATAAAAAGAAGAGACTTTACTATAAATACTATATGTATGAATAGTGAAGGAGAGATAATAGATATATTAAATGGAGAAAATGATATAAATAATAAACTTATTAAAACTGTAAGAGATGCTAGTGTTGAATTTAAAGAAGATCCATCTAGACTTATAAGAGCTTTAAGATTTATGAGTGTACTTGATTTTAAATTAGATCAAGATATAATAGATTTTATGGTAAAAAATAAAAGTGAATTTATGAATATAAATTCTAATAAAAAGAAAGAAGAATTAAATAAATTATTTTCTAGTAAAAAAGTAACTAGATTTATGGAATTTATTAAAAATTATGGATTAGAAGAATATATAGGTATAAAGTGTAATAACTATAAAGAAACATCTTATGTCATTGGAGCATGGAGTCAAATAGAAGTAAAAGATATTAATTTTACTAAAATAGAAAATGAACAAATAAATAAAGTAAAAAAACTTATAAATAAAGGTAAAATAACTAAAAAAGATATATATAATAATGGTATATACATATCTTTAATTGCGGGAGATATACTAGGTATTGATCCTTCTTTAATAAATCTAATATATACTAATTTACCTATAAATAATATAAATGATATAAAAATAACTAGTGAGGAAATAATAGAAATATTAAATATAAAACCAGGTAAAAGAATAGGAATAACTCTAAAAATATTAGAAAACTTAATACTAGATGGTAAACTAGAAAATGATAATATAGCTATTAGAAATAAATTAAAAGAATTGAGATGATTTTATGAATGATATGAAAAAACTATTTAAAGAAAGAAGCTTTGTAATTAATCCTAATATACTAAAAAATATTAAAAACTTAAATATAACTTTAAATGAATTTCTACTAATATTATATTTTATAAATATAGATAATGTATTAGATATAGAAAATATAGAAAAATTAATAGGATTAAATCCAGAAGAGATATTAAATACTTATAGTGAATTAATAACTAAAGGATTAATAAATACTATAGTTACTAAAGAAGATGGAAAAGTAAATGAAAGTATTGATTTAGATATGTTTTATGATAAATTAATTATGTCTCAAAAAGAAGAAAAGAAAGAAAGTAAAGATATATTTGAATGTTTTGAAAATGAATTTGGTAGAAGTTTAAGTCCAATAGAATATGAAACAATAAATAATTGGATAAGTAATGGAGTGAGTGAAGATACTATTAAAAGTGCTTTAAAAGAGGCTGTAATTAATGGAGTTAGTAATCTAAGATATATAGATAAAATTATATATGAATGGACAAAGAAAGGTAATAAGCCTAATATAGAAGAAGATTTTAAGCCTTTGTTTGATTACAATTGGTTAGATGATGAAGATTATGAAGAATAAAATTATATTAGATGGTTTAGATAATTTATTTCCTAATCCTAAATGTGAACTTGAATATAATAAAGATTATGAGTTATTACTTGCGACTATGTTAAGTGCACAAACAACTGATAAAAGAGTTAATATGGTAACTAGAGTTTTATTTAATAAATATGATACCTTAGAAAAATTAAATAATTTAAGTGTATCAGAAATAGAAAATGAAATAAAGACAATAGGAATGTATAAACAAAAAGCAAAGTATTTTAAATCTATAGTTAGTGAAATAATTGAAATGGGTGGTTATGTTCCTAATGATAGAGATAGACTTTTAAAGTTAGATGGGGTAGGAAGAAAAACAATAAATGTAGTTTTATCTAATTTATATGATGATCCTTGTATAGCAGTAGATACACATGTAGAAAGAACATCTAAAAGATTAGGATTAGCTGAATTAGATGATGATGTTCTAACTGTTGAAAAGAAACTGATGAAAGAATTTCCAAAAGATAAATGGAGTAGATTACATCATCAACTAGTATTGTTTGGAAGATATAAATGTAAAGCAAAGAATCCAGAGTGTACGGATTGTCCATTCAAAGAATTTTGTAAAGTAAATCACCAATACCTCTTGAATAACAACAAACGATTTGATAAAATAAAAATGTAAAAAATAAAGGAGCAAACGAAACTATGAAAGAACTAATTCTCTTTGAATCAAGTA
>CAKOLN010000023.1 GCA_934096075.1 uncultured Bacilli bacterium
GATTTAAGGATAATATTTAATAATGGAGATGCCATAACAGGAGAAAATGTAGTAGCTGAAGATAATTGGAGTATGACCAAAACATTTAGTGTAGAAAATAAATCTAATAGTACATATAAATACAATATAGTAATAAAAGATTTAATAAATACATTTAAAACAACAGGATACCTACAATATAAAATAACAAGTACAGATGGTGGATATAACATGACAAGTTTTGAAGATGTACCAAAAAGAAGCACTACAACTGATACAGTACTAGCATATAGTGTATCAATAGATGAAGGAGCTACTCAAAACTATACAATAACAATACAATATCCAAATGATGCGAATATAGATCAATCAGATGATATGGGGACCACATTAAGTGGAAAACTATATATATCAGAAGGAACACCAATGCCAACATTAGCTGAAGTTATGTTAAGAGATAATCCAACAATAAGTGAAAGAACAGACTTTAGTGTAACAAACACTGTAAATACCACAGGAACTATATACAAAACAAATAAAACAGAAGATGGTAGTGATGTTTACTATTACTCAGGAAATACAACAAATAACTGGGTAAAGTTTGGAGGATTCTACTGGAGAATAATAAGAACAAATGAAGATGGGAGTGTAAGACTTTTATATTCAGGGAATAGTCATGATACAATAGAAGGATATATAGGAAAAACTCAGTTTAATGAGAATTCTGAAGATCCAATGTATGTAGGATATATGTATGGAACAAGTGGTTCATTAGCAAATAACAGAACAAATACAAATGATAGTACAGTTAAAACAGCAGTAGATACATGGTATGAAAATAATTTACTAGCTAATTATGATAAATATATAAGTAAGACAGCAATATATTGTAATGATAGAAGTACTCAAAACAATTCATACTCAACAAGTAGTAGGTTCTCTTATGGTGCTTCTACAAGGTTAGATACAAATAAAACACCGACATACAAATGTGGAGGAGATGGAAATGGAGGATTATTTGAAAGTACACAAGCTATAGCTGATAAATTTAGTGCAAGTACAACAGGTGGAGGAAACGGACAGCTAAAATATCCAATAGCATTAATGACTTCAGATGAATTATATTTTGCTGGAGGAGTTTATAGGACAGAGTTGTCAAATCCTTATGCATGGTATTATACAAATAGCAAAGGAGAGTCAATTATAGGAAAGTTTTGGTGGTGGTCTTTGTCTCCTGATGTTTGGAGTGGCTTTAATGCCTTTGTGTGGGTTAGCATTGGTTCAGAAGACGGTCCTGGTTCTTTGAGCAGGTGCCTAAACGGTGTTCTGAATTACGGTTGGGTGCGTCCAACTCTTTCACTATCGTCATGTGTTGATATAAAATCTGGTAATGGAACACCAGAAAGTCCATATGAAGTAGATTATGAAAATAGTTGTAATTAAGTCCTTATGGACTTTTTTTCATTTATTAGGTATAATTTAGTCATGCAACAATATTTTAGTAAAAAGAAAATTAATAATATATTATACTTAGAAGATAATGATTTACATCACATTAAAAATGTAATGAGGTTTAAATGTGGAGAAAAAGTTATCGTAAATTATGAAGGAATATCTTATATGTGTGAACTTATGAATGATTTAGTAAGTGCTAAAGTTGAAAGTATATACAAATCTAATGTTGAAACGTACATTCATGCTTATATACCAATATTAACTGAAGAAAAGATGAGCTTCATATTTGAAAAAGGAACTGAAATGGGTGTAAGTGAATTTACACCAGTTAATTTTGAAAGATGTAAATTTAAACTTGATAAAACTAAAGAAGAAAAGAAAATAATTAGATGGAAAAGAATTGTTAAAGAAGCTAGTGAACAATCTAGAAGAATTATAATTCCTAAAATAAATAGCATAATAAATGTTAAGGACATATGTAAATGCGAGGGCGTAAATATTTTGTGTTCACTTGACAAAGAAAATGTAAAAAGTATTAAAAAGGTGTTAAATGAAGAGTCAATATGTGATAAAATAAATTTAGTATTTGGACCGGAAGGTGGAATATCTAAAACAGAAGAAAATTATCTAGAAAATATTGGATTTACAAAAACTTCTTTAGGCCCGAATGTATTAAGAACAGAAACTGTTATTATTAACGTATGTTCTGTTATAAATTATGTAAAGGGTGAATAAGTATGAGTAGTGGAATTAGTAATTTTGTGGATTTATTATTGAAGGGAGATTTTTTCTTAATATTTTTACTTGTTGTAGTAATTATAATTATATCTTCAATAATTTATTTAATAAAACTTCAGATTAATGATAAAATGTATTATGAGGATGATGACTTTGATTTTGAAATAGAAGATGATAAAGAAGTTACTAATTCTATAAAAGAAGAAGTTAAAGACAAAGAGGAAAAAGTAATAAAACAAGAAAAGTTTGATTTTGATAAAACTGAACCTAAAAAAGATTATATACAAAGTTATGAGGATGAACAGGAAGAACTTGCGATTATTAGTGCTTCTGAACTTGAAAAAAGATTACAAGATATGAAAAACAATAATACTTATGATAGTCATGAAAAAGAAATAGAAGAATATGAGCAAGAACAAGAAAATAAGGCTATTATTAGTTATGAGGAACTTTTAAAAAGAGCCAGTGCTAATACTATAAGTTATGAAAGTGAAGAGGATTTGGGAGGTATTAAGATAGGTAAAGTTGATACCAAGAGCATAGAAACTTATAGTGAAACTAATGATAAACCTTATTATAAAGAAGAAGCATTTTTACAAAGCTTAAAAGAATTCAGGAGGGCATTATAATGACATTTAATATTAAAACATTAGGATGTAAAGTAAATACTTATGAAAGTGAATATATCTATAGCCTTTTTATTAAAAAAGGCTATGTTTTTAGTGAAAAAGATGCTGATATATATGTAGTTAATACATGTACTGTAACTAATCAAAGTGATAGAAAAAGTAGACAAGTTATACATAGTATAAGAAGGGATCATCCTAAATCTATTATAATTGTATGTGGTTGTTACGTACAAAATTGTTATCAAACAAATAAATTAGATGAAATAGATGCAGATATAATTATAGGTAATAAAGATAAAAGTAAGATTTTAGATTACTTAGAAGATTATTTAAAAAATAGAAATAAAATAACTTATTTTTATGATATGAATAAAATTGAATTTGAAGATATGGAAATAGAACATGTTCATAATAGAACCAGAGCTTATATTAAAATAGAAGATGGATGTGAGAATTTCTGTACTTATTGTATTATTCCTTATGTAAGAGGATGCGTTAGAAGTAAAAAACATGAGAAAGTAATTGAAGAAGCAAGAACTTTAGTTAATCATGGACATAAAGAAATAGTATTAACTGGAATTCATACTGGACATTATGTAGATGGAGATTATGACTTTGCAGATTTATTAAATGATTTATCAAAGATAGAAGGTTTAATTAGAATAAGAATATCTTCAATAGAAATAAATGAACTTAATGAAAAAGTTTTAGAAGTAATTAAAAATAATGATAATATCGTACCGCATTTTCATGTACCGCTTCAATCAGGTTGTGATAAAACCTTAAGACTAATGAATAGAAGATACAATAAAGAATTTTTTAAAAGTAAATTAGAAGAAATAAGAAAAATTAAACCTAATGTTAGTTTTACAACAGATGTAATCGTTGGATTTCCTACTGAAACAGATGAAATGCATAAAGAATCTTTAGAATTTATAAATGAATGTAAGTTTACAAGAGTACATGCTTTCCCATATAGTGATAGATATGGAACATCTGCGAGTAAAATGAATGGTAAAGTAGATGGTAATATTAAAAAGCAAAGAGTTAGAGAACTAATAGAATTATCTAATAAACTAGAAAAAGAATTTAATAGTAAGTTTATAAATAAAACTTTACCTGTATTATTTGAAGAAGAAAAAGATGGCTTTTTTATAGGACATACTCCAAACTTTATTAAAATAAAAACTAAAGGTAATTATAAAATAAATGAAATATATGATGTAACATTAACTGAAGAAAACATAGTAAATGGTGAATAATATGGAAAAATATTTAGATTATTTTAACTTTAACGATGAGTCATTTTCAATATATCCTTATGATGCAAATGAGCCATTTATTAAAATGATGGAAGAAAATTCTATAGAAGAATATGATTTACAAGAATTATTATCTTCAAAAGAATTCTTTGATTTATTAAAAACTAAAATACCAAAAACAATAAAAAAATTAGAAATACCATTTGACTATATAAAATATGATTTTGAGTTTCTAAAAGAGTTTCCTAATTTAACAGAATTAAATATTACTAGTTATGGTAATCTAGACTATGATATTATTAAAAGAATACAAGCAGAAACTAATATTAAGAATATGAATGCTAGTATATTTACATTATTTTCTTATAGAGAATTGATGAAAAGAGATAATTATACTATCACTACTGGTGGATTTGATTGTATCTTTTATAAAGATTTACAAATAATTAGTACTATGCAAGGTGGTAACGATTACATTAATATTTATACTAAAAAGATAGATAAAGAAACAATTGAAAAGTTAAGTTCTGTAATTAAAGATAAAAAAATATATAAAGTAGATATTTATGAGGGAAAAAATGAAATTTATATAGAATTTATTAATGATGAAGAAGTCAATGTAAAAGTTTCTGGTAATGAAGAATTATTATTAAGAACGTATAATTATTTAAGTAGTAAATATAAAATCAATAAGTGTGTTTATAAGAATTCGTCAATATTAAATCATGGTGTAGATAAATTAGATATTATTAATAATGAGTGTGACTTAAAAATAATTTATGATATAGAAGAAGTGAATTATGAAGAATATAAAGGATTATATGAAGCTGTTAAATATTATAGGAGATTAATTAATGAAAATAATTTGAGTCCAGTAGAAAAAGTAATGTATGCTTATGATATAATGAAAACTTTTCCGTATAATGAAAGTATAAAAGATGCATTTGACTCAAGAGATCCACATAGAATAGTAGAAACTGGTAATATTGTGTGTGTTGGATATAGTGATATGTTAAAAGTAATACTTAATGGATTAGATGAAAATATAAAAGTTATGAATTTAGTAGTAACAGGTTATGATAAGCAACAAGATGTAAAATATAATCATGCAAGAAATATAATTAGAATAGATGATGACAAATATAATATGCATGGAATATATTCAGTAGATGTAACATGGGATAGTGTTAAAAAGAATAAAGAAGGAAAATTAGGTGAGGATTATACAGCACTAGATTTGTATACTCACTTTTTGATACCTTTAACCAAAGATGAATATAGTAAAATATACTCTTATGAAGATGAACCACATGTAGAAGGTGTATTTACTAGTGAAAAATTTTATGGGTATGATAAATTATTTAATCAAAAAATAAATAAAGAAATATTAGATAGATATTTAAATGTTGAAAGACCTAGTTTAGAAATGTTTATTAGTATGCTCACTAAAGTAAGATTAAGTGAAGGATTTACTAAAGAACAAATTAATGATGAAATAAAAAAAGTTATAGAAAAAAATAATATTGCGGTTGAAGAAGCTAAGAAAAATGATATTTATGAAGAATTCTTTAAATCAAAATAAATTGACTAAACAAAAAAATTATTTTAAAATTTAGATAAGAGGAGTGATATGATGAAATTATATAATTCACTAAATAAAAAAGTAGAAGAGTTTATTCCATATGGAGATATAGTTAAAATGTATTCATGTGGACCTACTGTATATTATTATCCTCATATAGGTAATATGAGAAGTTATATTTTTATGGATTCTTTAAGAAGAACATTAAAGTATGCTGACTATAAAATTGAAGGAGTAATGAATATTACTGATGTAGGTCATTTAACAAGTGATGCAGACACTGGTGAAGATAAGATGGAAGTAGCTAGTAAAAGAGAAAATAAAACTCCATTAGAAATAGCTGAATATTATACTAATATATTTATGGATAATGCTAGTAAATTAAATATAGATATGCCTGAACATATAACTAAAGCTACAGAATATATTCCTAAGATGATTGAATTTATAAAAAGACTTGAAGAAAAAGGTTATACATATATGACTAAGGATGGATTATATTTTGATACTATGAAATTTAAAGGTTATGGTAAACTTAGTAATAAAGATATGACAGAAAAGGGTGTAGCAAGAATCGAAGAAAATGATGAGAAAAAGCATCCGTTTGATTTTGCTTTATGGAAGTTTGTAGAACCTAATCATATTATGAAATGGGATAGTCCTTGGGGAGTAGGATGTCCAGGATGGCATATAGAATGTTCTGTTATGAGTACAGATATATTAGGGGAGCATATAGATATACATACTGGCGGAATAGATCATAAGACAGTTCATCATGAAAATGAAATTGCTCAAAATGATGCTTGTATGGGACATGAAGTAGTTAAATGCTGGATGCATTGTGCTTTCTTACAAGTAGATGGTGGAAAGATGAGTAAGAGTTTAAATAATATTTATACTATTGAAGATTTAGAAAAAAAAGGTTATTCTCCAATGGACTTTAAATATTTTGTTCTTAATACTCATTATAGTAAACCACTTAACTTTACTTTTGATAGTATTTCTGCTTCTAAATCTGCTAGAAATAAATTAATGAGACAACTACAAGTACATAAAAACTCTACAATTAAAACAGATGAAAATGTATTAAATGACTATAGAAATAAATTTAATGAAGCAATTGAAAATGATTTAAATACACCACTTGCGATTGGTGTTATATGGACAATGTTAAAAGAAAATCCTAGTATGGATATTTACAATTTAATAATTGATTTTGATAAGGCTTTAGGATTAAAATTAGATGAAGTAGTTGAAGAAACTAAAGAAGAAATTCCAGAATATATTAAAGAATTAGCAATCAAAAGAGCTGAAGCTAAAAAAAATAAAGACTTTACCTTAGCAGATTCTTTAAGAAATGAAATAATAAGTAATGGATATAGTGTATTAGATACAAGAGAAGGATATACTATTGAAAAAATAAATTAAATTTGTTATAATGTATTTAGCAAGAGAACTTGCATATAATAAAAAAGGAACATTTAATTTAACACGTTAAGTGTCACCTTAATTTTAGGGTTTGAAATACACCTAAATCAGATGATTAGGCGTATTTCTTTTTATATAGTTTTCATTATAATCACTATTAACAAAAAAATAATAATAATTAATAACAAGATTAAAATATCTTTTTTACTCATTATTACCACCGTCCTTTCTTATGAAAGTGTTGGTGACACCTAACAAATTAAATGTTCTAGGAAGTATTATATTATAAATATATAAATTGAACATGCAAACAAATTAAAAAAAATTTGTATATAAACCTATTGACAATAAAAAATATTGATATATAATTTAATTATGTTATTTGTTTTGAAGAGTAATATATAAAGTATTTAAAGAGAGTTAGTGTT
>CAKOLN010000024.1 GCA_934096075.1 uncultured Bacilli bacterium
TTTCTTTTTTCACCTATGCAATTATAAGTATAGGTAATTAGTCCTTTGTCTTTATAATAAAGTGTCCCTCCATCAAAGTGTTCCCTTATCTTTAATACTGGACTATTTTGAAATATGAGTGCTTGTGATATATCAATAACAATTAATAATAATATACTAAAAAACACGATTAATATGTGTTTTTTATACTTATTCCACATATTTACACCTCTTTCTAAATAAATATCCTTTGTTTTATTTCATCCATTAATTTTCTATTATAAGAAATTATAAATAGAATTAATCCTATAATTGTTATTGGTAATACAGCATATATTGACCAATTAATAATAATTTTCTCATATTTAAACATATCAACACACATCTCTATTGTTAAAAGAATTACTGATATAAATGAAAATGCAACAGAGAATCTTCTTAATAAATTATATTTTTTCTTACTTAATACAAATGCACAAAGTACGATATAAATCCAAATTATAAATATAAATGGACAAACTAAATAATAAAACCAATGTAATCCGTTATTTAAATATGCTATTACATATATTAATGTTTCAGTTGCAAATAAATCAATTATTAATGGGATGAATTTATTTTTAAATAATATAAATGATAGTTTAGAATCCAAAAACAAAATAGATACAATTACATAAATACTCCATGTAATATTTCCTGTAAATATCAAATCACATAAAACTGTAATAATGGCTGCACATATTAATACAACTGTTATTAACTCACACAAGTATTTTTTATTTATTCCTTTATGTTTTTCAACTACTTGACTATATGCTGGAGTAAACTTATCTTTTAAGTTATTTGGATTTATTACTTTTGTATTACACAAAGGACAAACTTTTTCAGATTGTTTTAATTTAACTCCACAATTAACACAATAACTCATCATAACCTCCTATTACTTTCTATTAAAACTGGTACTCCCATTTCAACTAATGTAGTAAATAATATTCGTTCAAATTCAGCTTCTTTTATTTTTCTAGTTATAGTTATATATAAATTACCATTATATCCAACCACTGCTGATGATGCGGGCTTTCCTCTTGATTTTCCTATTGCAATTCCCATTTCTAAAACATATTTTTCTACTTCTTTTGGTAATACAATATTACCCAAATTAGATAAGGTATTAGAACAATATCTATCCCCCATCATTTTTTCGGTAAATGACATTATATGCTTTTTTATAAACATTGGTAGCAATCTTATGAAATAATTTCTTGCTATTTTTACATTAGCACTTATTTTAGCATTTAACATTTTTTCAGTCAAATTAAGTTCCAAAGTGTTTTTAACTATTTTTATTATTTCTTCTAAAGAGTAATTACCATATATAGTATCTATTCCAACATTTACATAAGAAGAAAAATTTCTCATTGTATTACTTTCATAATAATTTCTTAAATTAACTGGTATTGATATTTTTATTGGTTTATTATTCTTTTTATGTTCTCTATTATATAATTCTTGTATTGATAGAATGTATAACGATGCCAATAAACAAGTTATAGTGCAGTTATACTTTTTAGTTATTTTTTTAAGATCATCTATTTTAATAATACCAGTAATAACATTTAAATCATTATTACTAATAAGAGTACCTTTATAATGATATGCTGGTTTTTCATGCACTAATTTCCCAACTTTTCTAGCATATTTTTTAAAGTCATCACTATATTCTTCTCTACTAACTTTTGCATTTGGATTTAAAACATAATTATTATATGTAATTTTTGTATTATATTTTAATTTAATATATTCTCCTACTAATGTAGATATAAATATAATTGCTCCAGTACCATCGGTTAAGGCGTGAAAAAATTCAACTGCAATTCTATTTTCATAATATCTAACTCTAAATAGATAATTTCTATGATTTTTAAACTTTATTCTAAACATAGGATTATTATAATCTTGCTCTATTATGGGGTTATCTTTTATTCTTTTAAAATAACACCAAAAAAGTCCTTGCTTTAACTTATATTTAAATGTTGGAAATCTATCTATTACATTGTTTAATGCACATTGTAAAACATCTTTATCTATTTTATCTTTTAAAGTCATACTAACACGAAACATAGCAGCATATTTTCTTGATAATGTTGACGGATATATAGTTGCAGCATTATCTAGTTTTAACCAATTTGGTGTTTTTTCTTTCATTTTAAACATCTCCCCAGATTATTACAATAAAAGAAAGCATTACTTATATAGTATCAGAAATGCTTTCTTCTCTTATATTATTTAACTTCAAATTCTACTGCTGAATATACTATTTCAGTATCTTCACTTGCATTTTCCTCAGTAAATGATTTAACAATTCTGTATTTTCCCTTTGTCAAAGATTCTCTAAACATTCCGTCTATTTCAGTTGTAATTGTTTCCTCACCCTTAATCACATGAAGAATTAAGTTAAATGATGGTTCTTCTGTCCATTTTACTTCATACCACTTACCATCTTTTTCCATTTCTACATAAAAATCTTCTTCATACTCATAGGTTTTCTTAGTCATATTTTTGATAATCAATTTAATTTTGTTATTCATCATATCTTCTGACTTCATTTCGTCATTTTTTATTTCCATCATTATTTTGTTGTTTGTAACATTATATTTTGACATTTCACCAATAGTATAGACTTTAGATAAATACATCATTATATCTTCATATTCTTTTTTACTTAATTTGAATATTCCATTGTATGGTTGTTCAAGATAATACATATCATCTTTCATATAAATATTCATTATATTTTTTTCATCATCACCTATAATGAAAGAAATTTTTGTAAGTTTTTTAACATCTTTTGGTGTATCTGTTACACTTTTTTTCATAGACTTTTTATTTTCTATTATTTTGTATATTTTTTCTATTTCTTTTTTATCGCTAATAGTAACAACTCTATTATCTTCCTTTATTAAAACTTCTTCAACTTCTCCCATTTTAGGAAGATTAATTTTTTTATTATTTGATAGAACATATACTACCCCACACATTATAGCTGCAAGTGCTATTATAACAATAAGTTTAATTATTTCTTTTTTTTCAATTTTCATTTTTTTCCTCCTATTTAGTTATTTTTTTTAAAAACTGTTATTTTTTCATATCCACCTAAATCAATAACATTTTTAAAACCATTTTTGTTTAATTTAATCATTGCATTGTGGCTTCTTCTTCCACTTCTACAATAAACAAAAATATATTTGTTTTTGTCAAGTTTATTAAGATTTTTTTCTAGTTCTTCTTCTGGAATATTTATTGCATCAACCAAATGACCCGAATCAAATTCTTCTTTAGTTCTAACATCTACAATAGTGTAGTTGTTTTCAGTAATTATTTTTTTGATGTTTTCCTCTTTTGTATCTTTAGACCACTGCCAAACATTTCCCTTAAACATTGTTTTAAAAGTCTTTTTAGAAATTGTGTATTGGACTAGATCCTCTGACATTTGATTAAGATCATATTCATATCTAACAGTAAAACCTAAACTGTGTATTTCTTCAATATATATATTTTTGTTATTGCTCTTTATTTCTTCAACTTTTAATTTAACAAGTGGCTTATCATACAAATTAATTTCTAACCTTATACATTCCTCAACAAAGAATACCAGAAATGCGAATACTATTATTATAAAAATTGGTAGTATTCTATAAATAGATTTCACATATTTCCTCCTTTCTTTTTTTGCAATATATCCTCTTGTTATATATATATTACCATATTTTTTCCGTTTTCGGTAGATTTTTTTATTTTTTTCTCTCACTTTACAAAAAAACAAGCCATTTTCGACTTGCTTATAAGTATTTAATTTATTTTGTCTTTTAAGTCTGTGCTAAGTTTAAAGTTTACTGATTTCGAAGTTCTAATTTTTATTTTTTCACCAGTTAATGGATTTCTACCGTCTCTGACTTTTCTTTCAATAATTTTAAATATCCCAAATCCCGCAACCAATACTTTCTAAAACGGAATTTGATATAATTGTCATTTACACATAATAATCACCAAGCAGCATTGACACTTTTTTACTTGATTTATACTTATGTAAGTTATCAATAATCTTTTTCCTTTTTTCATGTACTGTTTTATTATAAAAATACGAACTGATTTTATTCTCTTTATATTTATTATTACTTAAAACAATTTCGTTTTGATTCATAGTTACCACCACATTTTGTACAAAAAGTTAGAGCTTTAAATAGTTGTTTAAAAGTGAAAAACATAAGATCTAATACAAGAAATATTATACTTTTTTAGCAAAAACATCAACCGATTTCAACAGATTTTTTACCGATTTCAGTAAAATTTATATCAATACTTTAAATATTTTTCTCATTTTCAGAAAAATTTATTGAAATCAAGAGATTTTTTTATTATTTTTTTGATATAATTACATATAGACAAAGGAGGCCATAATATGTCTTTTACGCAGGCAATAATCAATAGAATACTTGAACTATGTGAAAAGAACCATATTACTCCAAATAAGTTATCAGAACTTTCCACTGTACCGGTAGCAACACTATTTGCGTTACTAAATGATAAAGTAGAAAATCCTAGTTCCAGAAACATATATAAAATGTGTAAGGTTTTTGGGATAACTATGGCAGAGTTTTATGATACTGATATATTTAATCAAATGAATTTTACGAAATAAGTATTTATATCGCAACCAAAATGGTTGTTTTCTTTTTACTTAATTTTTACTTTTTTAAACATTTTCTACCGTTTTCAGTAGAAAATTATTGCTTGTTTACATAAAATATCTTGATATCAGTAAATTATTATGATATATTATTAGTAATCATTACTATTAAGGAGGTAATTGTGAGAAATACTACACAAAGAAATTTAATACTGGATATTATTAATAATTCATGTGATCATTTAACAGCTGATGAAGTATATGAAATTGCTAGAAAAAGTATTTCAAATATTAGTTTAGGAACAGTATATAGAAATCTAAATATTCTAGTAGAGCTTCAAAAGATAAGAAAAATTAAAACTTTTGATGGGAAAGATCATTATGACAAACTGCATATTAAACATAATCACTTTATTTGTTTAAAATGTAATAAAATATTTGATATACATGAAACATCTAATATTGAGTATAAAAATATTCCAAATGATTTTGAAATAGTAAACTATGATATTACCTACTCTGGTTATTGTAATGAATGTAAGAAAGGAAGGTAAAGATGGAAAATCTAAAAGGAACAAAAACAGAAAAAAATTTAATGGAAGCATTTGCTGGTGAATCACAAGCAAGAAATAAATATACTTATTATGCTTCTAAGGCAAGAAAAGATGGTTTTGAACAAATTGCTGCAATTTTTGAAGAAACTGCTAATAATGAAAAAGAACATGCAAAATTATGGTTTAAAGAACTTCATGGTGGTGAAGTTCCTAGTACATTAGAAAATCTTAATGATGCTGCAAGTGGTGAAAACTATGAATGGACAGATATGTATGAAAGAATGGCTAAAGAAGCAAGAGAAGAAGGATTTACAAGAATTGCTAATCTTTTTGAAGGTGTTGCAAAAATTGAAAAAGAACATGAAGAAAGATACAAAAAATTAATTGAAAATATTAATAATGACTTAGTATTCTCTAGTGAAGGAGACACTATTTGGATATGTCGCAACTGTGGTCATATTGTCATTGGTAAAAAAGCCCCAGAAGTTTGCCCTGTCTGTTCTCACTCTAAATCATTCTTTGAAAAAAAAGCAAATAATTATTAATTTTATGTCAGTAAAAAAGTTTGCAAAAAAAGCAAACTTTTTTATATATAATTTTATGATTCTATCTTATTATTAACTATCTTTTTATCAAATAAAACAATAGTACTTGGTAAGACAAATAATATTAATAATACTGCAATAGTTACTCCAATTGCTAATATATGGCAAATCTCTCCTATAGCAGAATCTTTAAATACAAACCCTAATATACCAGTTATAATAATCATTATCAAAGATGATGTAAGATTTGTATGAATTGATTTATTATATGTTTTTTTAAAGATATTCTTATATTATTTTCTTTTCTTAACTCTTTATAATAGTTTGTAAATAATATTGCATAATCAATAGCGGCTCCCATTAAGATACTTTGTACTATAAGTAAAGATAGATAATATACTTTCATATCTAATATATTAATAATACCTATTAATACATAGACAGCACACTGAATTACTAATACTAATATAAATGGAATAATTAGTGATTTAAAGGTAAGTAAAACTACTAAAAATATTAAAAATATTGTAATAATTGTAAGTTTATTCATTTCATAATTAAAGTTATTTACTCATTTCACTTTTTATTTATACTGATAAGGATTATTAATTGTCCCATCTCCTGTCATTTCAAAATTGCCGTTTATTGTTATGACTGGTCTAATATAATAACTATTCGTTAATAAATTTCTAGTCCAGTCAGTAGGAGCTCCATTTTTATCTATAATAAAAACATTTCCATTTTTATATGTTGGATCGTAATATGCTGGGGATAATGTCCAGTAGTAATCAGGAATGCTAGAATTATATAAGAAATATGAAGTGTTATTTTTTTTATAAGCTCCTCCTGCTAAAACCACTTCTTCTGCACTTATTAATCCAATATTTGCTTCAATAATATATTTACTAGGACAAACTAGTATTGGAGAATAATTGTTACTATCTTGACCTAAATTTTCATATGATTGAAAATAATTAACATTTGCATATGTACCTGATGATTTTCTTGTATAATAATCAAAATTTACACAAAAATTTGATTTTACAATTTTATCAGAATTAGATGCTAAATTATTTTGATACCAATTATCTAAAATTGGTTTAATATTACTATTACCATAAGC
>CAKOLN010000025.1 GCA_934096075.1 uncultured Bacilli bacterium
TAAATTGCTTAAAAGGTATTATATCAGTTATAAACATTAGTGCACAACTTCTGTGCACTTCATTTTTTAAAATACAAGATTCAATTTTTTTATAATCTTTGAATAATAAATGTTTATTTTTTTCCTTTTTTGTATTAAAATAATTATTGTTCAAGTAAATCACTTCTTTCTATATTATTTTTTTGCTAATTTAATTATAGACGATTTACTTGAATTTTTTAAGTGTAAATTTTTTTATTTCATCTGTAAACCTCTCCTTTAAAATAATTCCACTTTCATTTTAGAATAAAAGTTTAATGTTTAAATTACTAAATATCTTTTAATTTAGTATAATATATAGTAAAATTATATAAGAAGGTGACACATATGAAAGATTTAAATTTTAGAAATTTAGATGAGTTATATAATCGTATAAAGCCTGCTTTATATTCTAAAGTAGAAGAAATAAAAAGAAATAATATTAGTTATATCAAAGAAGAAGATATATGGAACTATTTGAGTATAAATAAATGGAAAAATAGTGAAAGTTTAACACTGAGTGATATGGTAACAGATATAATGGATCTAAAAATTGATGATGTTAAAATGTATGTATTAGATTTAGTTAGAAGAAGAAATACAGATATAATTAAAGAAAATAACTTATTATAGGGAGTTGATAAGATGGAATATCAAGAGTTATTAGATATACTTAAAATGTATATGACAGAAGATAACTTAAAAGAAATAGATAAATATTATCAAGTAGCACTTAAAATATATGATGGTATGACTAGAATTACAGGAGAACCTTATATAAATCATAGTATAAGAGTTGCTAAAATACTAGCAGAACTTAAAATGAATACTATAACAATTGGTTGTGCTTTAATACATGAAGGAATTACTTTAGATAAATTAACTTATGAAGAAGTTAGTGAAATGTTTGATGAAAATGTTGCTAAGATACTAAATTCTATTAGTAAATTAAGTCATTTAAAAAGAACTTTTCACTTTAAAAATGATGCTGATAGATATAGAAGAATAGTAGTTGGTTTATCAGAAAATCCAATTACATTATTTATTAAACTTGCTGATAGATTAGATAATCTAAGAACTATACAAGTACATGATAAAGAACACATAAAAGAAGTGTGTAATGAGACAGAAATGATTTTTATTCCAATTGCGCATAGACTGGGTATTAAATCTATGAAAAGTGAATTAGAAGATTTATGTTTAAGAAATATGGATCCTGTAGGATATAATGAAGTATTAGAAAAAATAAATAAAGATAGAAGTGAGTTAGAAGCATCTTTATATAAAATGAGAGATGAATTAATTTTACTTTTAAAAGAACATAATATAAAATTTGATATTACTTATAGAGTTAAATCAGTAAGAGGAATATACAATAAATTAAAACTTGGTAAAAAGTGGAATGATATATATGATTTATTAGGACTTAGAATTCTTTTAAATACTCCAGAAGAATGTTATCTAGTAGTGGGTATAATTCATTCTAAATATAGACCTATACCAAAGAGATTTAAAGATTTTATTGCTAATCCTAAGAACAATATGTATCAAAGTTTACATACAACAGTATTTGGAGTTGATGGTAATAAATTTGAAATTCAACTTAGAACACATGAAATGGATGAAATCGCTGAACATGGTGTTGCTTCTCACTGGAGTTATAAAGAAAAAACTGATGGAAGTAAGCAATCTGCTTTGGAAGCAAGATTACAAGAATTTAGAACTCTAATAGAAATAAATGATATTGAAGGTAACAATGATTTCTTTAAAAACTTTAATAATAATTTAGTAAAAGAAGAAATATATATATTTACACCTAAAGGAGATATAATTGAATTACCTATGGGTAGTACTCCAATAGATTTTGCGTATAAGATACATAGTGAAGTTGGTAATACTACAATTGGAGCTTTAGTAAATGGAAAAATAGTTAGTTTAGATTATAAATTATCAGATGGAGATATAGTTGATCTAAAAACTCAAAAAGGAAAAACACCTAGTAAAAGTTGGTTAAAATTTGTAAGAACAGCTAATGCTAAATCAAGAATAAAGAGTTATTTCTATAAAAAAGAAAAAGATAAGGCTATAGAAACAGGTAAAGAATTAATACTTGAAGAATTAAAAAGAAGAAATATAAAAGATAGTGAAATCCTAGTGCCAGAAATATATAATAAAGTATTAGAAGATTTAAAAGAAAATACTATTGAAGATATATATGTAGGAGTGGGTACTTTAAAATATAGTCAAAACTTAATAGTTAATAAATTAGAGGATATTTATAGACCTAAAAAAGATGATACAATAGAAAAATTATTAAATAATAATGAATTGGTAAAACAAACTGATAAAGGTAAAATTATAATCGCAGGATATGGTGATATATTAACTAGACTTGCTAATTGTTGTAATCCTGTACTTGGAGATGATATAGTTGGTTATATTACTAAAGGTAGTGGAGTATTAATTCATAGAAGAGATTGTAAGAATATAAATTTAGATGATGAAAGAATAATAGATGCTTTATGGAATGATAAAGTAATGGATAAATATATATCTCATGTAACAGTGTATTTAAATTCATCTAATGAGAATCTAGCTAATATTTTGACTCTTGCTACTAAATATGATGTAAATATTACATCTATAAATAATAAAGGTAAACAAGGATATGATGAAGCATATGATTTATCTATAAAAGTAAAAAATAAAGAAACTTTAAATAGATTTATGATCGAACTTAATAGTATGGAGTTTGTAAGTAAGGTGGAAAGATAATGAAGGTAGTAGTACAAAGAAGTAAATATAGTAAAGTGACTATTGATGGTAAAATAAATGGAGAAATAGATTATGGTTATGTATTATTATCTAGTTTTACTAATGGAGATAATGAAAAAATAGTAGATAAAGTTATAGATAAAATAATTAATTTAAGAATATTTACTGATAATGATGATAAAATGAATTTAAGTTTATTAGATGTTAAAGGAAGTATATTAAATATTAGTCAATTTACCTTATATGCAGATATTACTAAAGGTAGAAGGCCTAGTTTTGCAAATGCTTTAAATCCTAGTGATGCTTCTAAGTTATATGATTATATGAATGATAAATTAAGGAGTATTGGTATACATACAGAAACTGGTGTTTTTGGAGCTGATATGAAAGTTGAAATATATAACGATGGTCCAGTTACAATAATAGTTGATAGTGATAAAATTTAAACGTTGAATCAATCTAAAGTGCACAAATAAGTGCAATTAAGTAATAAAAGTGTGTTTTCAAAAGAAAATGCACTTTTT